>JAPYUM010000007.1:21860-82006 GCA_029940535.1 Vicinamibacterales bacterium
TACGGCCGGCGCACCATCGGCAGATAGCATACTCCCGCGAGGCCGACGTCGTATATCGCGCAGGCCGTCGAGTACCAGGTGGGCAGGGCGTCCGAGGGCAGCGCGCCAGCTCCATGCAGCAGGTCGACGGCCGCGTGACCGGCAAACCCCAGCGCCAGCATCGTGAGCGCGGTACCCGGGTCCTGCGTGATCGCCAGCGAGGCGAGCACAAGAAACCCCACGGCGAGGGCCACGTCGATGCCACTCCCCGGGCTGGAGCCATGCGCGAGAGCGAATCCGACATACACGCCGGCTGTCAACACCAGTATCAGAGCGCCAAACTGCGCGAGCCGCAGCTCCGCCACCAGTCGGTCCGGCGCCGTCGGATCGGCGCGCGACGCGGTCAGGGACAGCCGGATCAGGGCGAGCGCCATGACTACGCTGGCGACGATCAGCGCGAGGTCGGCATCAGTGAGATTCGCCACTAGAGGTACTCGAGGGGGTCGACGCCGTATTCGGCCGGGTCGAGCGGGGCCGCGCACGTGCGGGCAAAGGCGATGAGACGGGCAGCTCGGGCAGAATCGAGCGGCTCTGGTGTCGGGGCGTCACTCATGGTCCAAAACGTCACCAGTATCATATCCGGCGGTCCGCCGGCGGGCCGACGGCAGGCACGGGATACGCGTATGATCTTCAGGTCGTCATGACCCTCGTAGCGAACGATTCGTCCGGATCCGACGATTGGCGCCTGCGTCTGGCGCTGGCGGCCGGTGCCGGTCTGCTCGGAGCCGGGGCGCTGTGGCTACAGGATGTGCTCGACCCCCGAGTGCGCGCGCTGGCCGGCGTCGTGGCGTTTCTCGCCGTCGCTGGCGCTTGTTCGGCCCGGATCCGTGCCGTGAATCCGCGCCTGGTGGCGAGCGGGTTGGCACTCCAGATCGGACTCGCGGTCCTGATCTTGAAGGTCGAGGTCGGCGGGGTTCGGCCCGGCTACCAGTTCTTCGCCATGGTGGCCGCCGTCGCGACGCAATTCCTCGAGTTCACCAACGCCGGGTCGCGGTTCGTCTTCGGCGTACTGGCCGACCCGCAACAGATGGGGGAGCAGTTTCAGGACGGGATGGTCCTGGCGTTCGCCTCCCTGCCGATTCTCATCTTCATGTCGTCGGTCTTCACGGTGCTCTATCACCTCGGGGTGCTGCAAGTGGCCGTGAAGTTGATGGCCCGCGTCATGTCGCGCGTCATGGGCACCAGCGGCGCCGAGAGCTTGTCGGCAGCGGCCAACGTGTTCTTGGGAGTGACCGAGGCGCCGATTGTCATTCGACCCTATATCGCCGGTATGACGCAGTCAGAGCTGTTGGCACTGATGACGGGGGGGCTGGCCACGATTGCGGGTACCGTCATGGCGATCTACATCAGCCTGGGCGCCGACCCGGTCGGCGTTCTCACGACCAGTGTCATGGCGGCGCCCTGCGGCCTCTATCTGTCCAAGATCCTGCTGCCGGAGATGGAGACGCCAGCCACCGTCGGCGATGTGCGTATCGTCGTGGAACGTGAACACGTCAACATCATTGATGCGCTGGCCTCCGGTGCCTCGGATGGGACCCGGCTCGCGATCAACGTCGCGGCGATGTTGATCGCGTTTTTGGCCTTCATTGCGATGATTGACTACGGCCTTGGCCTGGTGAGCGCGAATCTCAGTTTGACCGCGATTTTCGGATGGCTGTTCGCGCCGGTGGCGGCCTTGCTGGGGGTCGCGTCGAGCGACCTGCCGGCGGTCGCCGATCTGCTGGGCACGAAACTGGCGACCAACGAGTTCGTGGCCTTCATCAAATTGAACGACACCTATCTCGGCGCGGTCAGCGAGCACACCCGCATGGTGGCGACGTTCGCGCTCACGGGGTTCGCCAATTTCGGATCGGTCGGCATTCTGCTCGGCGGTATCGGCGCACTCGCCCCGTCTCGTCGCGCGGATCTCGCGCGCCTCGGTCCCATCGCCCTACTCGGTGGGTTCCTCGCCACGCTGATCAACGCCGCCCTGGCCTCGATCCTGCTCTAGCAATCTCCACCTGCCGGACAAGAAGCATCGGAGAGGTCAAGCCCTGGTGGCGCAGGCCTTCAGGCCTGCGATCGCACGGCTAAAGTCGTCCGCCACGATGAGATCTGTGCCCTGGCGCGCGGCCACGTTACTATGATTGACGGCTGCGGAGGACGACGACAGACATGCTACCGACGATTGATTGGGAAGACGGCGACGTGGTGATGATCGACCAGCGGAAGCTGCCGGCCCGCGAGGTGTACGTGCGCTGTCGAACGGCGAAGGATGTGGCCAAGGCGATCCGAACAATGGTGATCCGCGGCGCCCCGGCGATTGGGGTCGCGGCGGCGATGGGGCTGGCGCTGGCCGTGCGCCGCAGCACCGCGACCGGCACCACGCAGCTGGCGACCGAGTTCTATCGGGCGTGCGGCATGCTGGCGGCGACCCGTCCGACGGCGGTGAATCTGTTCTGGGCCATCGAGCGGATGAAGCGGGTATTCGCCGCGGCGATGCTGGCCGGACAGTCGACGGATGAGTTGACCGCCACCATCGACGCGGAGTCGGCCCGCGTGCACGACGAAGACGTGGCTAGTTGTCGAGCCCTGGGTGCGCACGGGGCCGCCGTCGTGCCGGACGACGCGCGTGTGCTCACGCATTGCAACGCCGGGGCGTTGGCCACGGGGGGATATGGCACGGCGCTCGGAGTGGTGCGGGCGGCCGTCGAGGCGGGGAAACGGGTGGCGGTATTCGCGGACGAGACGCGCCCGTTTCTGCAGGGGGCCCGTTTGACGGCGTGGGAGCTGGTGCGGGACGGCATCGAGACCACGGTCATCACCGACGGCATGTCCGGGGCGCTGATGCGCGCCGGGTGCGTCGACCTCGTCGTGGTCGGGGCTGACCGGATTGCCGCCAATGGGGACGTCGCCAACAAGATCGGCACCTACACTGTCGCGGTGCTCGCGCGCGCGCACGGCATACCGTTCTACGTGGCGGCCCCCGTGTCGACGATCGACTTGTCGACCCCGGACGGGTCGGGCATACCGATCGAAGAGCGTGACGCCAAAGAGATCACCCACCTGGGTCCGGCCCAGCTGACGCCCGAGGGGGCGAGCGTGTGGAACCCGGCGTTCGATGTGACCCCGGCCGAATACGTGGCGGGCATCATAACCGAGCACGGCGTGTGTCGGCCGCCGTTTGACGCGAGTCTCCGTGAGGCGTGCGGCGCGGCCTGAAGGCGCGTCCTGAAGGCCGGACACCATGAGCCTGACCACGCTCCTCGCTATCGAAACCTCCTGCGACGAGACGGCGGCCGCGGTCGCCGTTGACGGCGGCGGAGACCGGCCGGCGCCCGAGATCCGGTCGAGCGTGATTGCCTCGCAGGTTGAGATCCATCGCGAGTGGGGCGGCGTGGTGCCGGAGTTGGCCTCGCGACAACACTTGCGCGACCTGTGTGGAGTCGTCGAGCGCGCGTTGGCCGACGCGGGCGTCGGGTGGACGGACCTCGACGCCATCGCCGTGACCCAGGGGCCCGGCCTGGTCGGGTCGCTCCTCGTCGGGGTCGCCTTCGCGAAGGCGCTGGCGCTCGGACTCAACCGCCCGTTGGTCGCGGTCAATCACCTGGCCGGACACATCGAATCTCTCTTCCTCTGTCATCCTGACCTCGCCCTTCCGGGTGTCGTACTCGTCGTTTCCGGCGGGCACACGAGTCTGTATCACCTGCCGGAGGCGGGCACCTACCGGCTCGTGGGACGGACCCGCGACGACGCCGCGGGGGAAGCGTTCGACAAGGTCGCCAAATTGCTCGGGTTGCCGTACCCCGGTGGACCGGCGGTCGACCGGCTGGCCCGCGCCGGCGACGAGCGGTCGATTGCGTTTCCGGTGGCGCGGATGACCCACGCCGATCGCGCCCCGGGAGCGCCGAGGGTGAAGCCGCCGGGATTTCCGATGTCGCCCGGGCGACTGGATTTCAGCTTCAGCGGACTCAAGACGGCGGTCGCACGGCATGTGCAGCGTCACGTGGCGGAGCACGGCCGCCCGCTGAACGAGCGGGAGACGGCCGACGTGTGCGCCAGTTTTCAGCGGGCGGTGGTGGACGCCCTGCTTGAGGGGGCGTTCGAGGCGGCGCGGCGGTTCGGGGCCCGCAGCCTCGGTATCGCCGGCGGCGTGTCCGCCAACGGTCGGCTTCGCGATGTGGCGACGTCGGAAGGAGAGGCGCGCGATCTGCCGGTCCTGTTTCCGACGGTGCAGCTCTCGACCGACAACGCCGCGATGATCGCCGCCGCCGGGTTGCGCCAACTGCGGGCCGGTGCGCGGGCCTCGCGGGACCTGAAGGCGCTACCGACCCTTCCGCTCGAAACGGGTCGTACGCCGTGAGTCGCGAGTATCCCTCCCGGCCGATCATCGGTGTCGGGGGCGTGGTGTTCATCGAGGGTCGCGTGGTCCTCATCAAGCGTCGACATCCGCCGTTGCAGGGACGGTGGAGCCTCCCCGGCGGGGGCGTTCAGGTCGGAGAGACCCTGCGAGAGGCCGTGCAGCGTGAGCTGCGCGAGGAGATTGGCATCGGCACGCGGGTCGGACCGCTCATCGACCTGTTCGATCACATCACCCGCGAGCCGGACGGGCGCGTGCAGTATCACTTCGTGCTGGCCGACTACCTGTGTCACCAGGTCGGGGGCCGCCTCCGGCCGGGGTCCGATGCCGAATCGGTGGCGACCGCCGATCCGGACAATCTGTCGTCGTACGAACTGACGGATAAGACGCTGGAAGTGATCCACCGGGCCGCCACACTGCGTTGACAGTGTCGAAACCCCGGTGCTACCGTCGCCTGCGTTCGGGGGCGTAGCCCCGTCTTCGGAATAGCCACACATGCCCTGGTACCGCGAAGCTCACTGGCGCATCCTGATCGCCCTCGTCCTCGGCCTCGGCTACGGCGTCGTCGCCGCCTATGCCGGATGGGGCCGGTTCACGGCCGACTGGATTGCTCCGTTCGGCGCCATTTTCTTCCGGTTGCTGCTGCTTGTTGCGGTCCCGTTGGTCCTGGCCTCGCTCGTGACCGGCATCGCGTCGCTCTCCGACCTGAACAAACTGTCCCGGATCGGCGGCAAGACCATCGCGATCTATCTGGCCACGACCCTGGTTGCACTCCTCATCGGGCTGACGCTGGTCAATGTCATGCAACCGGGCCGGATGGTGCCCGACAGTGTCCGGCTGACCCTGCAACAGAGCTACGAAGGCGATGTGGCGTCGAGAGAGGCAATGGCCGCCGCGGCCAGCGAGCGGGGACCGCTACAGCCTCTCGTCGATATGGTGCCGGACAACATCGTCGGGGCGGCGTCCGACAACCGGCGCATGTTGAACGTCGTGTTCGTGGCGATGCTGTTCGGTGTCGGGCTGATGCTGATTCCGCCCGAGCGGGCGGCCCCGCTCCTGGCGCTGTTCGAGAGTCTGAACGCCGTCATCATCAAGATCGTCGAGATCGTCATCATGTTCGCGCCGATCGGAGTGTTCGGGCTGATTGCCGATACCGTGACCCGGGTGGCCGGCGACTCGCCGGCGGACGTGCCCCAGTTGCTGGGCGCGCTGGGGTTCTACTGTCTGACGGTGCTGATTGGGCTCGCGATGCAGATGTTCATCGTGTACCCGACATTGCTGCGTCTTTTCACGCCGTTGACGCTACGCCAGTTCTTCTCCGGGATGGTCCAGGCCCAGATGGTGGCGTTTTCCACGTCGTCGAGTGCGGCCACGCTGCCGGTGACCATGAAGAGCGCCCAGAAAAATCTGGGTGTGTCCGAGGAGGTGGCGTCGTTCGTGCTCCCGCTCGGAGCCACGATTAACATGGACGGTACCGGGCTCTACCAGGCGGTGGCGGCCGTCTTTATCGCCCAGACGCTGGGGATCCCGCTTGACGTGCCGGCGCAGCTGACCATCGTGCTCATGGCGTTGCTCGCCTCGATCGGGACGGCGGCCGTACCCAGTGCCGGCGTCGTGATGCTGGTCGTCATTCTCGAGGCGATCGGGGTGCCGGCGGCAGGCATCGCGTTGATCCTCGGGGTGGACCGGATCCTAGATATGTCGCGGACCGCGGCCAATGTGACCGGTGACGTGACGGTCGCGGCCATTGTGGCCGCCAGCGAAGGACAACTGGCCCCAGCCAGTCCCGAAGCCTGAAGCCCGACGAAAGGCGCATGAACTTCTCACGCGAGCACGCCTGGAGTCTCTTGACGGAATACACCGGCAATGACCGGCTGTTGAAGCATGGGCTTGCGGTCGAGGCCGCCGTGCGCGGGTACGCGCGGTACTTCGGGGAGGACGAGGAGGCGTGGGGCATTGTGGCCCTGCTACACGACTTCGACTACGAGCGCTGGCCCGATCGGGAGGACCACCCGTACCGCGGCTGCGAGATTCTGCGCGCGCAGGGGTATCCCGAGTATGTGATGCGGGCGATTCTGTCGCACGCGGACTACACCGGTGTGACGCGGGAGTCGCGGCTGGAGCACACGCTGTTCGCCTGTGACGAGATGGCCGGTTTTGTCACGGCGGCGGCTCTGGTGCGGCCGTCGCGCAGCGTGCTGGACCTCGAGGCGAAGTCGGTCAAGAAGCGGATGAAGGACAAGGCGTTCGCGCGCGCCGTGCCACGAGATGATCTGCGGCAGGGCGCCGAAGAGGTGGGAGTGTCGCTCGATGACCACATCACCAATGTGATCGCCTTTATGCGTCTGCGGGCCGACGACCTCGGCCTGCGAGGTAGCTTGTAGCCGCCTGTGGTGAACGGCCCTGCCTCCAATGAAGGCTGCGCCATCCCGTCCAACGCCTGTGTTCCCGCATCTACGGTGAGTCGAACCTGCGCGCGCCCGTCTCCGTATTGCCTTCTAGTGTGATGTCCATCCCCGGATCCGAAGACCAGCCGGTTGCCAGCCTCGACAACGTCTCCGTGCGTTTCGGCGCGCAGGAGGCGCTCCGGGACGTGTCGGCGAGCTTTGCGCCCGGCGCGGTCGGGCTGCTGGGGCCGAACGGTGCCGGTAAGAGCACCCTGCTGAAGGTGCTGTTGGGTTTCGTGACACCGACTGCGGGGCGGATGGACGTGCTCGGTATCGATGTGGCCGCGCATCCCCAGCGCATCCGTGCCCGCCTCGGCTATATGCCGGAGTCTGACGGACACATTCCTGGGATGAACGCCGTATCCTTCGTCGCCTACTGTGGTCAGCTCGCCGGTCTGCCCCGCAGCGACGCGATGCAGCGCGCGCATGAGGTGCTCCACTACGTGGGGTTGGGCGAGGCGCGCTACCGGAACACGGAGACCTACTCGACCGGGATGAAGCAGCGGATCAAACTCGCGCAGGCGCTGGTGCACGACCCTGACCTCCTGTTTCTCGATGAGCCGACCAACGGCATGGACCCCAAGGGCCGCGAGGAGATGCTGGAGCTGGTCGTCGATCTGGCCACTCGTAAGAGTGTGAACCTGATCCTGTCGTCCCATCTCCTGCCCGACGTTGAGGCGACATGCGACCGGGTCGTCGTCATGCACCAAGGCACGGTGGCCACGCAGGGATCGATCGCCGACTTGAAGGGACTGCGGCGTCAGGTCTTCGAAGTGCGCATCAAGGGCGATGTCGACACGTTCATCGCGGCCCTCGAGGCAGAGGGGGCGGAGTGCCATGGGACGGGTGAGGATCTGCTGCGGGTGCTGGTGACACCCGATCAGGGGCCGCGTGACCTCTTCAGCCTCGCGGCCCGGCAGCAGGTTCAGGTGCGGCATTTGCGCCCCAGTGTGCCCACCCTCGAAGATGTCTTCGCGGAAGCGATCGGAGAGGAATGACCCCCATCCACGATCAGAGCTACCGGCGCTACACCGGTGTCCGTCAAGAGCCTGGGACCGCCTGGCTGGTCATCGCGGCGACTGGGATTCGGACCGTGCTGACCAAGAAGTTCTTCTGGCTCGTGCTGCTGGCCGCGTGGGGACAGTTCTTTGTCCGCGCCGTCATGTTCTATCTGTCCGCCAATTTTTCGAACCTGGACCTGCTGGCGCCGTCCGTCGAGACGTTTCGGCAGTTCTTCGAGATACAAGAAATCTTTGTCCTGTTCGTCACGGTCTACGTCGGCTCCGGATTGATCGCGAACGATCGGCGATCGAACGCGCTCCAGATTTATCTGTCGAAGCCGTTGACCCGGGCCGAGTATGTGGCGGGCAAGCTCGGGACCTTGCTGTTCTTTCTGCTCCTGGTGACCCTGGTGCCGGCGCTGATGCTTCTGTTCCTGGAGATGATGTTCTCCGCCAGCTTGGCGTTTGTCGGTGCGAACCTGTTCCTGCTTCCAGCCATCACGCTCTACGCCCTGGTCGAGGTCCTGCTGTCTGCGTTCACCATGCTGGCGCTGTCATCGCTCTCGACCAGCGCCCGCTACACCGCCATGCTCTATGCGGGCGTCGTACTGTTCACGGCCGCGGTGTTTGGCATCGTGAACGGCATCACCAACAGTTCGTCGCTCGCCTGGCTCTCGTTTCGGGCGAACCTGGATCAGATTGGCGATGTCATCTTCCGGCTTCAGCCGCGATTCGAGTCGCCGTGGCTGCTGTCGGTCGTCGTGGTGGCGTTGCTGATCGGTCTGTCGGTGTGGGTGCTCGAGCGACGCGTGCGGGGCGTGGAGGTGGTGACGTGAGCGTCCCTGTGGTTGCCGCTGATCGGGTGTCCAAGTGGTACGGGCAGGTGATTGGCCTCAACGACATCACCGTCGACGTGAGGCCTGGCGTGACCGGGCTGCTGGGGCCCAACGGGGCGGGGAAGTCGACGTTCCTCAAGCTGATCACCGGACAGCTCAAACCCAGCAAAGGCACGATACGCGTGCTGGGGGAGCCGATCTGGGGCAATCCTGGCTTGTACCGTCGCCTCGGCTTCTGTCCAGAGCAGGATTCGTTCTACGAGCGGATGACCGGGCTGCAATGGGTCACGGCCTTGGTCCGGCTGAATGGTCTGTCAGACACAGCCGCCACCGAGGCGGCTCGCCAAGCGCTGGACACGGTTGGTTTGCTCGACGCTGCCGACAAGAAGATCGGCGCCTACAGCAAGGGGATGCGGCAGCGGGTGAAGCTGGCGCAGGCGGTCGTGCACGACCCCGACGTGCTCGTGCTCGACGAGCCGCTGGCCGGTATGGATCCGATCGCGCGGCGCAAGGTGATCCGGCTCATCAAGGGCTGGGGGCGTGAGGGCAAGAGCGTGCTGGTGTCGAGTCACATCCTGCACGAGATCGAGTCGATGACGTCTACCATCCTCTTGATCAATAACGGCCGCATCCTGGCCGAAGGGAACATTCATCAGATTCGTGACTTGATCGACGAACACCCGCATACCGTGAAAATTCGAGCCGACGACCCCCGACGCCTGGCCCACGCGTTCATCGAACACGACGGCGTGCGGAGTCTGACGTTTGAGGAGGGTGCGGTCGTGGTCGAGACTGGGAAACCGGATGCCTTCTACGGGCAGCTCACTCAGATCGCGGCGAGCGGCGAACTTGGTGAGGTGCATGAGGTCAGCTCGCCCGATGACGACCTGCAGGCGGTGTTCGAGTATCTGGTGAAGTAGCGCCATCCGGAGACAGGCGATAGATGTCCACCCCGACCAGGTCTTCGGTTCCTGCGGCGACCAGCGAATCCGCCGTCGCGCCGGCGTTCTTGTCGTCAGCGTGGCGGATCTACGATCTGTCGCTCGGTCAGATGCTCTGGTCGCGGCGGACCGTGTTCATGGCGTTCGTGGTCGGCGGCCCGGTCGTCGTCGCCGTGATTCTGCGCTTGCTCGTAACCATGGATCTCGTGTCGGGCCGGGGGATGGTCGATGGCCGGCCAATCATCGTGGACGGGCCGATCATCTTCGGGTTGATGATCTGGGGCTTCTACTTGCGGCTCTCGGTGCCGTTGCTCGGAGTGTTCTACGGTACGGCCCTGATGGCCGACGAAGTCGAAGACAAGACGATCACCTATCTGTTCACCCGTCCGGTGTCGCGGGGGGCGGTATTGTTTGGCAAGTATCTCGCGTATCTGGCGAGCACCGGCCTGGTCGTGCTGCCGTCGGTGATGCTGGTGTTCTTTCTCGTCGTGCCCCTGCTCGGTGGCGACATCGGCTCGAACTTTCCCAGCCTGGTGACGGACCTGGCGCTCCTGACCGTCGGGCTGGCGGTGTATGGCGCGCTGTTTGCGTTGATCGGGGCGTGGTTCAAACGGCCCTTGCTGACCGGGTTGGTGTTCATCTTCGGTTGGGAGCCGATTGTGGTCGTCGTGCCCGGCTACATGAAGCGGTTGACAGTGTCCTATTACCTGCAAGGGCTAGTGCCGCACGCGATGCCGCAAGAGGGTCTCGTGTCGACGATTCTCAGCATTCTGCAGGCGAACGAGGTATTGCCGTCTGCCGCGGTCAGCGTCATCGGCCTCGGTCTCATTCTGGTTGTCGGCTTGGGACTGGCGACCTGGCTCGTTGAACGTCGGGAATACGTACTCGAGCAGTGATTCCGCCTTCGCCAAGGCTTGGCGGACGGGCCGTCCGCTTCCACGACTGGGCGCCACCCCACGCGAGCCTGCCCGCCGAAGCGTCCAGGCGCGAAGGCCGGAACTTTGTTGGCCGATAGTCGGTATACTCTGATAAGGCTCGTTGGACGCTCGGAGTACGGTCGACGGGCACCTGGAATCTGCATGACACGTCAGACCCGTTTCTTCGTACTCGGGGCCAGCGGGCTCCTCGTACTGGGCCTGTGCACCGGCTTGTTCGCCTATATCAACCGCGAAGCGGCCCTCGCCGTGGCCGTCGACGGGCCGGTTGAGTTCCGCTACGTGCCCGCCGACGCCTCGGTGGTCGCCTACGCGAACATTCGCGAGGTCATGCTCTCAGAGGTGCGGGAGCGGATTCGGCAGATTGCTCCGGACGACATCGGACAGAACGAATTACAGACGCAGCTCGGGCTCGATATCGAGCACGATATCGACCACGTGCTCGCCTTTCTGTCCCCCGGCGTCGAGGGTCGGCCCGCCGGGCTCGTCTTGTTCCGAGGCCGGTTCGACACCACCCGTCTCGAGGGCGTCGCGCGTGCCGGTGGCGCGACCGTTGACACCTACGAGGGAAAGCGGGTGGTGAGTGTCGACAGCGATGAGGCCGGCTCACTGGCGATGGTGTTCATGGAACCGGGACTGGTCGCGGTCGGCGACCTGTCGACGGTGCAGCAAGCGATTGTGCGCGGGTCGACGACGTCTGACATCACGTCGAATCCGAACATGATGGGGTTGCTCGACTTGGTCGAGACGGGTAGCAACGCGTGGGCGGTCGGGCAGTTCGGCGATCTCAGTGCCCTCGGCTTCCTCCCAGATGAGGTGTCGGCACAGATGCCGGCGGTGGCGGCCTTCGCCGTCAGTGGTCGCGTCAACGGTGGGTTGAGCGGGTCGCTCTCCATCGAAGGACGTGACGAGGAAGCCGGTCAGAATCTGCGCGACGTCCTGCGGGGCTTCCTGGCGCTCGCCGCGATGCAGACGACCGATCGGCCCGAATTGCAGGCGATGGTCGACTCCTTGCAACTCAGCGGCGCCGGAGCGTTCGCAACCCTCTCGTTCTGGGTGCCTTCCGACGCGCTGGACCTGCTTCTCTCGTCATCCGACGAATCGTAGACACACACGATATCCGCGTCTGGGCGCGACCCCCGCGACGCCGGTCGCATGCGTCGCGCGTATCGCGTCATTGGCGCGTCCGGACGTGTCAGTCGCGTGTGGCGCGCAGATGATTGAGCAGCGCAGTGATGGCGTCGAGGACCCCGTCGGGCGGGTCGATGAACTCGATGGCGCTCCGGTAGGTCACCCGCCCGTCCCCGATCTGGCTCACGCGCGAGTCCACGACGCGCGCACTCGCGACGACGTTCGTGGGGCCGAGCGCCAACCGGAACTTGTGGGATGACTGGGGCAGGAGGGGAAAGGCCGTTTCGATCACCGCGCCGACGAGCGAGAGTTGTCTGAGGGTCATCGGCTGGTAGACCAATACCTCACCCTGCAGGTCGCCGGGCACCCGGACCCGCTCCGCGTCTCGATGCTCGTCGCTACCCGGCATGGAGCGCAACATACCACACCAGGGCACCACCGCCCGTGCCGCCACCGATGTCACAACGGGGCAGTTTGCTATGATCACAGGTCACCGTCACGGTGGCACGCGCCGCCTCATGGATATGGACGGCGTGGCCGCGACGCCGTGACGCGACGAAAGGAAGATGATGGCGGACGAGGCGGGAGTACGGGGAGTCGGCGTGCTGGGCTGCGGGCTGATGGGCTCGGGCATCGCCCAGGTGTGTGCCCAAGCGGGTTATCGCACCGTTGTACGGGAAGTCGACCAGGCTGCGGTTGACGCGGGATTGGGTCGTATCGCCCGGTTTCTCGACAACGGCGTCACGCGCAACAAACTGACAGCCGAAGCCCGAGACGCCACCATGGGACGTCTGAGTGGGACCACCTCGGTGGACGCGCTGGCTGAGTGCGACTTGATCATCGAGGCGATTGTCGAGAATGTGGACGCCAAGCGGGCGGTGTTTTCCGAGGTTGAGGCAGTCGTCGGTTCCGACGCGGTGTTCTGCTCGAATACGTCCTCCGTTTGCATTACAGAGCTGGCGGCGGCGACCCGCCGGCCGGACAAGTTCGCCGGGATGCACTTCTTCAGCCCGGTGCCGATCATGAACCTGGTCGAGGTGATCAGGGGGTTATCCACGACCGACGAGACCTACCAGCGGGTCTTCGACTTTGCGGGCTCGCTCGGCAAGCAACCGGTGACCGCCCCGGACCGTCCGGGGTTCATCGTCAACCGCCTGCTCATTCCGTATCTGCTCAGTGCGGTCCGCGCCTTTGAAAGCGGCTGCGGTACGGTGGAGGATGTGGATACCGCGATGACCCTGGGGTGTGGTCACCCGATGGGGCCCTTTACCCTGCTCGACTTTATCGGGCTCGACACCACGTACTACATCGCGAACATCATGTATGAGGAGTTCCGAGATCCCGTCTACGCCCCGCCACCACTCCTGAAGCGGATGGTGTTGGCGGGACAGCTGGGACGCAAGAGCGGTCATGGCTTCTACAAGTACTGAGGAGGGTCTTCCAATCGTCGGCGACGCCGCGTATCGCGACGACCGCGACCACCCGGTGGGCGCGGGGCGGATCGAGTCGGCTGTACGGTCGATGCTGGTGGAACTCGGTGAGGACCCCACGCGCGAGGGTCTCGCCAGCACACCTGAACGTGTGGCCAAGGCCTTTCGCTTTCTGACCAGTGGCTACGAGAGGGACATCGACGCCGTCATCAACAACGCGTTGTTCACGGTCGACTACAGCGAGATGGTCATCGTCAAGGACATCGACTTTTACAGTCTGTGCGAGCATCATCTGCTACCGTTCTTTGGCCGGTGTCACGTGGCCTACCTGCCGCGCGACAAGGTCATCGGGTTGAGCAAGCTCCCGCGGATCGTCGAGGTCTTCAGCCGACGACTCCAGGTGCAGGAGCGGCTCACGAACCAGATCGCCGAGACCATCGTCGACAAGTTGAATCCGCTGGGGGTGGCGGTGGTGGTTGAAGCGTCGCATTTGTGCATGCGGATGCGGGGCGTCCAGAAGCAGAACTCGACCGCAATGACCAGCGCCATGCGCGGGGTCTTTCGGTCCGACGCGCGCACGCGAATGGAGTTTTTGGACCTGTTGCGTCCCGGCAGCAGCGGCGCCGGGGTGTTGCGAGGTGGCGCGGAGCTCGAGAACGATGACGACTTGGTGTAGGTTGCGCGTGGTGACCGCCGGCCTGATGCTCGGGGTGGCGACCGTGTCGTCAGCGCAATCGCAGCGGATCGAACCGGCGGAAGTGCGCTGTCCCTCGGTGCTGGGTGTCGGGGTCGACACGGGCCGCACCTACTGCGACGTGCTGATCGGCACGGAAGTGGCCGACGGCATCATCGTGGTGATCCCTGCGCATCGCGGTCCGGCGGTGGTGACGTTCAATCTGCATGGTCGCCACACCTATTCCGAGGACGAAGTGTCCAGGGGGCGTGGCTATGCCCGTTATCTCGCCAGCACGGCGGTGGCGACCACCGAGGTGGTGCTGACGCGTCCGCTGGTGCTCGCCGAGTTCCGCTCTGAGGCCGATCTCGTTGACCGCGTGGGCGGCGGGGCCGGGCCAGGCGGGGTGAAGGCGGTCGCCCCCGTGGCCGGTGAGGGTATCCGGGTCACCGTGCCTGACGATGTCACCCAGATCAGCATCGTCGGCATCGAGTTGGATGTGTTGCGACTGGACGGTTCCGAGACGTTTACCTCGCCGGGCCGGCCGATTGCCGTGATCAGTGACGTGCAGGTGGAGTATCGAGCCCGATGAATGAGGGGAGTGGCACCGCACCGGTGCGGGACGTGATTGTGGTCGGGGCGGGTCCCGCCGGTCTGGCGAGTGCGATCGCCGCCAAGCAGGCTGGACTCGATTGCGAGGTGATCGAACGCCGGGTGGTGGTCAATTCGATCTTGCACTTCCCGACGAACATGGCGTTCTTCACCACCCCGGAGCGGTTGGAGATCGGGGGGCTCCCGTTCGTCACGCCATACCAGAAGCCGACACGGGACGAGGCCCTTCGATACTACCGGCGCGCCGTCGACACCTACGACCTGACGGTCGATCTCGGACATGACGTCGAGGCGATTCAAACCGTGCAGGACGAGGGTGGGCGCCCGTGCCTGGCCGTCGACACGCGGCATCCGCACACTGGGGCGCGTCGGCGGGTGTCGAAGACGGTGGTGGTGGCGGTCGGTGCCTACGAGTGTCCCAACATGCTCGGAGTGCGGGGTGAGGACCTCGCGCACGTGTCGCACTACTACACGGAAGCGCATCCGTACTATCGGAAGCGGGTCGTCATCGTCGGGGGGAAGAACTCGGCGGCGGAGGCCGCGTTGGAGCTCTACCGGGCGGGGTGCCACGTCACGCTGGTGCACCGCCATGCTGAACTGGGGAGCGGGATCAAGTACTGGGTACGTCCGGATATCGAGAACCGCATCAAGGAAGGTTCCGTCGAGGCCCTCTTCGAGACACGCGTGGCGGAGATTCACGAGACGGACGTCGTGGTCGAGGATGCCGCGGGCCGGCGGACGCTCCCGGCTGATGCGGTGTTCCTGCTGACCGGCTATCACCCGGATACGACGATGCTCCGGCGTTTCGGTATCGAGGTTGATCCCACGACGATGGTGCCGGCGCACGACCCGGACACCTACGAAACCAATGTGCCCAACCTCTTCCTGGCCGGACAGGTGATTTCGGGTATCCACAGTGGTCTCATCTTTATCGAGAACGGGCGTTTCCACGGGGAAATGGTCGTGAAGGAGATCGCTCGGCGGCTCGCCGCGCGTCGTGAAACCCCGCGTCGCACCGAGATGGGTGATTCGCCCGGCGGACAAGGCGCGAGGAGGGAGAATACGACAAGTATTTGACCGACGAGCAACGCCGTCAGCCGGGATGAAGCGCCCGTCGAATGCAGCGGGGTTTCACGACGCGCGGCTCCCTACTGCAGCCCGAGACCGCCCAGCGGTTGCGTCGTAAGCGCTCGCATCTCGAGCAGCTCGATCAACGCCAGCGACCGCTGTGCGATATCGTCCCGCTCCAACAGCGCCTGCTTTTCGACCGGGTCGAGGTCGAGATATTGCGCCAGGGTGTTGATCAGATCCGCGTCGTTCATGTCTCCTGGCACCATGGCCTCGCCACCCGTCATTTCGAGTCGGCCCCGGAGGAGGGCTTCGAGCTTGGACCGGGCCGCGCGTACGTCGTGACAGATGGCGTCGGTGGCGATCTCCGCGAGCGGTTCGATGTGCGCCCGCCGATACACGCGGCCCTGTTCTTCCCAACCGACTCGGAATCGCTGCATTCCCCGCAGGATGATGTTGGAACGGCCATCGGGCAGTGTTTCGGCCTGGCTGATGAGACCGGCGCACCCGACCGGGTAGAAGTCTGGCGGCTCCGCGGGGCGCGGTTGCCGCTGTTTGACCAACACCATCCCGATGATCCGGTCGCCCTGCAGCGCGTCCGACAGCATCTGACGGTACCGCGGCTCGAAGATGTGAAGGGGAAGAAAGACAGACGGGAACAACACCACGTTCGGGAGCGGGAAGATCGGGATGAGGGAGGGGAGCATTCCGCGCCTGGCTTAATGCACGGTTCTCGTCTTCTTGTTGAGATAGTCCGTCAGCACGTACTTGCCGAGCGTGCGTGGTGTCGTGAAGTAGGCCTTGCCGTGGCAGATCTGCGAGACACGTTTCACAAAACTCACGAGTTCGTAGTCCTGGGCCAACATGAACGTGTTGATCAAGATCCCCGCCTTGCGACAGTTGGCCACCTCGGCGAATGTCTCGGCGATGACCCACGGGTCGAGACCGAACGGGTTGCGGTAGATCTGCCCGTCGGGTTGCGTCAACGCGGACGGCTTACCGTCGGTGATCATCACGATCTGGCGCATGTCACGCTGCTGCCGCTCCAGAATCCGACGCGCCATCCGGAGACCCTCCCGCGTGTTGGTGTAGTGCGGTCCGACCCGCACGCGTGCGAGCTGTCGGAGCGGGATCTCTTCGGCGGAATCGTGGAATAGCACGACGCGCAAGGTGTCTCCAGGGTACTGATGCTTGATGAGGTTGGCGAGGGCAAGCGCCACTTGCTTGGCCGGGGTGAAGCGGTCCTCACCGTAGAGGATCATGCTGTGGCTGCAGTCCAGCATGAGCACGGTCGCGCACGCGCTCTGATATTCGCCTTGGGCCACCATCAGGTCCGCATACTCCACGTCGATACCGGGGCCGGCGATGGCGTCCGGGCCCATCCGCCTGACCGCGTTCAAGATGGTCGCGCTCGCGTCCAGGTTGAGGGTGTCGCCGAACGCATATTGTTTGGGGGCACCGCTTGCCTCGACCCCGGTGGCGAGGTCGCGTGTGTCATGCCGGCCAAGGCTGCTGCGTCCGACGGAGCCGAGGAGGTCTCGAAGGGCCCGATAGCCGAGAAAATCGAGCCCCTTGTCGGTGACCTCGAAGCGCATCGGCGTCTGGGTTCCATCACCGGCTCCCTGCCCTGACCGCTCCGCGTTCGGGTCAGGGTGGCGTGTGATGTAGCCCTGCTGGGCCATCTGCTCGATGAGGCGCTGGACCAGTTGCTCGAGCTGTGACGCGCCGTCGGCATCGGCGGCGTCGCCCAGTAGCTGCGAGACGGCGTTGTCCGACAGGAGGTCTTCATTGAGGAGGGCGTCAAGCAGAGCGTCGTGTAGGGCCTGCTCCGGACGCTGGTCGGTCGCGTCCGTCGGGTCGTCGGCGACACCCGATGGATTCCCAAAGCCGCTCGCGAGCAGCAACCGCGACAGCTTGGACACCAGCTCCTCCAGGTCGATGTCCTCGAGGTCGTCGCCCGTGTATCGCGTGTACTTGTATTTCATTCAGTTGTAGTACTTCTTCTTGCCCCGCGGAATTCGGACGTCGGTGTCGAAGAGCTGTTCCGCGGTCGGGTTGGCGCGAGGCCGCGTCGGGGTGGCCTGATACTGCCACTCGTCGCTGCGGCTGATCTTCTTCTGCGCGTATAGGCCCTCGATCACGAACTCCACAGCTGAGGCCACCGTGGGAGCCGGGTCGGACGCGCTGACCTGGGCATGGGCCGCAAGTTCTCGCAGGCCCTGGATGGGCGCGGTCTGTTCGAGCAGATCAGCCGCCGACATGGTGTCCCCGACCTGCAGCGTGCCGCCGAGGTCGAACCATTCCACGACGGCGCTGGTATCGACATCGGTGAACCAGCCGTCGAATATCTGACCGACCGCCGTGCGGATGATGTCGCGAGCCACCCGGTCCGCGCCCCGCAGCTCCCCCTCGTACTCAAGCTCGAACTTGCCAGTGATGGCGGGCAGGGCCGAATACAGGTCGGCCACCCGCGGCACGGCGAGCGTCTCCCCGTCTGCGAGCGCCCGGCGCTCGGCATTCGACACCACGTTCTCGAGCGAGCTGATGGGTAGACGCTGGCTCACGCCCGAGCGCTTGTCTACCTTGGCGTGGCTGCGCGCGACAAACGCCACTTCCTCCACCAGCTCACTGATGTACCGGGGGATTATCGTGTCGAGGGTGGCCGATGTCGTCTCTTCGCGTGCGACCCATGATTCCTGGGCCGTGATCGCCATACCGGCCTGTCGGGTGCGGGGGTAGTGGGTACGAATCTCCGAGCCGATCCGGTCCTTCAACGGGGTAATGATCTTGCCGCGCGCCGTGTAGTCTTCCGGATTCGCGGTGAACGTCATCACCACGTCGAGCGGGAGGCGAATGGGGTAGCCCTTGATCTGGACGTCTCCCTCCTGGAGGATGTTGAACAGGCCGACCTGAATCTTCCCGGCGAGGTCCGGCAATTCGTTGACCGCGAACAGGCACCGGTTGGCCCGCGGGAGCAACCCGTAATGCATCGTCAGCTCGTCGGACAGTTCGAGCCCGGATCGAGCGGCTTTGATCGGGTCGACGTCGCCGATCATGTCTGCGATGGTCACGTCCGGCGTCGCCAGTTTTTCGATGAATCGACGTTCACGGGGTAGCCAGGCCACCGGGAGGGCGTCCCCCTCCTCGGCCACGCGCGTGCGGCACGCACGACAGACTGGCGCGAGCGGATCGTCGTTGATCTGACACCCGGGCACGACCGGCAGGACATCGTCCAGCAGGGCCGTGAGCCCACGAAGAATGCGGGTCTTGGCCTGGCCGCGTAGCCCCAGCAGCACGAAGTTGTGCTGTGACAATACGGCATTGGCGATCTGGGGGATGACCGTGTCTTCGTAGCCGACGATGCCAGGGAGCAACGTGTCGTGGCGCCTCAGCAGACCCATCAAGTTCTGACGCATCTCCAGCTTGACCGTACGATGCGGCACCGTGCCCGCGGCTACCGCCGCACGAAGTTCTCCGAGGTGTTCCGGTCGCGACATAGGGGTATCTTAGCTTAGACGGGGCTTCGCCCCGAACCACCTGAGACGGGGCTTCGCCCCGAACCCCACGCGGCGGCTCCGCGGGGACCCCGAGTGCCCCACTCCGCGGCCGCGGGGCGCGCATTGTCGCGCGCCTGGGGCTTCCCTCGCCTAGACGGGGCTGCGCTCCGAACCCCACGCGACGGCTACGTGGGGCGGGATGCCACGCCCGGAAACCGTCAGCGTGTCTGTCGGGCCAGCTGGACCGCGGTGACGTATCGCGGCTGAATGTCGGTGGGCACACTACCCAGGCGGTCGAGCACGAGTTGCACCTCGGGGCGGACCACGCCGCGGGTCGCAAGTATCGTCTCCGCCGCCTCGACGTCGCCGGTCGCCTGCAGGGTCATCAACTCGGTCGTCAGCGAAGTGACCGCGTCTCGGATCAGGCTATGGTCGACGGCGAAGCGACCGTCGCCGTCCACCGTGACGGCGCCGGCATCGAGAAACGAGTTGAGCTGGATGGCGACGCCCCGTCCGTGCGCTTCGTTGATGCCGAACCGGATGGACCGGAACGTCGACGCCAGGAACGTGCTGTACATGCTCCGCGCCAGCGATGAGTCGACCACGCCCCGGTCGATGAGTTGGTGGAGCGCCCAGAGACCGGACACGTCCGCCTTGGCTTCTTCGATGGTGCTGTAGGTCTCTCGCAGCTGTCGGCGGACGGTGGTCTCGGCGCCATCGACCGTGATGGTGCTGGGGCCAAGCCCGTGCATCAGTTCGTGCATCAGGATATGGGTAAAGAAGGCGTCGAAGGTCACGTCGCGCTGTTCGTCCGCCGACAGAGCGACCCGCGAAATGGGCGTCAGCACGCGCTCGAATTTGGCCTCCTGCACGTTCTTCAGCATGACCCGCTTCGACCCTTTTTCCCGGACTACCCGTTCATCGTTGGGCAGGTTGAAGGCCGCTGTCTGCACCCCGCTGTTCGCCTCGCCGGCGGTGAAGACGACGTTGACCACCCGAATCGGGGCCAGTCCGCCGAGCGATGGGTTTCGGAACGATGGGTCGATCGGGAGGGTATCTTCCAGCCCTTGGAGCTGGTCGCCGAACCGGGTCAGATTTGACGTGGCGGCTGCGTCGCGGACGGTGACGAACGCCTCGAAGGCGGCCTTGTAGTTGAACCATTCGTCTTCGTAGACTTCATACGGGCCGATGGTCGGTTCGATCGACGCATCGAGCTCCATCCAGGCGACGTCACTGTCGTAGTAGTCGTTTGAGACGAACGACGCCGCGCGACTCTCGAGGTATCGACGAAGCGTCGGCTGCGTCGTGGCGCGGGCACCCGCGCGGAGGTGCTCCGCTGCAATCGCCAGAGGACCCTGGTATTCCACGCTGTAGGGCACGCTGATGAACTCGCCGTCCAGACCCCGTCGGATCGTCGTGAAAAACCCGGTCGCGTCCGCTCGCGCGGCATCGTCCAGCCGGTCAAACCAGGCCGCGACATTCTCCCGGGTCGCGTCCGCCGGGTAGAAGTTGGCGCCGGCTGGTTTGTCGGGAGCTTCGGCCACGAAACTCCGGTTGTTCTCGATGCGTGACCAGGGCCCCTTGTTCAACAAGAAGAAGTCGAGCCGGGCCTCGCCCGCCGCGCTCTGATCGCCGAGGAGTGACAGCAACATGGATGGGTTGCCGGCCCATACCTGTTGGAGGAAGAGACCGTCCATCACCCGGGCGGCGTCCACGATGTGGGCCAGTGCCAACCGCTCCGACGCGGGCAGGTCCGACAGGTCGGCGCCGATTTCGACCGGCGCGAACAATCGAGTCATGATGGTGTCCTGACGGGCACTCACCTTCATGCCGCCGGTGGGGGCGACAAGAGCGACGATGCCGGTCATGAGAGAGAGACCGACCAACCGGCCGCCGAAGGATGCTCCGAATCTGCGCATGAACACACTCCCCGTGACAGAGGCCCGCCGACCTTGCGACGGCGCGGGGTTGTCCCATGATGGAACGGCGCGCCCGCTCAAGGCAAGGAGCGGCCTTGCTACACTTACGGCGGGCTAGGACGCGCCGTGGGAGGCCCGGAGTCCAGACGGGACGTCGGGGAATCGCTGAATCGGGATGGGACACGTAACATGACGAATTCGACGCAGCTTGCGGTGATTGGTGGTGGACCCGGAGGCTACGCTGCCGCGTTTCTGGCCGCGGACCTGGGGATGCAGGTCACCCTGATCGACGAGGCTGCCGACCCGGGCGGTGTCTGTCTCTATCGCGGGTGCATGCCGTCCAAGGCGCTTCTACACGTCGCCAAGGTGCTGACGGAGGCCCGCGAGGCGCGCGCCTGGGGCGTGGAGTTCGGGGAGCCGGCGCTTGACCTCGACCGGCTGCGGACCTGGAAAGAGGGGGTGGTCGGCCGGTTGACCGGTGGGTTGGGTCAGCTGTCGACCCAGCGCGGTGTCACGTATCTGCGGGGCCGGGCGGAACTACTCGGTCCGACGTCTCTGCGGGTGACGAGGTCGGATGACATCGACGGAGACGATGAGCCGGTCGATCTGACATTTGCCCACGCGATTCTGTCGACCGGGTCGCGCCCGGCCGTGCCCGCCGCCCTGTCGCTCGACAGCGAGCGGGTGTGGGACTCCACCCGGGCGTTGGACCTGCCGAGTGTTCCGGGGTCGCTGCTGGTTGTCGGTGGCGGTTACATCGGGCTCGAGTTGGGGTCGGTCTATGCGGCACTGGGATCCGCGGTCACCGTCGTGGAGATGACGTCCGGGTTGCTGCCGGGCGCCGACCGCGATCTGGTGTCCGTCGTGGCACGGCGGCTGGACAGTCTCTGTGAGGCGGTGCGGCTGGAGACGACCGTTGTCGGCCTGGCGGACGACGGTGACGGCGTCCGGGTGACATTGGAGGGCGCCGCGATCGACCACCCGGAGCACCATTTCGACCGTGTGTTGGTGGCCGTCGGTCGCGTGCCGAACTCGGACATCCCGGGATTGGAGCGTACGGCCGTCCAGCGGGACGCGCGTGGTTTCGTGGTGGTCGATGGGCAACGCCGCACCGGCGAGCCGAGCCTGTTCGCGGTGGGTGATCTGGTGGGAGAGCCGATGCTGGCCCACAAGGCGAGGCACGAGGCGCGCATCGCGGTGGAGGCGATTGCGGGTCACAAGGCCGGTTTCGAGCCCCGCGCGATTCCCGCCGTCGTGTTCACGGACCCTGAGGTGGCGTGGTGCGGCCTGACCGAGACGCAGGCCAAGGCTGATGGCCGGTCGGTGCAGGTCGCTCGTTTTCCATGGGCGGCCTCAGGTCGGGCGATGACCCTCGATCGCCCGTCCGGCGTCACGAAACTGATCATCGACCCGGAGTCGGAACAGATTCTTGGGGTGGGAATCGCCGGCAGCGGCGCCGGAGAGCTGATTGCCGAGGGCGTCGTCGCCACCGAAATGGGAGCGACCGCCGCCGACCTCCGACTGTGCATACACCCTCATCCGACCCTGTCTGAAACACTGATGGAGTCAGCTGAAGTCTTCTTCGGTCAGAGCACCCACGTCTATCGTCCCAAGCGGGCGCGCAAAGCCTGATCGGCGGTGAAGGCCTCCATCTGCTCGTGCGCGTGATACGAGCTGCGCACGAGCGGTCCTGACTCGACGTGCCCGAACCCCAGCCTGAGGGCCTCCTGCTTGAGCGCGGAAAACTCGTCAGGGTGATAGTAGCGATCGACGGGTAGGTGGGCCGGTGAGGGTCGCAGATACTGGCCGATCGTCAGGATGTCGCACTCCACCTGGCGAAGGTCCGTCAGCGTTTCGAGCACCTCATCCCAGGTTTCTCCCAGGCCGACCATGAGCCCCGATTTGGTCGGAGCCTCAGGACGGGCCCGGTGCGCGCGTTGCAGCAACTCCAACGCTCGCGGGTACTTGCCGCCCGGACGCGCCTGGCGATACAGACGCGCCACCGTTTCGATGTTGTGGTTGAGCACATCCGGCGCTGCGGTGAGCACGGTGTCGAGCGAGGCGGCTCGGCCGGCGAAGTCCGGAATCAAGGTTTCAATGCGACAGTGCGGTGACAGCGCGCGGGTGGCCGTGATGGTCTGGGCGAAGGCCGAGGCGCCGCCGTCCGAGAGGTCGTCGCGATCCACGGAGGTGATGACGACATACTCGAGGTCGAGGGTCCGAACCGCGTTGGCGATGCGCGTCGGTTCTGTCTCGTCGACCGGCCCCGGTTGTCCGTGCTCGACGTTGCAATAGGCGCAGGCCCTCGTGCAGACGCCACCCAGGATCATGAAGGTAGCGGTGCCATGGTGCCAGCACTCCCCAATATTCGGGCAGTTCGCCTCTTCACAGACGGTATGCAGGGACTGCTCCGTCATCAGGCGCTTGAGTCGTCGGTACCCCTCGCTGCCAGGCGGCCGAACCTTGAGCCAGCGCGGTTTTCCACTGGCTGGCCCCGCGTCCGGCCGAACCCGGCGCCCCCGAAAAAAGGTCGCCGGCACCGCGTTCGCCGTTCCAGGAGATCCCGAAGTCGTCATGACTCCGATGTTAGCACCAGGAAACCGATAGAATGCCGCGGCAGATGATTGGTTCCACGGCCGCACCGTTGCGCATGACCTGGTTGGGGCATGCCACCTTCGTGCTGCAGACGCCGGGCGGCGTGACGGTGGTGATCGATCCGTGGTTGACCACCAATCCTGCGTGTCCCCAGGCGTGCAAGCAGATCGACCGGGCCGAGGTCGTGCTGGTGACTCACGGCCATGCCGACCACATTGGCGATCTCATTCCGGTGGTCCGATCAACCGGCGCCGGAGTGGTCGCGATTGTCGAGTTGTGCCACTGGCTGGAAACGAAGGGCATACGCAAGCTGCACCCCATGAACAAGGGGGGGACGATTCGTCTGCACGGGGTGACGATCACGATGGTTCGCGCCGAGCACAGCGGCGGGTGGGCCGATGACGATCCGTCCTGGTATCTCGGCGATGCCGTCGGCTACGTGTTGGGCCTCGAGGATGGCTTGACCGTGTATGTGGCGGGCGACACCGCACTGTTCGGGGACATGCGCCTGATCGGTGAGTTCCATGCGCCGGACATCGCCATTTTGCCGATTGGCGATCGGTTTACGATGGGCCCGGCCGCCGCCGCGCGCGCCTGCGAATGGCTGGGGGTTCGACAGGTGGTGCCGATGCACTACGGGACGTTCCCGCAACTGACCGGGACCCCGGCCGCGCTCCGCAGACTGGTCGAGCCGAAGGGGATCGCCGTGCTCGAGCTACAGCCGGGGGAAATCAGTTCGTGAGCACCGTGTCGGACCCCCAGGACCGAAGACCCGCTGCTTGCACCACAGGCTGCTAGGGATGACGACAAGACGTCGCCGGGCGACCGTTTCCTGCGACGCAGCAACGGCAAAGATTCATACGCTCGCCGGTCTTGCACTTCCACGGATACGAGGAGAGGTTTGCCGGGCGTCTGAAGATTGTGTAAGCGACACCGGCCCCTTGAACCCGAACACCCCAGCGGGGTATTCTTTGGGCGCCCAGCGGGTCAGATCGTTCCGGATGTTGGGGCGACACTGCCGCGTCCGGGTCCGGCGGAGGATGCGCTCGGCGCATGATGAGGGTGATGAACACGGAGGAGTTTGATGGCGTACAGTATCTGTGAACCATGTATCGGGACCAAGGACACGGCCTGCGTGGACGTGTGTCCGGTGGATTGTATCCACCCGCGGAAAGACGAAGACGAGTTTGAAGCTGAGACGATGCTCTACATTCACCCGGAAGAGTGCATCGACTGCGGCGCATGCGTGCCCGCTTGCCCCGTCGAGGCGATCTTCGCCAATGACGAGGTCCCTGATCAGTGGGAGGCCTTCTGCGCAACCAACGCCGATTGGTTCGAAGGCAAGTAGGCGAGCGACCATACCCATGGGATTGATCGACCATCGGTTCGAAGACAACTTCATCACGACCAACCTGGACAAGGTGCTCAACTGGGCACGCCAATCGTCACTTTGGCCGATGGGCTTCGGTTTGGCTTGTTGCGCCATCGAGATGATGGCGACCTCGGCGTCCCGGTTCGACATCGCGCGGTTCGGCGCGGAAGTGTTTCGCGCGTCGCCGCGTCAGGCGGACCTCATGATCGTGGCCGGCACCGTCACCAAGAAGATGGCGCCGGTGCTCAGGCGGCTCTACGACCAGATGCCGGAGCCTAAGTGGGTGATCTCGATGGGGAGCTGCTCGAATGCCGGCGGTCCATTCCCCACCTATTCGGTCCTGCAGGGCGTTGACAAGGTGGTGCCGGTTGATGTTTACGTATCCGGCTGTCCGCCTCGCCCCGAGGCGTTGCTCTACGGGCTCTTGCGGTTGCAGGACAAGATTCGCAAAGAGGACACCGTGCTCCGCAAGGAGCGTGTGGTGATGTTGGGGCAGACGGAGTCGATTCGCGTCGACGGCCGGGCGTAGCCAGGAGAAGATGGTGCAGCAGTTGGCGAAGTTTTTTCGGATGGTCTTTCTGGTCGATCTGATCAAGGGCCTCCTGATGACGCTCAAGTACACCCCGCAACCGGCGTTCACCTTCCAGTATCCGGCCGAACGCCGCCCCGTCGCGCCCCGGTTTCGCGGGGTGCTCAGGCTCCAGGTCGAACCGGAGACCGGTGCGCAGACCTGCATCGTCTGCGACCAGTGCGCCAAGGCCTGCCCTGACGAGCTGATCTTCCTGGGTGGACATCGTGAGCCTGGCCACAAGATCAAGGTGCTCGATTTTTTCGACTTCAACCTGTCACGGTGCAGTTTTTGCGGGTTGTGCGCGGAAGTGTGTCCGACCAAGCCTGTGAAGGCGCTCATCATGAGCGAGGACTACGAGCTTGGCACCTACGAGCGCCAGAAACAGATCTTGCGGGTCGACGAGATGTACGACGGGGTCGAGATCGAGCAATACGACCGCTGAGTTCCGTTTGCCCGGGTCCGAGGTTTTGGGGCATAGTGGCGGTAGACTGTTTCCGCTGGAGGTGACATGGGATTCGCGTCTCGTTCGTTGGTGTTTGCCGCGGCGGCGGGGGTGGCGGTGCCGATCGTCATCGATGCCCAGTCGACCTCGGCCACCGCGCGCAGCGAGACTCGTCTTCAGTTGGGCGACCTGCTCGAAGTTGACCAGCGCTATTGGGAAGCCATCCGGATCTACGACCTGGCGAAGTTGGGGGCGACCGCCGAGCAGCTCGTGCGGGCGACCAGTGGGGGCCTACGGAGCGCCCTGCAGGTCGCCGAATTCACGCAGTCGTTCAATGAAGCAGCGGTGTTACGGCGGCTCGCGCCGGGAGACCCCGTCGCGATGTCACTCGTGGGGGACGCGGTGTGGGCGGCCGGACTGTTCGACGAGGCCGAAGCGGTCTATCGAGACGTGCTGTCGCTGGACCCCGATTCGGGAGGCGGGCGCCATGGACTCGCTCGGAGCCTCGCGACGCGGCAAGGGCTTGAGGACGCGCTCGACTGGGTGCAGGCCGCGCTGGAAGTGTCTCCGGACGAGCCGGCGTTTCATCACACCTTGGGTTCGATTTACCGACAGATGCACCGCTATCGCGAGGCGGCGGACGCCTACGAGCGGTATGTCGCGCTCCTGCCGGCGGCGACGAACACCGAGAAAGCGGATTGGGCCCGAAACGAGGTCCAGTTCCTGCGGTCATTCGGCGACCGACCGGCGGTTCAGTTCGCCGAGCCCCAACGGGTCCATACGATTCCATTCCGGGTGGAGCGCGGCAAGATCATCGTGCGCGGTCGGGTCAACGGCCGTGATGCGGTGGACTTCGTCATCGACACCGGCGCGGAGCAGACCGTGCTGTCGCAGCCAGTGGCCAGAGCACTCGGCGTCCAGCCGATCACCAACACCCTCAGCGCGGGGGTCGGGGCAGTTGGGCTGCGCGGGTTGCAGGCCAGTCGACTCGATTCGCTGGCGATCGGTTCGTTCGAAGTGAGCAATTTGCCGGCCATCATCAAGAGTCCGCCTCTCGGCGGGCTCCCCACGCCAGAGGCAGAGGGATTTTCCCCCCTGGCGCTCGGGCTGTCCGTGACCATTGACTACGGCCTGCAGCAGTTGATCATTGGGAAGGACCTACCTGACGAACCCGCGGATGTCGTGTTGCCGATGCGGCAACACCGCCTCGCCGTCGTGCGCGGTGTCATCAACGACGATCTCCCACGTAGCTTCGTGGTCGACACCGGTGGCGAGGTCATCTCCATCAGCCGCGGGACTGCGAATCTGTTGCCACCGCTGACCGTCCGTCAGGTGCCGATCAAGGTCTATGGGACATCCGGGTGGGACGATGATGCGTATCTGCGGCCTGGGACGAAATTGGCGTTCGACCAGTTGCTGTTTCGCAACCATTCGGTTGTCGTGCTCAACCTGCATCGCCCGAGCGCGTTGCTCGGTTTTCAGATCGGTGGCATTGTCGGCCACAGCATGCTGAAAGACTACCGCGTGACGCTCGACCTGAGCCGCAGCGTGATGAAGCTGAAAAAACTCTAGGGTTTTCCGACGAGGCGCCCGTCTGGCGGTGTTGCTTCGTCGGTCACCCCCGCCCGCCCGGCCGGGCGGGGCGCCCACCTGGCTGCTCCCTCCTCGCGCCTAGCCAGACAGACGCCTCGTCGGAAAACCTAGCTCTCGCTCTGATCTAGGAATACGCTGAGGGTGCGCCGGAGGTCCGGCGGTAGGTCTTCCTCCCTGAGCGATCGGAGGAGCGACACGGTCGAGCGGTATGTGTGCAGCTGGGCGACGCAGGTCTGGCAGTTGTCGAGGTGGCGCGTCAATTCGCGGTGTTGCGGCGGCGAGAGCCGTTCTTCCAGGTAGTCGGCGAGCAGCGCCATCACCCGCGAGCAGGGGGCCCGGGGGTGGGGCGCCAGGTCCGTCTTGTCCGACTCAGAAGTCATAGCCGATCCAGAAGTCGAACCGCGGTTTGCGGTACTCCTCGCTGCCACCCGCACTCGCAAACGCCACGTCTTCCCAGCCCTTGTTGAACAGCGTGCGCCACGACCAGTCGAAGTGGGCTGGGAAACCGATGACGAACGTCGTCAGACCGATCCCGTAGGAGGCTCGGGCATCGACCAGTCGGAACCCGGAGACGGCCTGCTCCGGACCAAAGGTTGGCACGATCTGCGTGCCGAGAGTCCCGTCAGGTAGCACCACACCCTCCTGAACGAACCCCACGACCGGCGTGAAAGTCTCGGTGCTTCCAGAGGACAGCTTGAACGGGACGTCGTTCAAACTCGCTCCGCCCAGGTTGAAAAAGAACGTGCCGCGAATGCCTCCGAGTACGCCGATGGGTGTGAGCATCGCCTCGATCAGCGGGAACCGAAGCTCCGCGTTGACATGGCCGGCCTCGTGACCGATGAACTCGAGATATTCGAACCCCCGCATGTCGCCGTTGCCGCCGAAGAAGTGAAAGTCGGGAAAATCACCGAAGCTGTTGAACCAGCGTCCACGCAGCGCCAAGACACCGGTCTGACCGATGCGCTTGTAGTAGCGGCCGTCGGCGTCAAAGGTTTGCTTTCCGAGGAACGTGGTGCCGATTGACGGCGCATATTGATAGGCGAGACGCATCGCGTTGCCGTCTACCGGACCGAATTCTCGAAACACCGTCGTTTCCTGGATAAAACTGGCACCGAACGGTATCTGCGCGCCATCCCGAAACAGCGAAGTGCCGAACTGTTGCTCTTGAAACTGTACGGCCTGTTGCTCGAGCGCCTGGTTCCGGAACTCCTCTTTTGTGTGGAACATGCCGCCCGTGAACTCCATGCGTCTAAAGCGGTCGAAGGGATAGATGCCGAAGGCGGTGCCGCCGCGGGTGCTCGAGGTGGCTTGCGCATCGTCGCGGCTGAGGAACGACAGCGATGGGTCGTAGAATCCGTTGTTGCCGTAGAAGAATGATTCCTGGGAGAACCCCTGGAACCCATATTGAAAGCGACCACTCAGATTGAAATAGGACCCGGCAATGGTTCGAAATTGCTGGATGGAGTAGGCCTGGAACTGGAAGCTCTGGTCGCCCAGCACGTCCGTGAAGGAGATGGCGGTACCGCCCATGACGTCACCGTTGCTCATGACCCCGATATTGATCGGCGGCGCGCCGTCCAGGAACATCTTCTCGAATCGGCCCTTCCGCCGGTTGTTGGCCGCGATCACGTTGTGGGTGAGTGGCGCCTGGAAATCGATGTTCGCACCGGGGCCGCCGAAGTCGGTGGCCGCGGCCGTGTAGAGCGGCTCCTCTCGCACCAACGTGTGAATACCGTACAGACCCTTGAAGTAGGTCACGAATGCGATCCGGTCCTCTTCGTCGCCCCGCAGCACGATGGTGGACACGTTTCCGGTCGCCGTGTCCGTGTATTGCCGCAGCTCGCCGTTGTCCAGGTCGAGGGTCCAGATGTTGTAGATCTCGGCGTTGGCGGCCTGCGTGGGGTCGATCGGGGCCAGTGGATCCGTGGCGGTCGACGCAAACGTCAGGGTGTGGTCGTCGAGAAACTGGGCCGCGGCGTCAGTGGCCGTACCAAACGTCAGCTGGGTTTTGGCCTTGGTCTCGAGGTCCAGCTTGAAGAGCTTGTTGTTGCCGCTGATCCGGGCGACATACACGAGATACGACCCGTCCGGCGAGAATGTCGGCGCGTAGTCGGCGAAACCGTCTTCCGTGAGGTTCGTGACCTCCTTGGTGCCCAGATCCAGCAGATAGATGTCGCCCACCGCCCCTTGCAGGGCGGAGAAGGCCACTGTTCGCCCGTCCGGGGAGATGTCTGGTGACTCGGGTTCGTCGAGCATATCCAGGGGGATGAGGTCCTCGACCTCGCGGGTCACGACGTTCTGCATCAGCAGCGACCGGAACTTCCCCTTGCGGACGAAGTACGCCAGCCGGTCGTCGACGGGCGACCACGACATCCAGGGCACCTGATTGAACCGCAGGAGCGGCAGGCCAAGTGACTCAAAGCCCAGATTCCGGTTGAACCCGTCCGTCAAGTTGCTGACCACCTCGCCGGTCGTGGCGGAGAGCAGCACAATATCGATTTCACCATCCTTGCGGTTTTGCGAAAACGCCGCCATCAGATCGCCCGACGGCGACGGCTCGATAGAAACCGTGGCCGCGTATTGTGTTTCCAGGGGGTCCGGGGCGAGGTCGCGACCGTAGTCGTCCGGGCGTTCCTTGTCACGGAACTCTTGAAAGCGCTCCCGAATGTAATCCTCGAACTCGTCGTCGAACTCGTCGGCCGGAATGTCGAATGCGTCGTCGTAGATGTCGCCGCCGCCGCCAATCGCGGTTTTGCGCAATGAGAACAGGAATTCGCGCACGCCCTCCTTGCCCCATCGCTCCTCCATGAACTCGAAGGCGGCGTGTCCCAGGTTGTAGACCACCCGGAGGCTGCTGAAATTGCCGTAGCCGTCGAACTGGCTCATCTCAGGCAGGATGTCGGCCAGGGCGGCATCGCGCACCTGCATCAAATCGAGGGGACGCCAGATCCCCGCCATGTAATCAGCGAGTCCCTCGTCCACCCAGAGCGGAATCCCCCGGCGAATCGCCGACCGGGGGACGATGTCGAACGCGAACTGGTGTGTGAGTTCATGGGTGATCAAGCGGTAGAGCTGGTCTGGCGGTTCGTCGATGGGGAGGAGGATGCGGCGCCGGAATGGCTCGGCGAACGCCCCGACGCCTTCCGAGACAGCCCCGGGAATCACGTTCTGCTGCTCGAACTCGCTGTGGGTCTTGAACACGACCAACGGGATCAGCGTGGCCAGGTCATGCGTCAGGTCGGCGCTTACCTGGGCGTAGGCGCTCTCAGCGTATGACGCCACCCGCTCCAGATGTTGCTCGAGCTCCGGGTAGTAGAAGATCTCGAAGTGCTCCGTCTCGTAGATGTGCCAGTCGAAATCGTCGTACTTGACCCGGTTCTGCCCAAAGTACGGGTTGAACTGGGCCATCGGATCGGCCGCCCAGCCAAACGTCAGCAGACTCACTAGGCAGATGACGGCCCAGGGGCCGTGGGCAGAGCGCCCGCGGTGGGTACGGCTCATGATTCACCTCGTGAGGAGCCAGCGGCGTGTCCGACTGAGCTGGCGAAGATTGAAGCCATCTTACTGTAGGTATGACGGGGCTCGCAACGCGGTGGATCCCGTCCGGTTGACGGTCGGGGTAGCAGCAAGAGGTGTACCGACGGCCGCTCCCCCAGAAGTCCGATCGACCGAGCCGAGAGAGCGACGCCGCGTCGAGGCCCGGTCGACGCCAGGTGGAGGGATGTGCCCATCCTCGGCCGCGGTCGTCTTGGCCCACACGCGCCCCGGAGGCGGTCCGACGCCGGAGGCTGGAGGCCCGTGTCGCGACGGAGACAGCGATCTGTCCACATCCGGCGAAACAGCGACCACCTTAGGAGACACCTCGGGCGTTGAGCGCTACGCGGGCGCGGGCCCGTCCGGCGCGTTGGGTCGGGACCGCGTCAGCTCGATGTAATCGAGCGGGCGGAATAATTCGGGCCGAGGCGGTGTTCCTCCCCATAGCGAGCGACGTGCTTCGGAATCGGGATGTTGTCACCCATGCAGTTGGTCAGCGAACGAGCGGAAGGACCCGCGGCGGACTCTCGTGCCTTGTCAGAACAGGCACTGGAGCACATTGACAGTCTCTATGGGGCCGCCATGCGTCTGACTCGCAACCCCGCCGACGCTGAAGATCTGGTGCAGGAAACCTATGTGAAGGCGTTCCGGTTCGAGAGGCAGTTCAAACCCGGAACCCATCTGAAAGCCTGGCTGCACACGATTCTGCACAATACGTTTCTCAACCTGTGACGCCGGATGCTGTACCGGCATCTTACCGAACAGCAGCCTGACGGGCACGGGCTCCGAATCGTGGGTGGTGCGGGTGGCGGGCGCTGAGGCCCAGATCCTTGTGTTGGGGATTGACTGATGAAGACCTGTGATGAGATCGACTCGTTGATGACGCCCTATGTGGACGACGAGGTGGACCCCGCGGTGCGGCAGGCTATTGATGCCCATCTTGGCCAGTGTCCGCCCTGTCACGAGCGCGCGCAGACCGAACGGGCCGCTCGGCGTCTGGTGCGGCCCCGCATGTCAGCGCTGACCGGCGTCGCCCCCGCGTCTCTGCGCGCGAGATGCGTGGGAGCCGTTCCGTCCCACGCGGCTGCGTCGCGCCCGGTCGCGCGGGGATCGCGTGTACGGCAGTGGGTGCCGTTGTCGATGGCGGCCACGCTGCTGCTGGCCCTCGGCGGGGTGTTTGTCGCCGGGCAGCAGGGACGGCTGGAAGCGGCGTTCGCGGCGCAACTGGCCATCGACCACGAGAAGTGCTTTGCCGAGTTCGGCACCGGTCATCCGCCCCTCGACGCGGCGGAGGCGGAGGCCCGTCTGGCCGCCGTGCACGGCGTTGAGGTGCGGGTGCCAGCGGGTGAAGATCGGGAGTAGATGGCACTCGTGGATGCGAGAAGCTGCGAGTACGACGGCGGTCACATGGCCCACTTGTTGTATGAGGTCGACGGCCGGCAGGTGTCCCTGTTCGTGGTGCCGGACGTGCGACACACTGAGCGCTCCATCGACGTGGTGGGGCATCAGGCGCGTCTCTGGTCGGCCGACGATGTAGGATACGTACTGGTTGGGGACGGGGCCAGTGTCGACGATGACGCCGTTATGGACAAAGTCGCCGCCTATATGCGAGCCTACGAGTAGTAGTGACGTAGTCCGGTACCGCTTGAATTGCCGGCGTCGACTGACGAGAGGAACACACCCATCATGACGTTTCGCTGGATGATCGCAGGCGCGGCGGCCTTCGCGTTGGCCCTGTTGACCCTCCCGGCTGGACTGACGCACACCCACGCCCACACGGGGGAGACCACCAGGAGCCTCGCTGGGACGATGGCCCCGGCGTGCGACACCGACGCCCGACCGGCGAACTTCGACTTCACCTTGCAGGATATGAACGGCGAGGCCGTGTCGTTCACGGAGCTCAAAGGGAAGGTGGTGCTGCTCAACTTTTGGGCCACCTGGTGCGGTCCCTGCAAAATCGAAGTGCCGTGGTTCGTCGAGTTTGCCGAGCAGTACAAGGCGGACGGATTGGCTGTCGTCGGGGTGTCGATCGACGACACGGCGGACAAGATCCAGGAATTTTCCGAGCAGTATGACGTGGACTATCCGATGCTGGTCGGGTTGGGCCAAGACGATTTCATGGAATCATACGGCCCGATTTGGGGTGTGCCGATGACCTTCTTCATTGATCGGGACGGCGCCCTGTGTCGCACGCACGCTGGCATCGCCAGCCGGGACGACTTCGAGAAGGACATCACCGATCTGTTGTAGTCGAACCCGTGTCGCCACAGGTCTCGCCGGACCGCTGTAGTATGATCGTCCGGCGAGGGGGGGGTGCTTCCATGCTGAAGGGGTTCGTTCACGCTAGGCTGTCGTGCGGGTGTCGTCTCGCCTTCCGTGAGGGCGTGGAAGGCAGCCCCGTCACGGTGCTGGTCGACCACAAGTCGCCCGTGTGCGCGCTGTCGCTGCACGTCGAGGGCATGCCCATTTACGACTATCGAGAGGCGCTCCGACCTTCGACTCGCATCAACCCTTTCGAAGAAGAAGGCTACGAAGAGGAAGGGTAGCCGGCGACCAGTCGGTTCATCGCGTTATCTGCACGTCGAACGTCGTTACCGCTCCCGTCTCGATCACCACCTCGGCTCCAGCGGCCGAGATCTCCTGAAACATCGACGCGTCGTACAGGTCGCCTTCCTGGATGCCGGAAAGCGCCGTCACGAGATACACTCTGGCCGGCAAGCCGGCCACGTCGTAGTGTCCGGTGAGATCCGGAAACGTCAGACGCACGTGCCGACTGCCCGGGTGCCGGAACGTCGGGTTGACCGAGAGCGCGATGACGGCTCGATCGGTGATCGGGCGACCGGTTTGGTCGTGGACCATCCCGGTCATGCGACTGGCTTGGTCCGTGAGTACGAGTCGAACCCGTTCAGGTTCTCCGCCCGACTGTAGCTTAAACGGGATGTCGATGACGTTGCGCCCGCGGTAGAGTACCGACTCAAGCGACCAGGGCGCCTGCAACCCCTCCAGTCTGACCACCCGGTTGCCTTCTGGTGTCGTGAGATCGAAACGGCCATCCTCGACCAGTTGACTCCGCGTGAGTCCCGAGCCCATCTCGCCGTCAGCCAACGGCGCGCTGACCTACAGTTCGCCCATTCTGGCGCCAACGTCGTGGCACCGTCCGCGATGTCGACCTGACCGAACAGCCGCGCGCCGGGATTCAGGAACACCACCGCGTTGCCCACGTCCGCGTCTCGAATAAAGAACTCGAACGAGCCGAACAAAGTGGGGCCAGATTGACTGGTGCGTCCGATGGCCCGCAGCCGATAGTCCCCGGGGGGCACGTTCGCGAACTCGAAACTGCCGTCGGGTCTCGTCAGGGTCGCGTTCGCAACGCCGAGGCCCAGCCCGTCGTTCGACTCGGGGGCCATGGTGACCGAGGCGGTGGCCAACTCTATACCGTCCGGGTTCACGAGTTGACCGCGGACCGTGACCGTCGGCGCGCCCGCGACCGTAAAATCGATGTCGGCGCGCGTTCCACCGAACGACAATTGCACCCGTTCGGCCGTGGCGGCGTTGGACACCCCCGGGAAGAACGTCTGAGCGGTCTGCATGCGCCCCGCCGTGTCTTCCGTCCGCTCGTCGCCAGGGTCGATGGCGGCCACGTAGTAGTGACCCGGGGGCAGGCCCGCGATCCGGAACTCGCCCCGGCCGTTGCTCGTGGTACGTCCCATCGGCACCAGTCGCCGCCGGTCACCATCGATGCGAGGGCGCAACGCTCCAACGTCCGCGGACGCCAGTGGCTGTCCGTCTGGGGTGGTGACCCGCCCCGTGATGGTGCCGCCAGGGGGCAGCGGGACGACCAGATCCGCCCGGTTCTCGCCGACGGCAAGTTCGATTGGCACCCCGCTCTCCATCGGGTGGCGTTGCCCGTACTCGCGTCCGACGTACCCCAGCGCCGTCGCGTGTAGGGAGTACACAGCGGCCGGCAGATCGACTAGTCGAAATTCACCCTCGGCGTCGGTGTGAACCAGCCGCTGCTCGCGGCTGGTGAACTCGCGGAGCACGAGTACGCCGTCAACGATCGGATCGCCTGTCGACGTATCGACGAGCCGGCCCACAATGGACCCGGTCGTCGGTTGTCCGCCGGCCGAGAAGGTGGCGGCCAGGGTGCAGACACCGAGGAACACACCGAGGCGGGCGACACGCGCTGAGAGGTCGTAGCGGGAACCTCCCATGCAGTCTATGATACCAATTCGGCCGCGTAGTGCGGCGTGATCGGATGAATTGAGGAACGCGTCATGTCCAAATTGTCGTCGGAGTTCGACGTGGTCTGTCCGTGTTGCGGCACGACGCAGACGGTCGATACCAACCTGAAGCGGGTTGTCGCTCATCAGGAGCCAGAGCGCGACGACAAGCCCAAGCTGGATCAGGCGCAGCAGATTCTGGCCGAGGAAGTCGCGCGCCGCGAGGCGCTGTTCCAGCAGTCAGTGAGCAACGAGCAGACCCGGGGCGACGCGTTGTCGAAACGGTTTGATGAAGCACTCGAGCAGGCGCGGCACGAGCCGATCACGCGGCCCGAACGAGAATTCGACCTAGATTAGGGGTTTCCCGACGAGGCGTCCGCCTGGCGGCGTTGCTGCGTCGGTCACAGCCCACCGGGCTGCTCCCTCCTTGCGCCTTGCCAGACGAACGCCTCGTCAGGAAACCCGTTCTGCGACGGATTCCGCGGGGCGGGGTTGTGTCCTCGGTCACATGTCAAGACGCGCACGTGCGCGTCTCGCGGACGCGGAGTGGGGCTCTCGGGGTCCCCGCGTAGCGTTCGCGTGGGGTTCGGGGCGGAGCCCCGCCTGACGAGGTCCGGTTCGCGGACCGAGATGCCCGCTCCCGGCGCCCGAGCGGATCCGCGTGCCAGATCCAGCGTGCCTCCAGGAGCCACTACCTTGGGCTCGCGCCGCAGCGGCGGGTGTCACCCCGGCCGATGACCTTGCGGAACGGCGCCGGAAGCTCACTCCAACTCTTCTCTCCGGCGAAGAACCGTGGCTTCTGACCGGGGAATCGGGCGATGAACGCGCGGTGACGGTTGCGCCATTGCGTCACGCGTTGGTCCGGGGTCCGAATCGGGCGGTGCGGATGGTCGAGTAGCATCCGCTCGACCTTCCAGACGTTGCGCTCCGAGAGACGCCAGTCATACCGGCCCAGCCCCCGCAGATCGACGACGGCGTATCCCGTAAGGCGACCGGTGAGGTCGACATACGGTTCGACATAGCTCAGCGCCAGCGCGCGTACCGTCCGGAAGACCGCTTTGCGTCCGTGCAATCCCGGGTCGCGTGATCGGGCCACCGCACCCCAACGTCCCCGTCGCCGGTAGACGAACAGCACGTGATCCAGTTGGTCGACCGATTCAAAGCTCAGGACCAGAGGTGGATAGCCGTGGTGCTCCATGGCGGTCGCGGCCAGCAGCACCGCTTCGAGGCAGTGGGCCGTCTGCTCGCGCACGACGCCTCGAAAGCTACGGAGCGTCAAGGGCGCGGCGGCAGCGTTGTACCGCAACCCATTGAGGTAGCGTTGGACCGTCAGCGGCGTGGACAACCGACGCAGCAGTCGACGCTCTGCGGGCGTGAACGCCGGGGCCGGGTGGTCTGGTCGGGGGGGCGAGGGTGTGCGTCCAGAGCCGTGTCGGGCTTGCGATACACTCACCGCCATGGTGTCATCACCGCTCCCCGCGGCGGGAGCCGACATCGAGCCTACTGCCCCCCGCATCCTGGTGGGCACCTCCGGCTACAACTACGCCGAATGGAAGGGGAGCTTCTATCCCGAGAAGTGGCCCGCCAAGAAGATGCTCCCGTTCTACGCGGAGCGGCTGTCGACCGTCGAGATCAACTACACCTTCTATCGGATGCCGACTGACCGTCTGCTGGCTGGATGGTCTTCGGTCACGCCCGATCACTTCCGTTTCACGCTCAAGGCGCCGCGCCGCATTACTCATATCGCTCGGCTGCGAGGCTGTGAAGAGATGGTGTCGGCGTTTTGCGGCGCGGCCCAGACCCTTGGGCGAAACTGGGCGTGCTGCTGTTTCAGTTGCCGCCGTCCTTCAAGAAGTATTTGGCCGTGTTCGACGAGTTTCTCGGCATCCTGCCACCGGGGGTGCGGGCGGCTTTCGAGTTTCGGCATGTGTCGTGGCACGACCCGGATGTCTTCGATCGCTTGCGGGCGCGCCGACTGGCGCTCTGCGTCGCCGACAGCGAGCGCATGACCACGCCGATCGAGGGGACCGCGCCTTACGGCTATTTCCGGCTTCGCGACCAAGGCTATCAGCCTGACGATATCGCGCGGTGGGCGGAGACTATCGCGACCGCGTCGGCGGCGTGCGGCGAGGTGTTTGTCTACTTCAAGCATGAAGACGAGGGGACGGGACCGGAATTCGCTCGCATGCTCTTGGACGCACTTCCCTCGCCGGCGCGCTGAGCCGTGTCGGCCTCCGGCCTGATCTCACGTGTGTGCTGAGCGCGGTTACGCCACTGATTGGCAGTGCTCTCTGGCGAATTCGACGATTCGCCGTTCGGCCCAGTACCCGTCGAAACCGGGGGTGGCGCCCGCGTAGTAGCCGCAGTGTCCGCCGTAGGGCGTCACCTGCACCGCGATGTGCGGGTTCGACGCGACTTCCGGGTCGTCGAACTGTTCGGGCGGCACGAAGGGGTCGTCTTCGGCGCTCACAATGAGTGTCGGCACCCGCACCTGGTCGATCACCCGCAGACTACTCGCCCGGTAGTAGTAGTCATCGGCGTCGCGGAATCCGTGGTGCGGCGCGGTGAAACGCTCGTCGAATTCCCGTACGGTGCGCACGCTGTCGAGGGGGGCCAGGTCGAAACGGCCAGGCCACGCCCGGTCCTTCCGGCGCATACGGCTTCTCAAATTGCGCACGAAATTCCACTCGTAGATCAGATTGGACCGTCGTTCGAGCGCCTCGACGCAGAGTCCCAGATTCATCGTGGGCGAGATGGCCACGACGGCCCGCAGCTCTGACGGTGTGTCCGGACCGTAGTCGCCCGCCAGTCGGAGAGCGACGTTGCCGCCCAGTGAATATCCGGCGACCCCGATGGCGGGGAGCCGATCGAGCTGGGTCAATTCGGCAATGACCGCGCGCGGATCGTCTGACAGGCCCGAGTGATACAACCCCTCCGACAGCGCTTCGGTGCCCCCGCAGTTGCGCTGGTTGAGCATGACCGCGTTCAGTCCTGCGGCGTACGCTTTGTCGGCCAGTCCCTTCATGTAGTGCGCCTGACTCGACCCTTCGAGACCGTGCAGACCGATGAGCGTCGCATGCGCTCGCGGCTGGGGGTGCCAGTAACAATGCGCGAGCACCCGAGCGTCCCGGGCGACATCGAAGTAGCGGGGCACCGCCGGTGGCAACTGAGGAAAGTGGCGCACGCGTCCCCAGGTGAACAGCGTCATCCAATGCCCGTGCTTCAGGCGGGGGTGCGGCGTGTAGTCGGAGATGCTCACCGGTTGTCTGAGATGCGGCCACCGAGACGGGCTGCGATCAGGGTCTCAGTCACTCCGGCACGACCCGGGCGACGAGCCTGACCCGCAAGTTTACCGCACGGGTCCGTAGATCGGCGGCAGTGCGACGCCGCGCATCCGTAGATACACGCTCAGCTGACCCCGATGGTGAATCAGATGATTCAGAACCAGTACGCGAAATGTGGAAATGCGCGGGAGGGCGAAGATCAGCACGCCGTGGCGCTCAAGCATCCAATCGGCGGTCAGTTCTCCATCGAGACGCCCCGCCAGCGCGTCCCGCCCCGCGGCCGCGCGTGTATCGAACCCCACGAGTGTCTCCGTTACGCCGTTCTCTGGAGACGGCTCCGCCAGGGCCTCGAGGTCGTAGCGGTCGGATGTCATCACGATCGCAGTCCAGGCGGGAATCTCCGCCAGGTGTGTCACGAGTTGTCCCAGCGTCCGCGCGCCTGACTCCGGACGCCACCCCAGATCGGAGTCTGGCGCGGTCGCGATCAGGGCGCGCGTGGTCCCGACCTCGCGGTCGTACTCGGGCAGCAGGATATCGATCAAGGACATGACGTCGAGCCCCTACGGGTTGTTCGCGATTCTATCCGGAACCGGCTGGGGCAGACCGTTGGCGGCGGCGATTGCTGTCGTTGTCGCTGGATTCGGGTAGTCGAGATCCGAGACAATGCCCGGATGCGTTTGCGGCAGTTGAACGTCGGATGTTTCGGTGGCGGCACCGGGCTCCCCAGTCTGATCGGGGGGCTCAAGCACAATCCGTGGCTTCAAGTGCACGCCGTGGTCACGATGTTCGACAGCGGCGGTAGCTCCGGCGCGTTGCGTGACCAGCTCGGCGTGCTCCCGCCGGGTGATGTGCTCAGGTGCGCGCTGGCCCTGGCCGGCAACGAGACAGAAGCCCGTCGAATTCTGCTGACCCGGCTGTCGGGATTCGAGCACGACAAGCTCGGCGGGCATACGGGCGGCAACTTGCTGCTCTCGATGATGGAGCAGTACAGCGGCGACTTCCTCGCGGCCGTCGACGGACTCCGCACGTTGCTGGGCTGCGTGGGTCGGGTCTGGCCGATCAGCGTCGAGCAAGCCACCCTGTGCGCCGAATACGACGACGGCTCGATCACGCGCGGCGAGGTCGAGGTTGACATGGAGCAGAGCCAGGGGCGGCAGGTTAGTCGGGTCTGGCTGGAGCCGGAAGTCAACATCCATCCAGCCGCGGCGGATGCGATCCCGACCTTCGATGCGCTGGTCATCGGCCCGGGTAGCTTCTACACCAGTCTCGTGCCGATCTTTCTCCCCGTGGGGGTGCGCGAGGCCGTGGCCGCCGTGAACGGCCCTGTCGTGCTGGTGACAAATCTGCTGACCGAGGGACGGGGGATGCAGGGATTCACCGCGGCCAGCGCCGTCTCGCGTATCAGCGAGGCCATCGGTCGCCCGGTTGATGTGGTCATTGTCAACACCGGCCACCCGGGTGAAGACACGCTGGCCCGCTACGCGATCGAGAACAAGGAACCCCTGCTGCTCGGCGATATGCCCAGCGAGTGCGAGGTCATCCGCGGCGAGTTTTGGCCACGTGGATTCGCCAGGCATGCGAGACGTCGACTCGCGTACACCGTCTGGAGTGTGTTGGCGCAGCGGCTACTGGGTTAGGGCCCCGCCCGCGACGTCAGCGTTTCCGTTTTCGGCTGGTTCCGCTCGACGAGGCGATCTTCTCGGCCGCTTTGGCCATCACCTCCCGCAGCATCTTGTTTGGCGCGCCGCCGCGTCCCGGTCGTCCGGTCACCCAGACGTCTGGCAGGTTCGACGCGAGGATGTCCTCGAAATCGCCTTCACTCTTCACCGAGAGCGGCGCGAATGTGGTGATGTCGAGCGCTCAGGACCAGTGGTCTCGATGTTTGATCAACAGCTAGCTGCGTCCTTGCTGTGATCGCGCGGTACCGGGTCGGTCGCGGGTACGGAGGTCGTAGTGCAGCTGGCTCGCCAGGTGCTTCTGGACACAGAAGTAGAAGGTTGTTGGTTTACGTGACTTCCGAGCACGCGGCTTCCGCTCACCGGAGGGTTCGGGGGTCTTCGAGAAATCGCGCTTCCGGTTGTACTCGTCGAGGGACATCGGTCGGAAGAGGATGCCAGTATGATGATGGGGCTCGGCGCGCCGTCGCCTGGCGGGGCAGCGCTTCCCTTGGACTCGGATCACCACTGATGCTCACCGCCGTTCTGTTGTACCTGTCCTTCCTGATTCTGGTCGGGACCTACCGCAGTCGACAGGTGAAGACGGGCGACGACTTCCTCGTAGCCGGCCGGACGCTACCGGCGCGGGTGCTGGTGTTCACGCTGTTGGCCACCTGGGTGGGGTCTGGCAGTCTGTTTGGTGGAGCCGGTCTCGGATATCGCGCGGGGTTTCCAGCCTTGTGGCAGTCAGCGGGAGCGTGGGTGGGTATCGCGCTCGTGTATTTCATCGCCCCGCGCGTCCGGCGTATCGCCCAATACACGGTGCCCGACATTCTCGAGTTGCGGTACGGCCCCGCCGCGCGTGTGCTCGGCACCATCACCACCGTTCTGGCATACACGACGATTGCGGCGTATCAGTTCCGTGGCGGCGGTCGACTCCTCGGGCTGGTCTCGGGCGTGGACCCGGATACCGGTGCGCTCATCACGATGGTCTTCTGCGTCGTCTTTACCTCGCTGGCCGGGATGCTCTCGATCGCCTACCTCGATGTCGGTAACGGGATCTTGATGACGGTCGGGGTCATGCTTGCGGTCGTGTTCATGGTGGGGGACGCGGGTGGGATCGGGGCGTCGCTCTCAGCCCTCCGCCCAGACCAGGTGTCGGTGTTCGGGACGCTGGGCCCCCAGGCGTCGTTGGCGCTGTTTCTGCCCACCATGTTCCTGCTGCTCGGCGAAGCGAACATGTATCAAAAGTTCTTCTCAGCCCGGGATGAGCGGGCGGCGCGGCGGGCGGTGGTGGCCTGGATTGTCGGCACTATCGTGGTCGAGACGCTGATCGACTCCACCGGCGTGCTCGCCAGCACCGTCATGCCGGGTCTGAGCGACGCACAGTCGGAAGAGGTCGTTATTCGGGTTGCGACCGATGTGCTGCCGTCATTCATGGGTATCTTGCTGGTGTGTGGGGCGGCCGCCATCATCGTCTCCACCGCGAACAGCTTCTTGCTCACACCGTCGACGAACCTGATCCGCGACGTCTACCAGCGGTTCATCAACCCCGGCGTGACGGATCGGCAGCTCATTGTCTATACCCGAGTGACGGTGGCGGTGCTGGGCGTGCTCGGCTACGTCGCCGGCAATTTTTTTCCCACGATTCTGGCGATGGCGCTCTGGGCCTACACTATGTACGGCGCTGGGATCACCCCAGCGTTGCTGGGTGCCTTGCTCTGGCGACGCGCGACCGCTCAGGGCGGCGTTGCCTCTATCCTGGTCGGCATGCTCACGACGCTCGTCTGGGAAATCGTGGCCTTGGCGCGCGGCGTCGACGGGGCCCCGGCCTATCTGTTGGGGCTCGAGACCGCCTATCCGGCTCTGGCGCTATCCATCTCGACATTGATCGTCGTCAGCCTCGCAACGCCCCGGCAGACTGACGAGCAGGTGGCCGTCCTGTACTCGGGGAGCGCGTGAGCGCCACCGACTCGGCCGCGCCGCCGGCGTCGATCGCACCGGTGACGTCGGTGGAGCGGGCCATCCGGGTCACCCTGGTCGCGACCTACGAACTGGGACGCCAGCCATTCGGTCTGGCGTCGCCGGCGGCCTGGTTGCAGGCCGCGGGGTTCGGTGTCATCACGGTTGATCTGTCACGCGAACCGTTTCGGCCCCAGGCGTTCGAGAGCGATCTGGTCGCCTTTCATCTACCGATGCATACCGCGACGCGCCTGGCGGTACCGGTTATCCGACGGGTGCGCGCGTTGGCGGCCGAGGCCCGTTTGTGCTGCTACGGCCTCTACGCGCCACCCAACGAGCGGATGCTGCGCGACCTCGGCGTGGACCACGTACTGGGCGGCGAGTTCGAGCAGGCGCTGCTGGCCGTGGCGTCCGGCGCTCTGCCCCAGGCGTCCGCCGTGTCGTTGCCGCGGTTGCGGTTCCGGGTGCCGGAGCGCGGCGGTTTGCCGCCACTCGAGCGCTACGCCTCGTTGCAGACACCGGGGGGGCGTCGGGTCGCGGGGTACACGGAAGCCAGCCGCGGGTGTAAACATTCTTGCCGGCACTGTCCGGTGGTCCCGGTGTATCGCGGTCGGTTCCGGGTGATTCCCCGCGATGTCGTGCTCGCCGACATTCGGACGCAGGTCGAGGCGGGGGCGCGACATATCACGTTCGGAGACCCGGACTTCTTCAACGGTGTCGGTCACGCGGTCGCTATTGTCGAGGCGCTGGCCTGTGAATTTCCCGGTGTCGGCTATGACGTCACCATCAAGGTGGAACACCTCAAACGTCATCGCGACCGTCTGTCCTTGTTGCGCGACACTGGTTGCCAGTTTGTCGTGACGGCGGTCGAGTCGCTGGACGACGTCGTGCTGGCGAGACTGGTGAAGGGTCACACCCGAGCCGACTTTGAAGCGGTCGTCGAGCAGTGCCGCACGATCGGGCTGCCGTTGACGCCGACGTTCATCCCGTTCACGCCGTGGGTCACGCCGCGTGGATACTTCGAGTTGTTACGGACGATTGACGCGCTCCAACTGGTAGAGCACGTGGCTCCGATCCAGTTGACGCTGCGGCTGTTGATCCAAGCAGGTTCGGGCCTGCTCGAGCTCGAGCGAGACGCCCTGGGTGCGAGCCTCGGGCCATTCGACGAGCGACTCCTCGTGTACCCGTGGGCGCATGTCGACCCGGCCGTCGACCGATTGCAGGAGGCCGCGGCCGCGGTCGTGGGCCGGGGGCTCACCTCCTCTCGGTCAGAGCTCTTTGACCAACTTCTGGCGCTGACGGCTGAACGCCTTGGGGTGGCGACGCCAAGACGTGTGTCTGACGCTCAGCACCGAGCGGCCGTGCCCTATCTGAACGAACCGTGGTACTGCTGAGCCGAGCCGTCCGCCGAGCAGGTGGCTCTGGCATGAGAACGCGGCGGCCGGCGTGGGGACGGATGGCGGGCGGCGTGTGCCCCCGCGCTGGGTGAGTCATGCCTCGAGTGCTCGTGATCGCCACCACGACCGGGTATCAGACCCGAGCCTTCGGTGAGGCCGCTGAGGAGTTGGGCGTCGATCTGGTCTTTGCGACGGATCGCTGCCACCAACTCGACAACCCCTGGCGGGACGACGCGGTGCCGGTGCGTTTCCATGATGAGCCACGGTCGGTGGCCGCCATCGAAGAGATGGCTGGCGACGCACCGGTCGACGGGGTGCTGGCGGTCGGTGATCGGCCCGCGGTGCTCGCGGCGTTGGCTGCCGTGGCGCTCGGCGTGCCGGGGCACCCTCCAGGAGGGGTCCGGGTCTGCGGCAACAAGCTCGACACGCGGCGGCGGCTGCAGGCGGCCGGTCTGTCATGTCCGCAGTTTCGGACGCTGAGGGTAGGCACGAACCCGGAGGCGTTCCCCGCAGACATCGTGTTTCCATGTGTGGTGAAGCCGCTGACGCTGTCGGGCAGCCGCGGCGTCATCCGGGCGAACAGTCCGACCGAGCTTCGGGCCGCGGTGTCTCGCGTGTGTCGATTGCTCGCGCGTGGCGAGGTGCGCCAGCGTCGCGACCCGTCGGACGCGCAGCTTCTGGTGGAGACGTTCATTCCTGGCCGCGAGTACGCGCTCGAAGGCGTGATGGAGAACGGTGCACTCCACATCCTGGCCCTGTTCGATAAGCCGGATCCGCTCGATGGCCCGTTCTTCGAGGAAACGATCTATGTGACACCATCCGCCGAACCGGACGCCACGCGCGACCGGATCGTCGGGGCGGTGACGGAGTCGGCGCGCGCGCTGGGGTTGCACCACGGGCCGGTGCACGCCGAGTGTCGCGTCAATGAGCGCGGCGTGTTCGTGCTCGAGATCGCGGCTCGGCCCATCGGCGGGCTGTGCGCGCGGGCCCTCAGTTTTCGAGGGCGCGGCGATCGGGTCGTCTCGCTTGAAGAGTTGCTCCTGCGCCACGCCTTGGGAGAGCCGGTGCGAGGCTATCGTCTCCTGCCTGGGGCGTCGGCGGTGATGATGATTCCGATTCCGCGAGCGGGCATCTACCGCCGAATGGAAGGAGGGTCGATAGCCAGCGGGATCTCCGGAATTGTGGATTTGGTGGTCACCGCAAAGCCGGACCAGCATCTGGAGCCGCTCCCAGAGGGAGCCAGCTATCTGGGGTTTATCTTCGCGCGCACCGAGGACCCCGCCGATGCGGTCCGCGCCCTGCGACAAGCGCACGAAACATTGAACGTGGTCATCGATGCGTCCATCCCGGTTGTATGAAGCCGGGCGGTGGTCACAAGAGGGTGGGCGGTGGGAGCGAGATGCCCGCTCCCGCCGACCGACCGCCCTGACGCCTAGGCCTTGCCTTGTTCGGGGACGTAGTCCGGCGGGAGGGCCGACCCTTCACCGAAGAAAAAGTCCTCCATGTGTTTCGCCACCAAATCCTGCGCCTCTTTCTGCCACGGCATCAGGCGATACTCGTTGAGTATCATCTTCATCCGCTCTTCCCAGAGCTTCCAGGCCTCGGCGGAGACGTTCTCGTAGATGCGTTGACCCAGTTCGCCCGGCCACGTGGGGGCATCGAGGGCCGGGAGCTCTTTCTGGAACTTTACGCACTGCACCGTGCGGGGCGTCGTCGGTTCGCTCATGATGATTGGTTGATAAGGGCTGAAATCGAGGAATCGTAACATGCGACGGGACACGCGGTGATGGAAGAGCGAATCGGGGGCACCCGGCGGGTGGTGGCGACCGCCGGCGTGCTGGGGGGGAGTTTCCTGGCCGCAATCGAGACCACAGTGGTCGCGGCCGCCATGCCGACGGTGGCCGACCAACTCGGCGGACTCTCGCTCTACAGTTGGGTCTTTTCCGCCTACCTGCTGACCTCCACGGTGTCGATTCCGCTGTGGGGGAAACTCTCGGACCTGTATGGACGGCGCCGGTTCTATCTCTGGAGCGTCGGTCTGTTTCTGGTGGGGTCGGCGCTGTCGGGTGCCGCCCAGACCATGCCGCAGCTCATCCTGTTCCGGGCCTTGCAGGGGTTCGGCGCCGGCGGGTTGTTGCCGCTCGGGATGAGTGTGCTGGCCGATCTGTATACGCTCGAGGAGCGCGGGAAGATGCAAGGGTTGCTGAGCGGCGTGTGGGGCGTCGCCTCGATCGTCGGTCCGGTCACCGGTGGCTACATCACCGCGTTGTTCTCCTGGCGCTGGGTGTTCTACTTGAATATCCCTTTCGGCGTCGCGACCGCCCTAGCTGTCGCGGCCTCTCTGCGCGACAGACCGGCGGGGCAACGACATGCCGTGGACTACGCCGGCGCCGCCTTGCTGATGACGTCAGTGACACTGCTCATTCTCGCGTTGAGTCGAAGTGGTCTGGATGCCGGGGGCGGACAGGTCGTGTGGTTGTGGCCCGCCTACCTCGGTGCGGTCGTGTGCGGAGTAGGACTGGTCCGAGTCGAGCGTCGCGCGGCCGAGCCGATGGTGCCGGTCGACCTGCTGGCGGACCGGATGGTGGCGGCCATCGCCGGCACCGGGCTTCTGGTCGGTGTCGGCATGTTTGGCGCGATCACGTATGTGCCGCTGTTCGTGCAGGAAGGCTTGGGCGGAAGCTCCGTCGAGGCCGGGCGCGCGTTGACGCCGCTGATTCTCGGGTGGGTCGTGACGTCGATGATCACGGGACGGGCGGTGCTGCGGACTGGATACCGGCCGATGGTGTTGAGCGGCCTGGTCTGTGTCACGCTGGCGTTCGGCGGGCTTACGCAGGTCGGGGCGGAGAGTTCCGTGTGGCTGCTACGCGCCGACCTGACGCTCATGGGGATGGGCCTGGGCATGACGATGCTGTCGCTGGTATTGGCCATGCAGAACGTCGTGGCCCGACGTCATCTGGGGGTGGCCACGTCTTTCGGACAGTTCACTCGGAGCATTGGTGGTGCGGTCGGGGTGGCTCTCCTCGGCGCCGTGATCGCCGCCGCCTTGCAAGACGCGGGGGATCCCGTGGCCGCAGACATGGTCCGCGGCATTCATCGCGCCTTCTGGCTAGCGGCCGCCGTCTCCGTGGTGGCCGTGGTGCCGGCGCTCCGGATTCCGAGCGGTCTTCCGTCCGAGCTGGTGCACCCGGGCCACGCCATGACCCCCACCGGGCGCGAGATACCGAACGAAGTCTGAGCTGGGGCGTCGACGACCAAGTCACCGCGCGGAAGGTATCAAAGACGCGCGAGAATGCGCGGGGGGCACGCAGCCCCTCTAATGCACCGCGTCGCCCGACTCCGCGGCCCACTTCGACATGTCTTCGGTGTCGAGGCTGACGGTTACGACTCGAGCCACTTCCACCCGCACGTCGTTGAACACCGCCCCGCCCCCGATGTCGGTCAGGTCGTCCGAGACCAGCGCGTTGGCGGTCGAGCCGTTGAGCGTGCTCATTCGCCACAGCCCTTTCGGCAGGCCCACCGTGCCACGGCGCATGTCGGGGTTGCGTGTCAGCGGGCAGTGCACCTCTCCCAGCGCATTGAACATGCGGACGGTGTCGCCGGTCGACAGCCCGCGAGGTTCCGCGTCGTCTGGATGCATGTGCACGCTCGCCGGGCCGCGGCGCAGCTCACCGAGCGACGAATTGATCGTCTTCTCGGTAGCCGGCGAGATCAGGTTCAGTGGGTAGTCGTCGGTGGCCGGCTTTTCTTGGTATCGGTACAGCCCGGACGGAGTCTGGTTGTCCAGAGCTTCCGGAAACAGCTGCACCTTGCCGTCCGGTGTGCGGGGCGACACATCGACGAACTGAATAGGCGCGTCACCGGCCGGGTCGGTTACGATGCCGGCACCCATGAGACCGCGGCCGACCTCGTCCGGCATCGTCCCGGTGACGGCGAGCAGGGTCTCCACGTCGGTGGCGTGTTCCCCGCTCGTGGCCAAGCCCAGTCGGTTCGCCAACTCGGCGAAGACCTCGACGTTTGGCCGCGCCTCACCAACCGCGTCAATTGCGGGCTTGGCCAGTTGCATCGTGCTGAGGCCATAGCTCGTCACGATGTCGTACGACTCGAGAAACGTGGTGGCCGGCAACACGACATCGGCCAGGGCCGCCGTGTCGGTCATCACCTGGTCGAACACGACAGTGAAGAGATCCTGGCGGGCCAGCCCCTCCAATACCTTGTTCTGATTTGGCATGGTGACCGCCGGATTGCAGTTGTAGACAAACAGCATTTGAACGGGCGGGTCGCGATAGTCCAGGAGCGCCCGTCCCAGGTGGTTCATGTTGACCAGGCGGGTGTCCGGCTCCGGTGCACCGATCCAATCTTCGGACGTGTGCGCCCAGGCGCCGGTGTTGCTCATCGAGTATCCGCCGCCCCGTACGCCGAACTTCCCGGCGACCGTGGGCAGCGCCAGGACCGCGAGGGCCGCGTTCCCGCCGTTCCGATTACGTTCCAGGCCCCATCCGCACCGAATGACAGCGGGAGAGATATCGGCGTACATTTCGGCGACGTTCTCGAGTAGTTCGGGGTCGAGGCCAGCCACACTCGCCGCATGGTCAATCGTCCATTCGGAGGCACGTTCGCGTAGTTGGACCGCCCCGTGTGCGTGCTCGTCCAGGAACTCCTGGTCGGACAGTCCCTGCTCAAAGAGAAACCGATGCATCGCCAGTGCCACCACGACATCGGTGCCGGGCTTGACAGCGAGATGAATGTCGGCCTGTCGGGCCAAGTTGGTTCGCCGTGGGTCGATCACCACCAGCGCGGCACCCGCCGCCTGGGCCGCCTTGATGTGCGGGATCAGATGGATCCCCGAACTGGAAGGGTTGGCGCCCCACACGATGATGAGTCGCGCGTACCGATAGTCCGAATAGGTGACCCCAGGCATCTTGCCGTAGAGCGCCTGGTTGGCGGTGCTCGTCGGCATGGCGCAGACGGTGCGGGCCAGGCGTGAGGTGCCGAACTGGCGAAACAGCCGGGCGTCAGTGGTGTCCTGGGTCAGCAGACCGTTCGATCCGCCGTAGGAGAAGGGGAGAATCGCTTCGGCGCCCCATTCGTCGCGGATCGCTTCCATGCGCGACGCAATCAGTCCGAGGGCGTCGTCCCAGCTGGCTTTGCGGAACTCGCCGTCCCGCCCGCCGTCACGGATCAGTGGATACGGGATGCGGGCCTCTCCATACATCCGTTCGCCGAACCGTCGGACCTTGGCACAGATGTATCCGTTGGTGGTGTCGTGGGCGTGTGAGCCGTCGATCCTGAGGACCTTGCCATTTTCGACGGTTACTGCCAGGCTGCACGCGTCGGGGCAGTCGAGCGGACAGACCGTGTCAACGGTCGACCGCCCCCACTTCAAATCGTCGTTGTCGCCCATTGCGCCAGTCTATCACCCGAGTGGAGACCGGTATTCCGGGTGGATTCCGGCGCGACTAAGACGCGCGGCGGTGGCCTCGTTGGGCGTGAGGTCCGGGTTCAGCGTGCCGGCTTCGCCGCCGGTCCCGGTCGCCCCGGTGGCGCCGTGCCCGGTTGGGCCGGTGTGGCCGGTCGGCCCAGTCGGGCCGGGGTCGCCGGCGCCAGTGACTGGGGTGGTTCGACGTATGATGATGACACGTCCACGCACCGCCGGTCTCAATCAGCCAAACGATGGGCCCCTCGACCACGCGACAGTCGGCGAAGCAGGCAGGTACCGTGGTTCTCGCGGTTCGGGTCGCGTTGGTAGGTAGCGCGCTGGCGCTGGCGCTCTTGCCGCTGCCGCGCCCGTTCGTGGAATCGGTATACGCGAGACGTCTCTATCCACTGATTCGTCAACTAGTTACATCTGTCACTCGACACGTCGACGTGGCGCTGTTCGACCTGCTGCTGAGTGGCGGCCTGCTGGTCATCTCGGCGTGGTGGGCAGTTCGCATGCTCCGAGTTCCGCGCGGTGGGAGGGTTCGCGAGCTGGCGAGGTTGGCCGGCCTGACGGTGGTGGTTGCGGCCGCCCTGTATCTGATGTTTCTGGCCACTTGGGGCTTGAACTATCGCCGGGAGGCGCTCGCGACCCGGCTGGGCTACTCGGACACCCGTGTGAACGCGGGGGAGATTGAGGCGCTGGCCGCATCGGCCATCCGGGAACTCAATCGCGCCTACGACGAGTCCGAACACGCGACCTGGCCGCAGTTGTCGGACTTGCCGAGTAGCCTGGGGCAGGCGTTCGAGCGGACACAACGGCATCTTGGCGTCTCTCCCGTGATGTCCGGCCTGGTGCCGCAGCGGTCACTCCTGACCCCGTACTTTCGACGCGCCGGAATAGATGGGATGGTCGATCCCTTCTTTCTGCAGGTGCTGGTGAATGACGGCGTGCTGCCATTCGAGCGACCATTCGTAACCGCGCACGAGTGGGCCCATGTCGCCGGTTTCGCGCACGAAGCCGAAGCCAACTTTGTGGCGTGGGTGACCTGCCTGCAGGGTGATGAGCGGATGCGGTATTCCGGGTGGTCGTTCCTGGTGCCCCGTTTGGTGGCGGCCCTACCGCCCGACCGTCAGCCCGGTCTCTGGGAAACGGTCGGGCCGGGAGCGATCGCCGACTTCGCCGCCGTTCGCGCCCGGTTGAACCGAACCATCCCAGTGGTTCGCCGCACTGCGCGCCGGCTCAATGATCAATACCTGCGAGCGAATCGTGTGGCCAGCGGCATCGCCAGCTACGGCGAGGTGCTGCAACTCGCGGTGGGCACGGACCTTGGCCGCGCGCAGTGGTCGGACGCCCCGGGCGGTAGGTGAATCTCAGTGTCCTAAGAGCGCGTCGAGCAGAAGCGGTATGATCAGCACCGCTTGCTCGCGCGGCCGCCGCGAGCGACATAACGACAGAGCACCGGGAAAGCAGCGATCATGTATAAGTTGATTCCGACCGTACGAGGGGGAGCGGTGAATTCCCCGATTACGTCCATGAAGTACGCCACGGTCGAGGAAGCGCGTGACGCCACCAAGGCGCTGACTCACGAGAACGCCCGGGTGACGCGAGTGATGATTGTCGACGTCGCGAATGGCTCCAAGTTCGTCGAGTGGATCGAACGCAGTTAGGGGTTCGTTGCAGCGCCTCGGCCAGCGAGGTGCGGAACGCACCAAGGCGCGCGACAATGCGCGCCCCGCGGCCACGGAGTGGGGCACTCGGGGTCCCCGCGTAGCGGCCGCGGGGGGGGCGGGGCGTAGCCCCGACTAAGTACTAGTCTCGCAGCGCCAGGTTCCTGACTATCTGGGTGGCGGCGTGCGGTTTGTTGAGCGAGTAGAAGTGCAGTCCCGGGGCGCCGCCGGCGAGCAGCGCCTCGCACTGATGTGTCGCGAGCTCGATACCGAAGTCCGCGACCGCGTCGGCGTCGTCGCCATACCTCTCGAGCTTTGTCGCCAGTGCCGCCGGAAGTGTCGCGCCGCAGAGCGCGGTGAAGCGCTTGATCTGCCCCGTGTTCAGAATGGGAAGGATGCCCGGCGTGATTGGCACGCTGACCCCGAGCGTGTCGACTAGGTGGTCACGGAAGGTGAAGTAGTCGTCGTTGTCAAAGAACAGTTGCGTCAGGACGAAGTCCGCCCCCCGGTCGATCTTCGCCTTGAGACGTTGCCAGTCGACATGCCGGCCTTCGGTGCAGGCAATGTGGCTCTCGGGGAATCCGGCGGTGCCGATGGAGAAGTCGCCCATCTGTTTGATGAACTCGACCAGCTGATACGAGTACTCGAACCCACGCTCGAACTGTTCGGATCCGGTCGCGAGTGGCGGATCGCCGCGCAACGCCAGAATGTTCCTGATGCCCTTGGCCCGTGCCTCGAACAAATAGCGTTCGATCTCCAAGCGTGAGGTGCTGATGCAGGTCAGGTGCGCCATCGTCGTGGCGCCGTGCTCGCGTTGGATCCGATCCACGATCGCCAGCGTCTTGTCCCGTGTGCTTCCGCCGGCCCCGTAGGTCACCGAGTAGAAGTCCGGTTGCAATGTCTGCAGGGCCGGAAGGGTCCGTTCGAACAACGCGACGTCCCCTTTCGGGGTTTTCGGCGGGAAGAACTCGAACGACAGCGCCGGTCGTCCCTGTGCGCGACGTTCAGCGTAGATGTCTCGAATTAAGCGGATCGCGGGCGTGGCTACGCTGGCCGGCGCTGGTGTCTGAGTGAGCCGCGCGTTGGTCGTCGAGGTCATGCGATGCGTTCTGAGATCACCGGTTCTGTCCGTTGTATCGGCCGACTGACGGGTGGGATGCACTGGACAGGTGGTGCGGAGTCTCTTGCGAGCGTACCATTCCGGTTCGCGGCGTGACAAGGCGGCGGGTTGCGTCCGGCCCGGGAAGCGCTTATAAAGACGGGCAGCCGGTTCGGGGTGACGACGCGTGACGCCGAGGTTGGCTGGCAAGGAGACAACCCAGAGATGAGCACACCCGACGCCCCACAATCAGGGTTCACGCCGTTCGTGCCCGAAGACACCGATCTGCCGGAGCTGACGTTCCGGGCGGTCGCCTTGGGCGTGCTGATGGCGATCGTCCTCGGCGCCGCGAATGCCTACCTGGGCATGCGGGCCGGGCTCACCGTCGCCGCGACGTTCCCCGCCGCGGTCGTCGCGATGGCGGCGCTTCGGGCCCTGGGTGGTTCGGTGCTGGAAGAGAATATTTCGCGCACCACCGCCTCGGTCGGCGAGGCGCTGGTCGCCGGCGCCATCTTCACGATTCCGGCGTTCGTCATCAGCGGCGTGTGGGACGAGCTGCGCTACTGGGAGAGCACCGCCATCATGCTCGTCGGGGGCTTGTTGGGTGTCCTGTTCATCATCGTGCTCCGCCGTACGATGGTGGTCGAAGCAGACCTCCCGTTCCCCGAGAGCGTCGCCGCGGCCGAGCTCGTCAAGGCAGGCCAGGGCGGTCAGACCGGCGCGAAGTATGTCTTCCAGGCGATGGGTCTCGCCGCGCTGTGGGAGTTGGTCAAGAACTCGAACGGGGTCCAGATCGTGTCGAGCTCGGCCACAACGTTCGTCAATCTGGGCCGCTCCACCATCGAGATGCTCGGCCAGCAGGTGAACTACGTGGGTGGGTTCATCATGCAATCGCCGGCGGCGTCACCGGCGCTGGTCGGGGTTGGTTTCATCGTGGGCCCGGCCATCGCATCAACGCTCTTCGCCGGCGCCGTGATGGGGTGGCTGCTGCTCGTGCCGCTCGGATTGTTCTTGAACCCGTCCCTGGCGGCACAGGCGACCGATACGACGGCGCTCATCGACCTCAGTACGGAAGTCTGGCTCAAGCAGGTGCGCCCGCTGGCCGTGGGCACCATGATCGTCGCCGCGTTCTACACGCTGTTCAAACTCCGCACGGCGCTCGTCGAAGGAATCGGCCGCGCCTTTACCGACATCAAGAGTGCCCGGAGTGGCAGCGGTGCGGTGACCCGCCTGAACCTCGATCTCGACTTCACCAAGGTCGGATTCGGCATCATGGCGATGTCCGTGCCGGTCGCCGGTCTCTACTGGTACTTCAGTCAGAGTCTCCCGGGCGCGCTGGTGCTGACGGTCGTGATGATGATTCTTGGGTTTCTGTTCTCGGCCGTGGCCGGCTATCTCGTCGGGTTGCTCGGTAGCTCGAACAATCCGATCAGTGGGCTGACGCTCAGCACCCTCCTCATCGCGGCGGTGCTGATGGTTGGGATGGGGATTACGGGACCGGGTGGGATTCTTGGGGTGCTTGGCGTGGCCGGCATTGTGTGTTGCGCCGCCGGCATTGCGGGAGACATGTTGCAGGACCTGAAAGTGGGGCACATTCTCGGCGGCACGCCGTGGAAAATGGAACTGGCTGAGATTATCGGTGTCTGCATCGCGGCGATGGTCCTGATTTGGCCGATGATCGCCATGGACCGGGTCTACGAAATCGGGAGTGCCGAGCTGCCGGCGCCGCAGGCCGGCCTCATGGCGTTGATGGCGCAGGGCATCGTCGGCGGCGACATGGCATGGCCGCTGGTCGTGACCGGGATGTTCCTCGCGCTGGGGCTCATTCTGATCAACTCGCCGTCGCCCATGCTCATTGCGGTCGGGATGTATCTTCCGTTCGGGTCCACCTCGGCCATCTTCGTCGGCGGGCTGATGGCGTGGATGCTGTCGAGGTCGCTCACGGCTCGCGGGGCGGATGCGGCGCAGGTCACACGAGCCACCAACACTGGCGTGCTGCTGTCTTCCGGGTTTATCGCGGGCGAAGCGCTGATGGCCGTGCTCTTGGCCTTCGTCGTGCTCGGAGGGTCCGCGTTCGGGGTAGACCAGGTGTTGCCGCGCATTGCCGAGAGCGCGTTGCTCGGGGCCCTGGTGTTCGTGGTGCTCTACTACATGCTGGTGAACGTGCCGCTGAGCGCCAGTGACTCGGATAGCACCCTTCAGCCTCCTAGGTGATGGCCGGGGGCCTCGACTTCGGCACTGTCCGGCCTCGGCGTCTACTGGAGTGGCAGGAAGATGACGGGCGCTGTGTGTTGCTGCGCCCACGTCTGGGCCCGAGCCGGTTCGGCCGCTGGGCGGCGCGGCAGTTCGGGGAGCCGCACTACCGGATCCGGCTCGACGATATCGGCTCACTCATCTGGAAAGCGTGCGACGGACACACATCACTGGCGGACATCGTCGGCCGGATGCGAGAGCGGTTCGGCGCCCGCGTGGAGCCGGCTGACCAGCGCCTCGCCGCATTCGTCCGGAAGATGCTCAAGGCCCGTATGGCCGCGATTGAGTGATCAGGAGCCTCAGCCCCACTCCGCGGACGCGAGGCACGCAGGTACGCTTCGTCAGAAAATCTAGTACCGACTCTGATACCCCATCACCGCCGGAGCATTGTGACGATTCGTCTCGATGATCGCCTGCGATGCGACGGTCGAGAAGTCCTGTCGCACGCTGAGATGCCCGTAGGACGTGATCTGCATCATCAGAATGCCCAGCATGTCCTCAGCCGGGTCGACCCACGCCACCGTGCCCCAGGCGCCGCCCCACAAGAAGCTGCCAGGTGAGAGGTGATCGGTGGCCCGGCCGGGGTCCATCACGATGCCGTAGCCCAGCCCGAACCCGTAGCCCGGACCACGCACATACACCAGGTTGTCGCCCGCGTGGTTACTGATCATCAGATTGACGGTGCGCGGGCTCAGTAGCCGCACGCCATCCAACTCCCCACCGTTGAGCATCATCTGGTGGAAGCGGAAATAGTCCGCGGCGGTCGAGCTCAGTCCCGCCTGTCCGCTGAAGTACCGCGTGGGCTCGCGAAACGCCGGCGCTCGGAAGAGCTCGATGGTGTTCGTGGGACCGGTCGGCCGATACACCGCCGCCACTCGGTCGATCTTGGATTCGGGAATGTTGTAGTGCGTGTCAAGCATCCCCAGCGGCTCGAAGATGCGGTCGCGGAGGTAGTCATCGAGGCTCATTCCGGAGATTTTCTCCACCAGAATCGCGACGTAGTCGGTCGAGGCTCCGTACTGCCATTCGTCACCCGGGTGAAAGGCCAGCGGCACGTCTGCGGCCGCGTCGACTGCCTCGGACAGCGTGGTGGGACGCTCCGAGCGTTGCCCGCCGCGCCCCGCCGGTGGCCGGATACTGAGCCCGGACTGGTGGCTCAGCACGTGGCGGACGGTCACCGGCCGCGCCGCTGGTTCCGTAACCGCCCGCCCGCCGACCGTCCGTCGCACGCTCTTGTCCGCGTAGGCCGGAAGCCATTTCGAGACCGGGTCGTCGAGTCGGAAATGCCCCTCTTCATAGAGCATCATCAATCCGACGGTCACGATCGGCTTGGTCATCGACATGATCGTGAACAGGTTGTCCGGCGTCATCGCGACGCCAGCCTCCTCGTTTGCGAAGCCTTGGGCCTCGAGATGCGCCACCTTGCCGTGGCGCGCGATGAGGCTGACCGTGCCCGCGAGAAGGTCGTCGTCGATGTTCCGCTTCATCAGGGCGCTGACCCGCTGCAGGCGTTCGGACGACATGCCGACCTCTTCCGGGCTCGCCATCGGCAGCGTGTCTTCTACCGCCCCTCGGACCGCAGAGATCGGAACGAGCACAACCACGGCGGCGCCCACCGTCACCGCGCTGAGCAGCTTCCGCGAACGGGAGTAGGACCACGTCATGACTACCTCCAGGAACATCGGGAGTACCAACAATCGCGTATCGCCCGCATTATGACCCGCCGGCGTCGGGTGAAGGAAGCTCCCGCCAGCAAGGGAGGCAAGGTCGAGGGCGCGCGACAATGCGCGCCTCGCGGCGGTGGCGTGGCGCACTCGGGGCCCCCGCGTAGCCGTCGCGTGGGGTTCGGGCGCACCTCCGTCAAACCAAGATTTCGCGAAGCGCGGGTTCGAGCTCTGGGAACCGAAAGGTGAATCCGGAGGCCAGGGCGCGGGTTGGGGTGACATGCTGTCCATCCAGGACGACGCCCGCCACTTCTCCGAGCGCCAAGCGCAGCATGATACCCGGCATCGGGATGACCGCGGGCCGGTGCAGCACACGGCCCAGCGTGCGCGATAGTTCGGCGTTGGAGACCGGATGGGGCGCAGTGCCGTTGTATTCGCCACGGGCCTGATCGTTCTCCAACACCCACAGAAACATGCCCACCAGGTCGTCCAGGTGAACCCACGAGACCCACTGGCGTCCATGACTCATCGGTCCGCCGATGCCCAGCTTGAAGGGGAGCAGCATCTTCTGCAACGCTCCGTCTCCCAGACCCTGCACGACGCCAGTACGAATGGTCGCGGTGCGAACACTCGGTGCGTCGAGGGCCGGCTGTCTGGCCGTTTCCCAGTCGACGCACAGGCGGGCCAGGAAGTCGTGGCCCGGCTCGTCGCCGACGACGAACCGACGCTCGTCGCTGGTCCCGTAGTAGCCGATGGCGGAGGCCGTGATGAACACGTGGCACCCGGTGTCGGCGACCGCCTGCGCGAGCGCTCGCGTCGTCTGCACACGACTGGACACCAGCCGCGCCTTCTGCGTCGTGCTCCATCGGCGGCCGAACAGGTTCTCGCCGGCCAGATGGATGACGGCGTCATTGCGACCGACGGCGGCCCGAAGCCCATCCGGATCCCAGGTCACGTCCCCGTGGCTGCCGCGGCTCACGATCGTGACGTGGTGCCCCGACGAGGACAGTCGAGTCTGCAGTCTGGACCCGATGAAACCGGTGGCACCGGTCAGGAGCACATGCATCTCTTCCTCCGGGTCTTGGTTCTGGCCGCGGCCGTGAGCGTCTTCAGGCCCAGTTCGCTCAGCTTGCCGCCCTCAACGAGGGCGATATCCGTTGGTAATCGGAAGCCGTCGATCTCGACCGAAGGCCCGGACCGAGATTCGGATACCGGGCGGCGCCTGGCGACGCTTGTATTCGGCCCGATCGACCATGGTCACGATGCGGGCGACCAGGGCCGCGTCGAAGCCGAGTCGCGCCACGTCGTCGGGGCTTCGGTCCTCTTCGACATACGCCTCGAGCACGGCGTCGAGCGTGTCATAGGGGGGCAGGCTGTCGCTGTCGAGCTGGTCCGCCCGCAGTTCCGCGGTCGGCGCTTTCTCGATGATGCGCGCCGGAATGACCTCGCGGTCGCGATTGCGCCATCGGGACAGGCGATAGACCCAGGTTTTCAGGACGTCCTTGAGTACGGCGAATCCGCCGGCCATGTCGCCGTAGAGCGTCGCGTACCCGACGCTCATCTCGCTCTTGTTCCCCGTGGTCAGCACCAGCCACCCGAACTTGTTCGACAGCGCCATGAGCAGGTTGCCGCGAATACGGGCCTGCAGGTTCTCTTCGGCCACGCCCGGGTCGGTGTCGGCGAACGGGCCGGCCAGCGCCTGATCGTAGGCGGTCGCCAGGTCGGCGATCGGGAATTCCAGCAATGCCACCCCGAGCCGCGCGGCGAGGTCGCGACCATCTTCCTGATTCATGTCGGACGTGAAACGCGACGGCATGGAGACTGCGGTCACCGCGTCAGGACCGAGCGCGTCCGCGGCCAGGGTCAACGCGAGGGCCGAGTCGATGCCACCCGAGAGTCCGAGCACGGCGTGCCGAAAACCGTTCTTCCGGAAATAGTCCGCCGTGCCGAGGGTCAGCGCGCGATAGACCTCGGCCTCCTCGTCGAGGGTGGGCGGGATTGACCCGTCGACCGAGTTGACCGGGCCCGCAGGGCGCGGGGTGGCCGACACCGCGACCGAGCGGAGCCGCCGACTGCCGTCATCGGCCGGTTGTCGCCATCGGGGGTCGTGCAGACGCCGCCGCGACGCACTGACCGCGTCGATCGTGACCAGCAGCACGTCTTCTTCGAACTGGCGCCCACGCGCCAGCACCGCGCCGGTTGGGTCAAGCACCAGACTGTGGCCATCGAACACCAACTCGTCCTGGCCCCCAACGGCGTTACAGAACGCAATGAAACATCCATAGTCGGCGGCGCGCTGGGCCAGCATCCGTTCTCGCTCGATGCCCTTTCCACGGTGATACGGAGACCCAGACAGGTTCACGACCAGTTCGGCGCCGCCTTCGGTCGCGGCCCACTGGCCCGGTCCCCCCGGGTACCACAGGTCTTCGCAAATCGTGACGCCGACCCGAACGCTACGCGCGCCGCTCCCGCGACCGACGTCAAGCACCAGACCATCCGTGCCACGGGCGAAGTAGCGCTGCTCGTCAAAGACACCGTAGTTCGGGAGGAAATGCTTCCGATAGGTCGCGGCGACCGCGCCGTCGGCCAGCACCGCCGCGGCGTTGTAGAGATCGTCCGTGAGATCCGGGAGCCCGACCAACACCACCGTCTCTGAGACCGAGCGTGCGAGGTCGCGGACACCTGCCGCGGCGGCGTCAGCGAAACGCGGGTTGAGCAGCAGGTCCTCCGGTGGATAACCGGTCACCGAGAGTTCCGGAAACACCGTCAGGTCCGCACCCTGTGCGCACGCCTGGTCGATCAGTCCGCTGATACGGTGCAGGTTCCCGTCGATGTCGCCAACCGGGAGATTGCACTGACACAACGCGACGCGCAACGGGCGGGTCGTCGTGATGTCGTCTGAGGTGCTGGTCATATGCCGCAAAGTCCGAGTGGTTTCACCTTATCACTCGTCGCCGGCGGGGGTGCCCAGACGGGCGACCGGGAGTGTCGTTCCGCGCAATGGCGCGCAGCAGCGAGGGGGATCAGGGCTCCGGCGGCCGGCTCAGGTGCCCGTGGACCCGAAGCCGCCGTCACCGCGGTGAGTCTCGGACAACGTCTGGGTCTCGGTCACCTCGACCCCGAGCGTCGGCTGCACGACGAGCTGCGCCACCTTCATCCCCCGTCGGACCTCGAAGACGGTGCGGCCGTGGTTGATGAGAATGACGCCGACCTCTCCGCGGTAGCCTTCGTCGATGGTGCCAGGGGTGTTGAGCACGGTGACGCTGTGTTTCAACGCCAACCCGCTCCGAGGGCGCACCTGCGCTTCAGTGCCGGGTGGGAGCTCGAGCGACAGGCCGGTGCTGACCAGGCACGTGTCGCCGGGGGCCATGTCGAGGTCGACGTCGGCACACAGATCCAGTCCCGCATCACCTGGGTGGGCACGCGTGGGGACCGTGGCGGACGGGGTCAGACGCTTGACTCGGAGTTCCACCGGTCACCTATCGGACGACCACGGGCGTCGGCAGGCTGGATGGGGTGATCCCCAACTCGCGCGCGATGTCGCGAACACTGGCTTGCACGGCGCGCACATTGCGCGGGCCCATACCAAGAAACTGCTTCTGGATGGGCAACAGCGCCTCCAATTCCGGATCGGCGAAGTCGAAGAAGGCGGCCCGGGGTACAAGGGTTACATCGCGTTCGAGGACCGGCGTTCGGAGCAGATTCTCCAGGGCGCGACGCAAGGTATCGTCGAATCCACCATCCGGGTGGCCGAGTTCGGTGTAGGCCTCGGTGATCAAGGGGTAGAGTCGACGGTAGAGCGAGGCGGCGCCAACCGGGTCGATCGAGGCGATGATCTCGGCATGCGTGTTGTACCGTGCGTAGCTGGCCGGGTCGATAGACGGTTGTGACGCGGTGCCCGTCGTCCGGAACCGCTGGGTCGGTCGGAGCGGCGCGAGCCGGGCCGACGGATTGTTGCCGTCGGCCAGGTTCTCCACCGCGAGCACGAACAGCCGCACGAGCTGGTCCGGAATCAGCCAGGCCGCGACCGCCGAGTGCGCAGTAAGCGCGGAGACGAGGTCGCGCACGAGGGCATCGCTCTCGGCGAGCGGTGGTAACGGAACCGGGGGAGGCGGCTCATCGGCGGGCCGAGGGGTCGCGGAGAACGCGGGAGCCTCGACGACCGGCTCCGGGTCTGCCGGCGCAGCCGGCCGGCCGAGCAGGTAGAACGAGGCGAGACCAGCCACGATGGCGACGGCGATGACGCCAAGCAGCGGCGCGAAGTACTGACCGCCGGGGCGGAACGCTGAGGCTGGTGTCACAGTGGACTACTCCTGCTTCCCGTGGTCTGTGTCTTCAGCCGGGCGCTCAGCGGCCCAGCCGTCCGTGACGTCCTGGCGAACGAACTGCCATCGATCATAGGACAGACGGCGCCCTCCCGCCAGATAAACGAGTGAGGCCTTGTGGCGCAGGCCTGTAGGCCTGCGCCACAAGGCTCAAGCCATGCGCCACATTAGGGGGTTACCCGGAAGGTGGGTGCGCGTGGCGTGATGTCGTATCGCGCGA
>JAPYUM010000074.1 GCA_029940535.1 Vicinamibacterales bacterium
CGTCAACGGTGATGTCGAGCAGGTTCGGGTGGGTGGGAAAGTCCCAGTCCCACAGCCCGTGGTGTACCGCCTGGAAGTGCCAGACCCGCTGTCCGGTCTCGATGTCGACGGCGATGATCGACTCAGAGAAAAGGTTATCGCCCAACCGGTCCGCCCCGTAGTAGTCGTTGGTGACGGTGCCGGTCGGCAGATACACGTAACCCAGTTCGTTGTCGCCGGCCAGCATCGACCAGACATTGCCGTTCCCCGAGTAGCGCCACGACTCGTTCAGCCACGTATCGGACCCGAACTCGTCGGCGCTGTTGGGTACGGTGTGGAAGTCCCACTCGTGCGCGCCCGTCCGCACGTTCCAGGCCCGCACCCATCCCGGCACCGCTTCCTTGGTGACCCGCACGTCGGCGATGTGCGAACCGTGGATGACCCGGTCGCGCACGATGATCGGGGGCGAGTTGATGGAGTAGAGAAACGCGTTGAGGTAGTCGCGGTCTTCCCGGACCGCGCGCGGGACGCCGTCCATCGCGTCGACCATCCCGCTGCCGTCCGGCCCGAAGTCCGGGCACGGCCGTCCGGACGTCGCCTGGACACAGACGAGGTAGCCGGCGCCCGTACCCCAGAAGATCCGCTCGTCCCCGTCGCCGTCGGTCCAGTAGGCCACACCGCGCTGGGTCCATGGGCCGGACATGGACGGCGTGCCCTCTTCGTAGGTCTTCGGGTTGAACACCCAGAGCGTCTCTCCGGTCGTCGCGTCGACCGCGACGCCCTGCGAGAGCGGCGTGTTGAAGTAGAGCACGCCGTCGATCATCAGCGGGGTCGCCTGGAACCGGGACGGGTTTGGCGACTGGCCCTCCCGGTAGAGATTCGGGGTATTGGCGACCAGCGACTCCACGATGCTGTCGAGCGGCGCGTACCACTCGCTTCCGTCGGCCGTCGTGCGGCTCAGCATCCGGTCGACCGATGTCCACTCCCAGGCGCTCTCCAGTTGGCTGAAGTTGCTAGCGTCGATCTGGTCGAGCGGCGAGTACTTCTGCCCGGCGGTGTTGCCGGCGTAGCTGCGCCACTCGCCGTTCTCAGTCCCGTAACTCTGCCACGGGCCGGAGGGCTGAGCATCCGCCGCCGCGGAGCCAAGCGCTCCTGTCACCACCGCGACGGCGAGGGTCCAGGGCATTCGACGCATGATGTGAACTCTCCCTGCGATGGATCGGCAATCGAGTAGACGCTCACCCTAGTGGCTCACGCTGGGGGGTTGCAAGAGAAATGTCTTTCACGGCCGGGTCGCCACCCACGGGTCGACGCCTGGCGGGATCGTTGAACGAGACCGGCACCTCCCCTATAGTGGTCGCCCGCGTAGAGAGGTCCCATTCGTGTCGAGGAGAGAACACCACCATGCGCACCACAGCCACCGCCGTTGTCACCGTCGCGTTGCTCGCCTGGGCCGGCTCGGTCCAGGCCCAGACCATCGATGCCGGCCGCGGCGCATTGCCGGTGACCGTACCAGCCGGCTACACCGGAGACGTCGCAGCACCGCTCATCGTGCTGCTGCACACCTACAGCAACACGGGTGCGGGGCAAGACCAGTACATGGGCCTCTCCGGTCTGTCCGACACCTACGGATTCATCATGGTCGCGCCCGATGGCACCCCGTCGGCCGCCAACGGCAACCCACGGTTCTGGAACGCGTCTTCCGCCTGCTGTAACTGGGAGGGCAAGGACCTCGATGACGTCAGCTACATCTCGGGCCTGATCGACGCCGTCAAGGCAAAGTACCGGATCGATGACAAGCGGGTGTTCATCCTCGGCCACTCGAACGGCGCGTTCATGGCGCACCGGCTCGCCTACGAGAAGGGGCACGACATCGCCGCCATCGTGAGCCTGGCCGGCGCTGACGAGGCCGGCGAGCGTCCGGCGCCCGCGCACCCGATTCACGTGCTCCAAATCCACGGCACCGGCGACACCGCGATTTCCTACGACGGGGGAGAGATTCAGGGCAGCGCCTATCCCAGCGCGACGCAGTCGGTGGCGAACTGGGCACAACGCAACGGATGTTCAGGTGGCGGCGTCGACGCCGGCATGCTCGACCTCGACCGCGGTCTGGACGGGATGGAGTCCACCATTACCCGCCATGCGAACGGCTGCAAGGCGGGTGGCTCGGCCGAGCTCTGGACCATCGCCGACGGGGCCCACTTGCCCGAGCTGTCGGAGCACTTCACCCCGCTCGTCGTCGAGTGGCTATTGGGCCACCCCAAACCCTAGGTTTCCTGGCGATCCGTCCGCCTGGTGGCGTTGCTTCGTCGGTCACATGCCACCTGCATGCTCCCTCCTTTCGCCTTGCCAGACGAACGGCTTGCCAGGAAACCGCCCTTCGTCGTCTTTCGAGGCTCGTTTTGTGGGGCGGGCATCCCAGCGGCGGGCCGACATCGAACTTGCGGACCGCGACGCGGTCGAGCGCGTCCTCAAGCGTCTCGCCGACCGCGGGTATCCGATGCGTGCGATGATTCGTGGAGTCGTGACGAGCGATCCCTTCAGGAGACAGTAGATATGATCCCGTCAGTCAACCGACGCACCTTCCTGCGGGCCTCCGGTGTTGCACTGGCGCTGCCGATGCTGGAATCGATGCACCCGGCGCTGGCGCGAGCGGTCGCTGCCTCGCCGAAGCGGATGCTGAACATTTGCAACACGCTCGGGCTGTACTCGGACTCCTGGTTTCCGACGACGGCCGGCGCCGGCTACGAGGCGACCGAGTATCTGTCGCTCATCGACGCGCACCGGGACAAGTACACGCTGTTCTCGGGATACGCACACGAGGAACAGAGCGGACGCCAGCCGCATAATTCCGAGATCACGTTTCTCACGTCGGCTCGCCGGCCGGGGCTTGACGGATTCCGGAACACGATCTCGGTCGACCAGGTGGCGGCCAATCACCTCGGCTATGTGACGCGGTTCCCGTCGTTGGTGCTGGGCACTCTGACGGCACAAAGCCAGTCGTTCACGACCAGCGGCGCGATGGTGCCGGCCGAAACCAGCCCGGCGGAGCTGTATCGCAAGTTGTTCTTACAAGGCACGCCAGAGGAAATCGAACGTGAAGCGCAGAGCCTCGACGACGGCGGCAGCATCCTGGACCGGCTCAAGACGCAGACTACCGCACTTCGCCGCCGCGTGAGCGCGACCGACCAGCGCACCCTCGACGCCTATTTCGATGCGGTGCGGACCGCCGAGGAGGATCTTGGGGAGGTCCAAGCCTGGCAGCAACGGGCGAAGCCGGTCGTCGACGCGGCTCAACCTGACGAGATCCCGAATCCGGCCGATCTCGTGGCCCGGGTCAAGGCGATGTTCAGTCTCATTCCGCTGATCTTCGAAACCGATTCGTCGCGGGTGATCAGCCTGATGATCCAGGACCACGGCGTGGTACCGAGTGTCGAAGGGGTCACCTCCGACCAGCACAGCCTGTCGCACCATGGGCAGGACGAGGCGAAGATCGAGCAACTGAAGAGGGTTGAGCTCCAGCTCGTCGAAGCGTTCGGGGGCCTGCTGACCGATCTCGGCGCGAAGAGCGACGCCAACGGTTCGCTGCTCGACCAGACCACGGTGCTGTTCGGGAGCAACCTCGGCAACGCCAACGCGCACACGGCGACCGACCTCCCGATTCTGGTGGCCGGCGGCGGCTTCTCGCACGGACAGCACGTTGTGCACGAAGGTGAGAACGCCCCACTCTGCAACCTGTATGTGACCATGCTCCAGCATCTGGGGGTGGAGACCGACCAGTTCGGGCAGAGCACCGGCACGCTCACCTGGAGTTGACCACGGACGCGGGCGACTGGATCGCCTGGAGAACGAAAACGATGACCCGCACCCGATGTGCCGCCCTGGCGGTGCCTCTCTGGCTGGCCGCCGCCACCGCTGGCGCGCAATCTTTCGAGGCGGACGTGGCGCCGCTGGTCCAGACTTCGTGCGTTCGCTGCCACGGCGCCCGCACCGTCACCCCGCTCAACCTGGACTCGCTGGGGTTCGACCTCGCCGACCACGACACGTTCCAGGCCTGGGAAAAAGTCTACGAACGGCTGGAGCGGGAAGAGATGCCACCGGCGCCCGCGCCCCGGCCCGACCAGGCGCTGGTTGACACGGCCCTCACGTCGTTGAAACGCGCGCTGGTCGACGCGAATCTGGCCACTCGCGGCGAGCAGCGGACGCCGCTCCGTCGGTTGACCCGCCTGGAATACGGACACACCGTCTCGGATCTGCTCCACCTCGACGAGGCGGTTGGCGCCGAGCTGGCGCAAGGGCTACCGGCGGAGGCCGACTCCGGCGGCTTCGACACCGTGGCCGCGAACCAGAGCATGTCGGCCCTGCATGTGCAGAGTTATCTCGCGGCGGCCGACCGGGCGCTCGACGCGGCCATCGTGTTCGGGCCACCACCTCCGAGCGAGGCGTACTACATCGACTACGCGAAGTCCCAGTATCTCTATGGCATCAGCCAGGCGAGAGCCCTGGGGTTGGGCAGCATCAAGCAGCTCGACGACGCCTACGTGGCGTTCTTCGATTTCACGTCGACATACACGTTCCACAGCCTGCAAGAAGGATTCGGCGTGCCCTATCCGGGTCGGTATCGTGTGAGCGTCGAGGCCTATCCGTATCAGGCGGACACGCCGGTCGGGCTGCTGGTATACAAGGGGCGGCTCTCGGGTGTGGCGGCCTCACTCGACGAATTGATCGGTTCGTTCGAATTTGTGGGTGAGACACCCCGGACCGTGCAAGTGACGCCGTTCATGCGTCCGGGCGAGCTCATCGGTGTCTCACCGGCCGATCTCGACTTCCCGGAGGGCACCCACCGGGGCATGTTCCAGCCGGCCGACCCGTCGCTCGGCTACTTCGACATACTGAAGGACTTTCCGGGTGAAGGGCTCGCGCTGAAGTCGATGACGATCGAGGGGCCGTTGCTCGACACCTGGCCGCCACCCAGCACTCGGGAGCTACTGACCGGAATCGAGTTCGACGAAGACGGGGAGCTCCAGCTCACCAAGGATCCGTACGCGCATGTCGAGGAGATCGTGGCGGCGTTCGCGCCTCGCGCGTTCCGTCGACCGCTGGCCACGGACGGGAGCGAGCTCGAGGCCTACGCCGGTCTGGCTCGTCCGTTGCTGGACGCCGGGCGGCCGTTTGTGGAGGCGCTGCGCGTACCGCTCCGCGCTATCTTGAGCGCTCCGCCGTTTCTGTACCATGGCGGTGTCGCCGGTGCAAAGGGCGAGTTGGACGACTTCGAGCTGGCCACCCGGCTGTCCTACTTCCTGTGGCGGAGCATGCCGGACGAGCCGCTGCTCGACCTCGCCCGTGAGGGCAGGCTGTCAGACCCAACGGTGTTGACCGCTCAGGTGCACCGGATGCTGGACGACCCGAAGACGGCGCGGTTCGTCAACGACTTCACGGGGCAGGCATTCCGGCTCTACGAGCTGAAGGCGACCTCGCCGGACCCGGGGCTCTATCCCGAGTACGAGGATCGGCTGGGGCAGGCGATGGCGAAGGAGACCCAGCTCTTCTTCGGCGAGCTCGTCGCCCAGAACCTCGGGGCCGGCAACCTCGTCGACGCCGAGTTCACGTTCCTGAACCGGCGACTGGCGGATCACTACGGGGTGCCGGGGGTCGAAGGGCAGCAGATGCGGAGAGTCGAACTGCCGGCCGACAGCCCGCGTGGAGGTCTGCTGACGCAGGCCAGCGTCCACAAGATCACCTCCAACGGAACCACCACATCGCCGATTCCGCGCGGCAATTTCGTGCTGACCAATCTACTGGGCCGCCCGGCGCCACCACCGCCTGCCGCGGTGGACATCCCGGAGCCAGATACCCGCGGCACGACGACCATCCGCGAGCAGCTCGATGCACACCGCTCGAGCCCGGTCTGCGCGAATTGTCATCGCACGATCGATCCACCCGGGTTCGCCCTGGAATCGTTCGATCCGATCGGCACCTTCCGTACGAAGTACCGCGTCCCTGGCGGCGTGATTGACGTGGGTGGAGGGTTCACCGCTCTGGCGCCATTCACCGAGGGCGCCCCGGTCGATGCCAGCGGCCTGACGCCGCAGGGTGACCCGTTCGGCGGGATCGAGGAATACAAGCGCCTCTTGCTCGAGAGCGAGCTCGATCAGGTGGCGCGCCATCTCGCCTCCCAGCTGCTGGTCTTTTCGACCGGGGCCGAAATCGAGTTCGCGGACCGGGACTCGATGGAGGCAATCGTCGACGGCGGACAAGCCGACGGACATCCGATCCGGGCCATGATCCACGAGGTCGTGCAGAGCGACCTGTTCAGGAGGCGCTAACCCTCACCTTCGATGAGGTGTTCAAAGCCCGCCAAGGAGACCGTGATGGCAAACCGATACGTCCGACAGGCAATCCTGCTGAGTGCCGTGATCGCACTCGCGCTCCCAATTGACGCCGCGGCACAGACGAACACGACGTCACCCCACACCGTCACCACGACGAAGTTCACCATCGACGACGTCAGCATCAGCAAGACGTTCTACGAGGACCTCGTGGGTATGCCGGAGCTTCGTCGCTTCGTCGCGGAGGGGCGGCTCGTGGAGCCGTTCATGGGATGGAGCGAGAACGGTCGGATGGGGCTGCTGGCCTATACCGTGAAGGAGATGGTGAAGAAGAGCCCCCATCCGGTCTCGGTCGTCTTCCTGCCGGACCTGGACGCGGTGGCCGCTCGGTTCGAGGCCGCCGGGCAACCGTTCCAGGTGTTCTCGGGCGAGGCGACCGGCGGGGTGCGGCTCGCCATCGTGGTCGACCCCAGTGGCAACGCCGTCGAACTGGTGGAGCGCGACGGGCCACCAGCGGTGGGCGGCGCGAGGCTCATCGTCGAGGACCGCGCGGCCGCCGAAGAGTTCTTCGTCCGAATCTTCGGGGCGGAGCCGGGACAGCGGATCGAGACCGACACCTTCGACGAGGTGTTCATGGACGTCGGGGCGGGGATGTTCGTCGCCCTGTTCGAGCCGAAGGGCGACGGGCCGCAACCCAAGAGCGAGAATCCGGTCGTGGCCATCTACTCGACCGAGTTCGACGCCATCCTCGGGCGGGTCAAGGCCGGTGGGCTGCGGGTCCGGGAACGTAGCGCCGGGATGTTCCTGGCCGACGACCCCTCGGGGAACGTGGTCGAGGTGGTGCGTCAGGCAGCCCCGTAGCTGCGACCCACCTCACGTCTACAACCGAAACAGCCGGTTGAACTTCACCACGAAGCCGCGGTTGCGGAGGTCGGTAAAGCGGTTGGGGCGGAGGGTCACCGTGTCGCGATCTTCCGTGTAGACCACGAAGATCTCGCTGCCCGGACTGTACTCCCATCGGAACCGCAGGTTGTTGCTCACGGTGTCGCTGGCCGAGTTGTACTGAACCAGGCCGCTGAAGAACATCCGCGCGTTGAACGCGTAGTTCACACGGGTCACCACCAGGTCGGTCCGGAACGACCCCTGCGGGGTGTCGATCCAGTTGAACGAGACACTGGGCTCGACCGACAGCTGGGGCAGGATCGCGATCCGCGCCTGCCGCAGGGTCAGCGCGGTGATGTCGCCGTTGAAGAACCCCCCACGCTGGAGCGACGCGCTCCCGCTGAACGGGCGTTGCTCGCCGAACCGGTAGGAGATCTCGGCGTCGGTGAACGCGTGCCCGCCGACCGGCACCGAGAAATCTGCACCGCCCGGGCTGAACGGCTCCACCAGAAGCTCGTAGCTGTCGGTCAGGGTCACCCCAAACGTGTCGCTGTTCTGAAGCTCGGTCTGGAACCGCAGCTGATTCGTCCGGGTCTCCAGCACCTCGGTGTCGGCCGCCAGCACATAGTCAACGCTCCCGATCATCCGGAACTGCCGCACCGAGGCGAGCGACGTCGGCCGCGGGCTGAAGCGGCCCTCGGCGTAGGTGCGACGGAAGTTGTCGCGCCGCAGGAAACCCACCTCGGGATTGAAGTTGTCCTCGACCAGCAGATGGTCGACCTGGAGCCCGTATCGGTCGCCTCCGTACCCGAACCGCGTCTGGTAACTCGTGTCCTCTCCCGTCAGGCCCGGGGTCTCGGTCCGGGCGTAGGAGCCGAGCGCCTCGACGTTCTCGAAGAACGCGAACGTCGCGTCGACGCCGTAGGTGCGGCTGGAACCGTCGCCACTGAGCGACACCGTGCGGTTGGTGAAGATGCCACCGATAGCGCTTCGTCGCAGGATGTCGCGCTTGACCCGCACCACCGTGAAGTTGGTCGACTCGGCCGCCCCGAGCGCCTGGTCGTCAGTCGAAATACTGAGCGCCCCGACGTCGAACGGACCGACCTTCCCGGTGACCCGCCCGCCACCCAGAATCGGCACCACCTCCCCGGCCTGTAACCCGATCCGGCGGCTGTAGAACAGCGTCGGCGCATTGCCACCGCCAAAGAACCCCCCACCGCCCGCCGCGCGGAAGCCGCCGCGCGCGAAGTCGAAGATCCCACGCCCCTCCAGGAAGAACTCCCGCTTCTCCGGAAAGAACAGGCTGAACCGCGTCAGGTTGACCTGCTGCTCGTCCACCTCCACCTGGGCGAAATCGGTGTTGTAGGTGAGATCAGCGGTGAGCCCGTCGGTGAGGCCGTACTTCACGTCCAGCCCGACGTCGCCATCGCGCACGTGGCCACCGGATGGATTGGTCACCACATTCCTGGTCAGGCCACCGATCGCGTAGGGCTTGATTTCGAGATTCCTGCCTGCGGCCGGGGGTACCAGACCGACCAGCGTCCCAGCCTGCGACACCCGGAACACACCAGCCGTACCGGCGCCGGCGCCACCGCCCGCGGCCGAGATCGGCAACGCCGTCAGGTAGGCCATCTCCGCCCTCCGGCGGATGCCCCGACGGAGCTGCACGCCCCAGATCTGCTCATCCCCGGCCCGATAGCGGAGCGACTTGAACGGAATCTCCATCTCGACCGTCCAGCCGCCGTCGAACCGTCCGGTGCGGACGTCCCACACCGGGTTCCAGTCGAGGTTGGGGTTGCCTTCATTCGTGACCTGGAAGTCGGAACGCGCCCCGATAGGGGTGGTCTGGAATGCCACGCCGTTGCGCCGGTCATAGAACGTGTCGAACAGCACCATGAACAGGTCGTTCTGGCGGATCTGGTTCGCGTCGCGCCGGAGCTCGTTGGCGACCCACTCGCTCTCCGGCGCCCGGTCCCAGGCGCGCGCCGAAACGTAGACGTTCGTGTCGTCGAACATCACCCACGCCTCGGTCTTCTCCGTCGCTGAGGCCCCCTCGACGGGAGTTTGTTGGATGAACCCGGAGATCGGCGGCACGTCGCGGTAGACCGACTCGTCGAGCCGCCCGTCGAGACGGAGGCCCTCGCTCAGGCGGACGGCCCGCACCGTCGCCCGTCCCTGCTCGTCCCGATTGACGGTGGCCGGCGCCACCGGAGGCGGGGGGCCGTCGATCGTCGTGAGCTGCGAACCTCCAACCGCAACGCCAGTCTCGGCCACCGAACCGGCCGGCGCGGAGGACGGCGACGGCGTCACGGCCGAGAACGGGGCGGCGGCAGGCGGCGCCGGGGGCGGAACCGACGACCGAGTCTGGGACGTGGCGGGTGGCAGGGCCGTCTCCAGCAACGCCGCGACGACTGAGTCTTGAAGCGCGAACAGGTCGTCGAGCGCGCCGTCGACCTTGGCCGACCGCACGACGTCTCCGGTTGCGCGCTGGGTCAGGGTGGCTGTGATCCGGATCTGGTCGGCCAACCGCTGGTAGGCGCCGGCTAGCACCAGGCGGGTCTCTTCAGTCCCGTTCGCGGCGACGACGGTGAACCGCGGGGCCAGACCAGCCATCAGGGAGTCGGCGATGCCCGCGCCGATCCAGGCGTCCTCCGCCTGCCCCGTCAGGTTCACGAACGGCTCGACCGCGACCGTGTCGTCCCCCACCCCGGCCGGCTGTCCGAACGCCCCGGCCGCGACGGCCAGCGAGACCGCAACGGCCATCAGTCCTCGTCGCATGCCGCTCAGTATCCCACAGCCTTGCCACCGGCGACCGCGCCCCACGTGCCGTTCCGCGGACTCGGATAGGCGAGACGGCTAGGCGGGCGGTTCGCAGTCCCAGCAGATGATGCCTGGCTCGTCCGGCGGCTCGTCCGGCGTGCCGTCCTGGGCGCGCGCCCCACGCAGGATGTTCGGCACCGCGTAGTTGCCCTCGTGGCAGGCTACCTCGAACAGCGGACCCGGAGTCTGTCGCAGAGAGATCGCCGCGGTCCATGGCTTGGTCCAACGGGTGGGGTCATCCACGGTGTACTCGTAACGGATGAGGTCGTCACTCTCCCGGGTGAAGCGCTCAGTCAAGATCCGGAGCCCTTCTCCGGAGCCTGACAGTTGCTGCAGTCGGTGCGAGTACAACGTCGATTCGACGACGAGCGTGTCGCCGTCCCAGTGCGCGCGCAGGTCGCCGGTGCGCTGTCTGAGCGTGCCATGGGGTCGGTCCGAGATTGGCGCGACGCGCCAGGTACGGAACGCCTCGGCATAAATGACGAAGTAGTCCTCGGTCTGGAAGAGCCGCACCAGGTTGTTGTAGGGGAGCGGCGAGAGCGGGAGGCCGTGCAGCGCCTGGCACCGGTCGCCCTGGCCCAGGTCGAAGTAGTCGTCGGCGGGCAGGATGGCCCCAAAGCCTCGACGGCGCGCCTGATCCGCCTTGGCGGCCTCGGTGGTCTCTGGATACCGCCCGTTCGAGGGGTCGATGATCCGGGAGGTCCGCCGGTCGGCCACCACCTTGGTGCCGAACTCGAGGCCCCACTGCCAAGCATGACCGTTGGCGCCCGCGAAGTCGCCCGCTTCCGAGCGCTGCACTGGCGCCTCGAGAGCGGCGCGGTCGCGGTCCACCGCCCCCTGCTCGAGCGCCGCGGCCTGTTCCTCGGTCAGAAACTCCTGGTCGGCGAACTCCTGGGGGCGCTGCATCGGGGTGACGCTGCTGTAGTCAAAGAGGCCCCCGAGGTCGGGGTCACCCCAGGGCGTGCGCGGCACCTGCGCAGACGCGACCAAAGGTGTGAGGGTCATCGTGACGGCGCACACCGCCACCGCGCGCGGGTATCGTCCAATCGTCTTCTTTCCTCGGATCCGCATGTCGCTATCTCTCAGGCTCATCGTTGACGCGCGGGCTGGCGCAGGACATCCAACCGCGATGACCAATGATACTCCAGAGTGAGTATTCGCTTACTTACGCTGCCGTCGCAAGGTGCTGAAGAACAACGGTCTTCCGGGGGCGGGTCTAAAGACCCGCGGCTGCGAATGCCGACACCGCACTAGGCCACGGCGGCGGTGAATTGTGTCTCGTAGAGCGCGGCGTAGGCGCCGTCGGCGGCGAGCAGCTCGTCGTGGGTGCCGCGCTCGACGATCTGTCCGTCCTCCATCATCAGGATCAGGTCGGCGTCGCGAATGGTCGATAGGCGGTGCGCGATCACGAAGCTCGTCCGGTCACTGCGCAGCGCCGCCATCGCGTGCTGCACCAGCACCTCGGTGCGGGTGTCGACCGAGCTCGTGGCCTCGTCGAGGATGAGCAACGCCGGGTCGGCGAGGAACGCACGCGCAATCGTGATGAGCTGCCGCTCACCGGCACTGAGGTTGCCGCCCTCGTCGGCGACAACCGTGTCGTATTGGTCAGGCAGATGGTGCACGAACCGGTCGACGAAGGTCGCGCGGGCCGCGGCCAGCACTTCGTCGTCGGTCGCGTCCGGGCGGCCGTAGGCGATGTTCTCGCGGATGGTGCCCTCGAACAACCAGGTGTCCTGAAGCACCATACCGACCTGGCCACGCAGGTCGCCTCGGCGCATCTCAGTGATGTCGATGCCGTCCAGGGTGATGCGTCCCGCGTCGATGTCGTAGAACCGCATGAGCAGGTTGACGAGTGTCGTCTTGCCCGCGCCGGTCGGCCCGACGATCGCGACCGTGTGCCCCGGCTCCGCCACCAGTGACAGATCCCTGATGACCGGGGCGTCCGGGTCGTAGCTGAACGCCACCTGGTCAAATTCCACCCGGCCTCGACGGACCGCCGGCAACGACCTGGCGGCCTGATCCTCCGGCTCCTCCTCGGCGTCGAGCAGCTCGAACACCCGCTCGGCCGACGCCACTCCAGACTGCAGCAGGTTCGCCACCGAGGCGAGCTGGCTCAGCGGGTGGGTGAGCTGTCCGGCGTAGCTCATGAACGCTTGCACGCTGCCCAGGCTCATCGTGCCACCGGCCACACGCAGGCCTCCGATCACCGCAATGATCAGGTAGTTCAGACTACCGATGAAGAACATCAGCGGCATGATCAACCCGGAGATGAACTGGGCGCCGAAGCCGGCGTCGAACAGCTCCTGGTTGCCCCGCTCGAACGCCGCGTCGACCTCCCGCCGGCGACCGAACACCGTGATCAGATCGTGGCCGGTGAACGCCTCTTCGACCCGGCTGGTGAGGGCGCCGGTCAGTCGCCATTGCTCGACGAAGAAGCGCTGCGATCGCTTCATGATCAGCCCGGTGACCACTACGCTGATCGGTATCGTGACCAGCACGACCACCGCGAGACTGGGCGAGAGGGACAGCATCATCACGATGATGCCGAGCACGGTCAGCAGCGACGTCAGCATCTGGCTCATGGTCTGCTGCAGGCTCTGGGCGACGTTATCGATGTCGTTGGTCACCCGGCTCAGCAGTTCGCCGCGGGGCTGTCGGTCGAAGTAGCCGAGTGGCAGGCGGTGGATCTTCGCTTCGACCTCGTCGCGCAGTCGTCGGACCGTGCCCTGCACCACATCGTTGAGCAGATACCCCTGGAGCCAGCTCAGCAGCCCCGACAGGGTGTAGACCGCCAGCACGAACAGCAGGACCTGACCCACCGCAGCGAAGTCGACGCCCTGACCGGGCACCAGATACTCCATGCCGGCCACCATGTCAGCCACCAGGGTCTCGCCGTCCGCTCGGAGTGTCTCGGCCGCCTCGGCGGGAGACAGCCCGGGAGGGAGCTGGCGGCCAAAGACGCCGGCGAAGACCAGATCCGTGGCCCGGCCGAGGATCCGCGGGGCGATGGCCGACAGGCCGACCGCCGTGACGGCGAGTCCGACCACGGCCACGACCTTTTGCCGTTCTGGCCGCACGTGCCGCAGTATCCGCTTGGCAGACGGCAGGAAGTTGATCGCCTTCTGGCCGATCATCGGCGCGTGACCCGGCCCCTGGGCGCGGGCCCGTTCGGTCTGCTTGAGCGTGTCGGGTCGGCGGGGGGTCTCAGCGCTCACGCCACGTCCTCCGCCATGAGGACCAGAGCATGGATGATGTTGTCACCCATGCTCTGGTCCTCCCTGCGACTCGACGATCTCCTGGTATGTGGTGCAGCCGTCGAGCAACGCCGAGTGCGTGCCGCGCCCGACGATCTGGCCGTCCTCGAGCACAAGAATCTGGTCGGCATCCACGATCGAAGACACCCGCTGCGCCACCACCAGCACCGCGGCGTCGTTGGTCAGCGGCCGGAGCGCCTGTCTGACCCGGGCGTCGGTGGCGAGGTCGAGCGCGGAGAAGGCGTCATCAAAAAGATAGATCTCAGGCTCACGCAGCACCGCTCGGGCGATCGCCAGCCGCTGCCGTTGCCCGCCGGACACGTTGGTGCCCCCCTGCGCGATGGAGGTTTCGAGGCCCTTGGGCATCTTCTCCACGAAGACACGCGCCTGGGCCGTGTCGAGCGCGGCCCACAGTTCCGCATCGGTCGCGTCCGGTCGGCCGTGACGCAGGTTCGAGGCGACGGTGCCGGAGAACAGATATCCCTTCTGTGGCACCAGGCCAATCCGACTCCAGAGCAGATCCGGGTCGAGCTGGCGGACGTCGACGCCGTCGACCACGATCTGGCCGGCGGTCACGTCGAACAGTCGCGGTATCAACGAAAGCAGCGTGGTCTTGCCGGCACCCGTCGACCCGATGATGGCCGTCGTCTTCCCTGGCTCGGCGACGAGGCTCACCTCCTGCAGCACCGCGTGGCTCGCCCCCGGATAGCTGAATGACACGTTGTCGAAGCGCACCGTGGCCCGCTCCGAAACCGTGAGAACGGGGGAGGACGGCGGTACCACCGTCGAATCGGTGTCGAGCACCTCGGTCATGCGGTCCGCGGCGACCGCAGCGCGTGGCACCATCATCAACATGAAGGTGGCCATCATCACCGCGACCAGGATCTGGATGAGATAGGCCAGAAAGGCAGTGAGCGACCCGATCTGCATCACTCCGGCGTCGACCCGTTGTGCGCCGAACCAGAGCACCGCCACGCTCGACGCGTTGAGAATCAGGATGACCACCGGAAACATCGCCGCCATCCAGCGCCCGACGAACAGCGCGATGCCGGTGAGGTCGCGGTTGACCCGACCGAACCGAGCGGTCTCGAACGGTTCCCGCACGAAGGCCCGGACCACGCGGATGCCGATGATCTGCTCGCGCATGGTCTTGTTCACCGCATCGATGCGACGTTGCATCGCCCTGAACGCCGGCATCACTTTGACGATGACGAAGCCCAGGCTCAGCACCATGGCGGGCACCGCCACCATCAGCAGCCAAGAAAGTCCGGCGTCCTCTCGCACCGCCATCGCCACCCCGCCGGTCATCATGATGGGGGCGCTGGCCATCATGGTGCAGGCCATCAGCACCACCATCTGCACCTGCTGGACATCGTTGGTGCAGCGGGTAATGAGCGACGGCGCACCGAAGTGGGCGACCTCGCGACTGGAGAACGTGCCAACCTGTCGGAAGACGGCGGACCGGAGGTCGCGACCAACGCCCATCGCCGTGCGCGCCCCGAAGTAGACGGCGGTCGCGGTGCCGCCGATCTGGACCAGGGCCACCACCAGCATCGTGAGCCCACTGCGGGTGATATAGCCAGTGTCCCCGCGGGTCACGCCCAGGTCGATGATGTCAGCGTTCAGGCTGGGCAGGAACAGCGACGCCATCGTCGCCACCAGCTGAAACACGACCACCCCTAATAGTTGTGGGCGGTACGGGCGCAGGGCGGCGCGCAGCAGTCGGAGCAGTGACATGGTTGTGGACCGCGATGGGGGGCAGCCGGCGGCGGAGTCGGGCGAACATGCGCGAGGCGCGCGAGGTGGTCTAGAGCGCGAGTGTTCCGTTAAACATCATGTCTTCGAGCTTGAACGTCTTCTTGGCCTCGCTATCGATCAACCAGGTAACCAACTCGACGTCTTTGTCATCCGGGGTGATGACGTCGGCCTTTGGAAACAGGAAGATGACCCTGATCATCCCATCGTCGGCGTTCTGGAACAACCGGACGTCCTCGGGAACGATCGGCTCTCGGTCCTTCCGGCGCAGCGAAGTCTCGGCAATCAGCGCGTCTCGCATCGTTCCCAGCACTGACATCGACGGCGGGATCCCGAACAGGGTCCCAGCATAGAACGGCTCGGCCTGGTCCAGCATCTACTGGCTTTGGGCAGGAACCGGCGCGCCGAGACCGGTCGCTTGCCGGACGAGGTCCTGCTTGACCGACGCCGCAGTCGCCCGGGACCGCCGGTTGCGCCGCGGTCGGCAGCACGTCTTCGGAGAGGTTGCCGACCGCGATCCGAACCTGCTGGGCCCAAGGCGAGTCGGCGAGCATCTTCTGGACGTCCTTGTCGGACCATTCGGTGAAGGACTGCTCCTCCCAGAAGTCGGCCGCCACCAGGGCAACGCCCGCCACTAGCCAGATTCCCACGGTCACGCCAAATGAACGACCCTGCCGTCTCCTTTAACCATTTAGAGACAATAGCCATTCCAGACTGTCCCCGAGGCATCGGTACAAATCTGAACCAATGTAACTGTGTAATCACTCTGCAACATCGCCTGGAGCCGACCACCATATAATGGTCCGGCGTGAGGGGTCACCCTAAGAGACGAATCATGAAAGTTTCCGGCAGTAGACATGCGGCGGCGGACACCCCACGGACGAATCGCGGCACGAAACTGACCAGCGCAGCGCGACGAGTCCAGATTATCGAGGTGGCGATCTCACTGTTCAGTCGTCACGGCTATAACGGCACCACCACAAAGGCACTCGCCGATGCCGCCGCGATCAGTGAAGCCACGATCTTCAAGCACTTTAAGACCAAGGACTCGTTGTACCGCGCGGCGTTCCAGCATCGGACCGAGTCCGGTAGCGCGGAGTTCGTCAGCTTACTCGAGCGCCTGGCCGACGCCGGAGACGACCGCTATCTGCTACGAACGCTATTCCACGGCGTGTGCGCGGGATACACGCGAGATCGGGATTTACACCGGCTGATGCAGTTCGCGTTGCTGGAAGGGGAGGCGGCGGAGAACGCCCGCCTCACCGACGAGTTGGCGCACAGCGCGGTACCGAACTTCGTGGGATCCTGGATAGCGCGGCGGCAGGAGGAAGGAGTGTTCGCGCCAGGCCCCCCCTCGGTCCTGGTAACAGCCGTGCTCGCACCGATCGTGGAGTTCCTTCACTCGAGCAAGCTCTACGGCGTCGACTCCGGGCACGACGATGCCACGGAAGTCGATGTGCTCGTTCCCTTCATCCTCCGCGGCCTGAGACGACCCGACCGGCCGGACGCGGACAATCGCCCCTAGCCACCCCATAGTTGCGACTCCCCGATCCACGCCTCTTCCGGCGCGTCGACGACGGGCGTCACGAGAGGCATCCCGTCCGGGCCATGTACACCGTGTCGTCGTAAGCAGGCTGTTCAGGCAACGCTGAACCAGCCTCGGGACTTGCTGCCTCCCATCTCTAGCACCTTCGCGACGCGGCCCGCTCCGCGAGCCGTGCCGAAGCCGACGGCTTCTGTTTCAAGTTCCTCGTCTGTGACGCCTCGTCCCGGGTGTCATGGTCCGGCCGCCCCCGATGAACACCCTGCTCCGGCGGCCGGTTCGCACTGCCAATTCCAGGTCCCGATGGTAAGCTGGCCCCATGCTGCGGGCCCTTCCGTCACTCAGCCGCATCGGGGTCAGTCGACGCCTCAAAGGTCCGCTCCTCGTCGGGTGGCTCGTCTGCCTCGTCGCGGACCCGATGTCGCCCCCACTGGCCCGTGCCGGCGAGCAGACACGCGACGAGAGCGCCGAGGGACTTGGCCCCTCGCCACGCTACGAGGCCCTCAGGGAGGCTGAGGTCGTACACGTCGGGCAGATCCGAAACGAGCGGGTGCGTCTGGATCGTTTCGAGATCGAGCTGATGGACGGCCAACTCTATCTGGCTCCCGACGTCGAAGGCATTGTCTCGCCAGTGGTCCTCCTCGGAGACGGCGTGCTGCGCGGTTACCCCCCTGATGCGGTCGAGCACCACCAGCTCGAAAAACTGTCGGACGAGCATTCGGTCGAAGAGGCATTCGACCGGCTCGTGGTGTGGTCGGCCGGCGACCTCGCCGAACAGTTGCGCGCACGCGCCACGCCCAGCCCTGAGGACGACGCCGACACCGCCAACAGACTCCTGGAGACTCGACGCAAGCGCCGACTCGAACGGCAGCTCGACAATCCAGAGAGCCGGGTGCTCGAGGACCTCTTGCAACGCGAGGCCGCGACCCTCGATCCTGACACCGCCTACCTGCTCGCGGAATTCGACAGCAAGGATCACGGGTGGCTGACGGTCGAGATCGAGCCGAACGAAACTGAAGAAGTGTGGCTCTATCGGTACGACCGGCGGCGTGTGATCGACACCTGGATGCACTTCCATCAGGTGAGCGACTACCCGGCCGACCACGCGTCAACCGTACTGGACGGGTTCGCCGTCGACCCCGCGTCGTTGTCTGTGAAGGACGACGAGATCACCGGAAACATGCTGGGACTGGCTGCACGGCCGCACAGATCGGATCGCAGACGCGCTCCGCGTGTCGCGGTGCCGCGAGCGGCCGTCGACCTGGCACTCGACAGCGACGGCAATGCCGTCGGGACAGCCGCGCTCCTGATCGAACCCAAGGAACCGACCCGAGGGGTACGGCTGCGCATTAGCTCGACGCTGGAAGTGACCGACGTACGCTGGCGACCGGACGTCGCCGACGACGCTCCTCCGACACCGCTCCTCGAGCGTCCCGCCGCGGCCGGTGGTGAGGCCCAGGAGCCGGACCAGCCGGCGCCGGTGATCGGAGAACAGCTCCATTTCGTGCAGGAGCGACACAACCGGCGTTTCGAGGAAGACCGCTTCGAGCCGTGGGTCACCGTCACGTTGCCCCGCACGGTGGCCGCGGGCGACCGATTCATTCTCGAGGTGGCCTACGAGGGCGAGCTGATCGAGCGGCACCGCCAGACTCTGGATTTCGTGCTCAAGGACACCCTGAATTGGCGCCCACGTCACCCGGACAGCTCGTACAACCAGCTGGACCTCACGTTCAGAGTGCCGGAGCGCTATCGGGTCGCCAGCGGGGGCACACTGGTCGAGGAGCGGGTAGACGAAGAGACACGCATCATGCACTGGACCACGGCCGAACCGGTCCGAAGCATGTCGTTTCACTACGGAGAATTCGACGTCAGCGAGGTGGAACGGGAGGGCCTCCCCGCTGTGTCGGTCTACCACAACGACAACCATCTCGGCTTCGCTCCCGGCAATCGGGAGAAAACCATCAACGACCTGGTGAGGGCGATCGAGTTCTACAGCGACTACTTCGGTCCATACCCGTTCGATTCGCTGCTCGTGACCGAGACCCAGACCCAATACGGCCAGGCGTTCCCGGGGCTCGTCCTGCTGTCGTACCAGGCCTTCGGCGAACTGCACACCGGCGAGTCTGAGCTGTTCCGGGCGCACGAGGTGGCGCACCAGTGGTGGGGCGCCGGTATCGATTGGGGCGGGTATCGCGACCAGTGGATGACGGAAGGATTCGCCCAGTACTCCGCGGCGCTCTTCACACGAGACGGGCTCGACTCACCAGATCAGTTCTTGGACATGATCGATGCGTGGCGACTCGATGTCCTGGGCGAGGGCCACGTGGGACAGGGCCGGGGCGTGCACTATGGATTCAGTCCGGACGCGTTGCGTCGTAGCGACGCGCATGAGTCTGGCGCGCTGGTCGTCGGTTTCCGCCTGAACACCGTCGACACTCCGTTCGACTACCGGGTGGTCGTCTACGAAAAGGGGGCCTATATCCTGCACATGCTGCGGTCGATGCTGCTGGACCCCGAGACCGGCGACGACGCCCGGTTCCGCGCGCTCATGCGCGGGTACGCCACCGACCATGTCGGTGGCGCGATGTCGACGCAATCGTTCGAAACGGCGGTCGCCGACGCCTTCGGCGAACCGATGGACTGGTTCTTCGACCAGTGGGTCTATGGCGTAGAGGTCCCGACCTACCGTCCAGACCTCGAGGTCAGCCCGCAAGTCGACAGCCCGGCGCCGTTTGTCTTACACGGTCGCATCCGGCAGGAGGACGTGTCGGAGGGGTTCAAGATGCCCGTGCCGATCCGTCTCACCTTTGACGACCGCCCGCCGATAATCCATCGGGTCTGGGTGGATGCGGACGAAGTGCAGGTCGAGCTGCCGCTCCCGGCGAAGCCAAGTCGCGTCGAATTCAACGCCGAGCACGGAGTCCTCGCCAAGGTCCGGTAGGCGGGTTGACAACCCGCACGGTCCGGCCGACAATCCACAGTTCACACGGTCTGAACGTGCCCGCCCCCAGACGGTCACCATTTTTAGCAGACAGTTCGGATTCCGGCACACATGCGCGATTTGCAGGCGGTTCACGCCTTTGTGGAGAAGCACCGGCGTCGGCGCCAGAGCAACAAGGTGCTGCACGGCCATCCATCACCGGTGCATTGGCTCGAGCAGAACCTCGTCATGGACGACGTCCTGCGGGCCCGGGAGCGGGCGAACCGGGACATCCGCAAACAGGTCAATCTGTATGTGGGCACGCCCTACTGCCTGCCTACCGACCCGGATCGATGCGGCTTCTGTCTGTTTCCGAGTGAGATCTACACGGGACACCGTCAACTCGACGAATATCTGGGCTACCTCGAACGCGAGGGCGACCTGTTCCGTGATCACTTCGCCGGCACCGAGTTGGCCAGCATCTACTTCGGCGGCGGTACGTCCAACCTGTACAAGGCCGACCAATACCCACGGTTGATGGACGTGGTGCGGGGGGTCTTCGAAATCCCGCCGCACATCGAGGTCACCCTCGAGGGGATTCCCCAGACGTTCAGCCACGACAAGCTGCTGGGTATGAAACAGAGCGGCATGAACCGGATCAGCATGGGGGTCCAGCAGCTCGACGACGAGTTGATCAAGGCCAGCGGACGGAAGCAGCGAGCCGATCAGGTGTACCGCACCCTGGAATCGTGCGACGCCCTGGGGCTGCCCGCGAGCGTCGATCTGATCTTCGGGTGGCCGAACCAGACCCTGGACGTCATGGTGCGCGACCTCGAGGCGATGGCCGCCACCGGGGTCACCCACATCACCCACTACGAGCTGAACGTCGCCGGTCGGACCGACTTTTCCCGAAACCGACGGGGAGAGCTGCCCTCGACGGAAGACAATCTGGAGATGTATCGAGTCGGCAAGGCGGTGCTCGAATCGTGTGGGTACACGCAGGTGACGCCGTACGATTTCGAACGACGGGATGGCGAGCTCGCAAGTTCCTATTTGTACGAGGAGCTGTTTCGGCACCCATTCCAACAGACGGATCAGGGCCCCATCGGCTTCGACGCCTGGGGCTGGGGATATGCGGGGATCTCGTTCTTCTTCGGCACGCCGCAGTCTCCAGGTTGGGCGTTCATGAACCAGGTGCGCATCGAAGAGTATTTCCGGTGTATTCGCGACGGGCAGTTCCCCGTCATGCGTGGGTTCCACTACACGCCGGCCGATCTCCGGCTACACCTGCTGTTCCAGGAACTGCAAGGCATGTCGGTCGATCGCGAGGCGTATCACCGTCGTTTCGGCCTCGATGTGGTCGACGAGCACCACGTGGTCTGGACGGCGTTTGAGGATCTCGAGTGGGTCGAGGTCTCCAGGGACCGCGTCACGCTGCTCGGAGACGGCGTGTTCTATCTCCCGCTGTTGCAGACCGCGCTCGCGCACGATCGCAACGACCAGATGCGGCGGAAGCAGTCGACGACGACCGTGTCGGTACCCCCCTCCGAGCCACTCCCGCTCGTGGCGAGCCCGGCTCAGGCCCCCGTCTTGTCGCGGGCCTGAGCCGGTCAGAACTCTCCTCCAAACACGGACGGGCTGTTAGTCAGTCGCTGCGTGGACGGCGTCGGCGATGGCGAGAATCCGCTGGGCAGACGCGATCA
>JAPYUM010000075.1:0-7843 GCA_029940535.1 Vicinamibacterales bacterium
CCCCGAGCGTCCGCTCGAGACCACCCGCCTCGGCGGTCACGAAGTCCAGGATGCTTCGGTCCTGACGAAGCCGCGCGAGCCGAGCCGACGCGTCGGTGCTGTCGGCGGACCCGAACAACCGCTCGAACACGGCGCGCGGGTTGTTCTCCATCGGCAGCGGTGTCGTGGGGTTCCGCCACGCGATGGTGTTGGTGTAGGCACAGCTGTAGCCCTGGTCGCAGGCCCCCAACACCTCGACCGAGTCGATCGCGAGTTCGAGCGACGCCAGTTGGGTCTCCTTGCCCAGCTCGCGGGCCGCGATCTGGTCCATCGACACCCCGGCGCGAATATTGGGTCCTTCGGTCTTCGCGGCGTGCACGCCGGTCAGCCAGGTGGCGGCGGCCCGGGCGTGGTCGCCCACCCCCTCGCCCTCCAGCGGGATCGCCGGCTTGTCGGCCAGGCCACTGAGCACACACAGTTGATCACGCACCGGCTCGAGCGGGGCCAGAATCGGCGAGAGTTCGAGGCGACCCTCCGCGGCGGGAATCCAGGCCCGCATTTCGACCCCGTTCGGGACGTAGATGGCACCAAGGCGCCGCACCGGATTGGCGGCCGTGGCCCGCTGGGCCGACAAGGCCGGGACCATACCGTCCAGGAGCGGCAACGCCAGCGACGCACCGAGACCACGGAGCACCGTGCGACGAGGGAGATAGCGTTTTGTGATGATCATGGTGCTGCTTCCTCAGACGGGGCGCGGTCCGAACCCCATGCACACATTCTACGGTCCCGCCTGCTCCACTTCCACACGGCCCGGCGACGCCGGGTCGGCGCGGCGCATCTGGAACGGCACGCTCTTGACGATCCCGAGGATCAACGACGACCATCGATGTCCGTCGGGTTCAGCGTCGCGCATGATCTGTCGGACGACCGGTGCGTCATAGAACTCGAGACCGCGACCGAGGGCATAGGTCAGCAGTTTCCCCGTGACGGTACGGGTGAACTCTCCCGCCCAGGGCTCGGCGAGCAACGCCGCCCGAAACGCCGCCGGCCCGTCGAACGCCGCCCCATCGGGCATGGCCCCGGACGCGTCGATTGCGGTACCGGCGCCGCCCTCGGTCTCGCGCCATCGCCCGACCGCATCGAAATTCTCGAGCGCGAAGCCGAGCGGGTCGATCCGCGCGTGACAACTTGCGCACACCGGGTTTGAGCGATGCTGCGCCATCCGCTCGCGCATACCGGCCGCCCGCTCCTGATCCGCGGGCTCTTCGAGGCCCGGAACGTCCGGCGGCGGCGGTGGTGGTGGCGACCCGAGCAGATTCTCGAGCAACCACTTGCCACGGACGACAGGTGAGGTCCGGTGCGGATACGACGTCACGGTGAGCAGGCTCCCCTGCCCCAGCAGCCCGGCCCGACGGGTGTCACCCTCCGGCCAGGTCACCCGACGAAAGTGGCCGCCATACACGTTCGGAATGCCGTAGTGACGCGCCAACCGTTCGTTCACGAACGTGTAGTCGGCGCTCAGCAGATCACGGACGCTGTGGTCGCCACGGAACTGGTCATTGAAAAAGAGCTCCGTCTCTCGACGGAACGCATGTCGGAGATTGTCATCGAACTCTGGAAACTGAGTGGCATCGGGCGCCACCGTCGGCAGGTTCCGCAGGTACAGCCACTGCCCCGCGAAGTTCTCGACCAGTGAGCCGGACCGTGGATCGGCCAGCATGCGGCGCACCTGCTGTTCTAGCACGTCCGGGTCCGAGAGACGCGCTTCAGCCGCCAGGTCGATGAGCTCCGAATCGGGAATGGTGCTCCAGAGAAAGAACGACAGCCGCGCCGCGAGGTCGATGTCGCTGATCCGATAGGGCGCGCCAGGGGTCGCCGTCGCCGGCTGGTCCTCGATGCGGAACAGGAACTTCGGCGAGACCAGGAGTGACTCGATGGTCCAACGGATCCCATCCTCGAACCCACCCCCGTCCAGTCGTCCGGCGTCGTAGGCGGCCAACAGTGAGGCGACATCCGCCTCAGTGGCGGGGCGACGATACGCGCGGGTGGCGAGCGCGGTCACGATCTCGCTGGCACAGAGCCGTTCGTCCTCCGCCGTCGCGGCGGACGACGACGGGCGACAGGCGAAGATCCGTTGGCGAGCGGACGTGTCGGCCGGCACCACGCCGTCATACGGCCCCAGAATTTCCACCTGTTCCACCGCGGGGTCATTCGGGTACAGCACGTAGGTGTAACTGGTGATCGGAGGCGGCGGCGGACGGGCATCGACCGGCAGCGATTGCCCAATAAACCCGGCGAACGAGACCCCCACCAAACGCGTCCCGGCACTGATCGGCAGCCTGACTTCGAGCGTGGGCCGGTCGCCCAGCGCGAAGGTGGCCACCCGTTCCCGGTCGATCCGGATCTCGAGCTGATGCGGCGCGCGGGCCCGGCCACGCAGACTCACCTTCAGGAGATACTCGCCATCGAGGGGAAAGTGATGCTCGACGGCGAGGCCCCCGCGCGATCCGAGCGGCAGGTCGTCGCTGACCCGACCGGTCTGCGACAGCAGCGGCGAGGTCTTGTAGATGGCGGTGGTGGGCCGCAACGTCGGGTCGCCCACCGCCTGGCGGCTGATCTTCGCGGCGGCTAGCAGATAACGTTCGAGCAAGCCCGGAGACAGCGAGAGCACGTCGGCGATGTTGTCGAACCCATAGCCGGATTCGTCGGCCGGCAACAGCGCGCGTCCATCGATCTCGAGCCCTAGCAGGTCACGCACCGCGTTGGTGTACTCGGCGCGGTTTAGCCGGTGGGCGGCTGGACGACCGGGGTTGGGGGCGAGGGCGGCGGTCTGGTCGAGCGCCGTCTCGAAATACGAAACCAGCGATGTGTAGGTCGACGCGTCCGGCCGGGGTCGCCGCTCCGGCGGCATCATGCCGGTGCGTAGTTTGCCAGCCACCTTCTCCCACAACGCCGGGTCATGACCGACCTGGCCGGGGTCGGCTGTGTCGAGCGCCAGGCCTCCAGCCAGGGTCCGCTCGTTGTGACAGGTCACACAGTAGCGGTCGAGCACGGCCCGCGGCGAGTCGGCTGCCGTCGCGGCGGCAGTCTGCGCGGCCGCACGTGACACACCGGTCGGCGCCAGGCACAGCCCCATGACGACGGCCGCCACCACACCCTGCCGCACGCGTGCCGAAGTCGCCGAGCCGTCGAGACGATGGGGTCTACTGTCCATGATGAAGTTCACGAGTCAGCGCGACGGGCTGTCGGCATCGCCGAACGCGGTCAGCCCGAACGTCAGTTGGACGCCCGCATCCGGGTCGGCGCCCAGTTCCCGCAATACGCGAGTGGCTTCATCGTGCCGCGCGAACGTTGTGCAGCAAATCAGATGTCCGTCGGCGATCCGGAGCGGCGTCTGCCGTGCCGCATTGGTGGCATCGATGCGTGCGCCGGCCGTGACCAGAAACCGGATCACGTCGTTCGCGTTGTGATAGGCGGCGGCATGGAGGGCGGTCTCGCCGTGTTCATTCGCGGCGTTGATGTCAACACGCGCGTCGAGCGCCACTCTCAGCGCCGCGATCGCTTTGGTCTCGTCCCACTGGTAATGGGTAATCTCCTGTGCCGCGCGCTTGCCGAGCCCGGCCGCGATCATCACGGCCGTCGTGCCGTCCTCGGTGGTCAGGGCCGGGTCCGCCCCCGCTTCCAACAGCACGCGCATTATCGCGGCGTCCGCCACCTTGGCGGCCGTGATGAACGGGGTCGACCCGATCTGGGTAACCCGCCCAGACCCGGGCGATTGCAGCACGCCGACCTCGAACGCGTTGGTCAATCGCTGGGGACGGGGCATCCGAGCGTTCGGGTCCGCCCCACGTGCCAGTAGTTCGCGGGCAACGGCCAACTGACCCGTCTCCGCCGCCACATGCAGCGCGGTGTAACCGGCCTCGGCGGGTGCCGGGTCCGCCCCGCGTTCGAGCAGATCGAGGGCCATCGCCTCGTGACGCTTGGTCAGCGCCAGCATCAGGGCGGTGACCCCGTCCGGCGCCCGATCGTTCACGTCCGCGCCGGCGTCGAGCAACAGGTCCACCCCGTCCTGGTGACCCACGAGAATCGCATAGAGCAGCGGGGTAAACCCACCCTCCGGTCGTGGCGGGTCGCCGTCTCCGTCGCGCGGCAGCCCGGCAGGATTGACCGCCTCGAACTCGCTGAGCACTCTGGCTTCGCGCACGATGCCACCCGGTCGCCCTTCGCGGGCGTCGACGCGCGTGCGGGCCTGCACGTCAGCACCACGCTCGACCAGCATCCGGGCCACTGCCAGATGTCGTTCGGCCGCCGCCCACATCAGCGCCGTCTGGCCGCCGGCGGTCGTGGCGTTCAGGTCCGCGCCGCCATTCAGCAGCAGCCGCGCCGCCGGCGTGCTGCCAGACCGCACGGCTAGCATCAAGGCCGTGTCACCGGTCTCGCGAGTCGCCGACGGGTCCGCACCCGCCGTGATCAACGCGTCGACGACGGAGACGCTGCCGTTGACGGCGGCCAACATCAGGGGGGTAACGCCCAGATCGGTCGCCCGGTTCACGTCGGCCCCAGCCGCGACCAGCCGCCGGACCGTATCGAGGTCGTCCCAGTGCGATGCCCAGGCCAGTGCGGTTGTGCCATCGGCCTGGGCGGAGTCGACGTCGACTCCGCCGGTCAACAGCTGATCAACGGCCACGAGATCGCGGCGCTGCGCGGCGTCCGCCAGATCGCTCGCGACAGCCACTCCCGGCGCACAGAGGGCGACGAGCAGGATCACCACCCACCGTCGCCTCCGGGCGATCCGACCGGCGACCGCGATCGTATCTTCCATCATCACTCTGACTGATTAGAGGAACCCGTGTGGATGTTACCGGAGCCGTGACGCGGTGGCAATCGGGAATGACCGAATTCCTCTGGCACCAGGCCCTGCGACGAGTGCTATCGTTACCCGATCTCATGACTAACACCGTACGCCGCGCACTGGCCGCGCTGGTCGTGGCCCAAGTCATCATTGGCGCCCAGGTGTGGCTCACGGTGGGTCTGTCGGCGCAGACGGCCATGCCCTCGACCGACACCGGCGAGTGGCCGACCTACGGCGGTGACCTGGCCAACACCCGGTATGCACCGCTGGACCAGATTGACGCTGGCAACTTCAACGACCTCGAAGTCGCGTGGCGGTTCAAGACCGACAATCTCGGCCCGGGACCGGAGTTCAAGCTCGAAGGCACACCGCTCATGGTCGGGGACGTGCTCTACGCCACCGGGGGCACTCGCCGGTCGGTGATCGCGCTCGACGCCGACACCGGCGAGCTGCTGTGGGTCCACGGCGAGCCGGAAGGTGAGCGGGCCGTGGCGGCGCCGCGTCTGCTCTCCGGCCGCGGGCTGGCGTACTGGACCGACGGCCCACAACGCCGCGAGGAACGGATTCTCTACATCACGATCGGATTCCAGCTGGTAGCGCTGGACGCGGTCACCGGCCAGCGCGTGCCTGACTTCGGGACCGACGGGCGCGTGGATCTGAAAGCGGCCGCCACCTACGGCGAGCGGCGCGCCATCGACCTTGTCACCGGCGAGATCGGCACCCACGCGACCCCGATCGTGGCCGGCGGCGTGGTCGTGGTCGGCGGGGCCTTCCGCGACGCGCCGGCCCCAAGGACGCACAACAACACGAAGGGCCTGGTCCAGGCGTTCGACATCGAAACCGGTGACCGGCTGTGGACCTTCAACACTGTGCCGGGACCGGGAGAACATGGCCACGACACGTGGCTGAACGACTCCTGGGGCGTCAACGGCAACAACGGTGTCTGGACCCAGATCTCGGTCGACGAAGAGCTGGGACTGGTGTATCTGCCGGTCGAGACCCCCTCGGGCGACTACTACGGGGGCCATCGACCGGGTGACAACCTCTTTGGAGAGAGCCTGGTGGCCGTCGACCTGCGCACCGGTGAACGGCGGTGGCACTTCCAGCTCGTGCACCACCCCATCTGGGGCTTCGACATGGCGTGCGCGCCGATCCTGGTCGACATCGTGGTCGACGGGCGCCCGATCAAGGCGGTGGCTCAGCCGGGCAAACAGGCGTTCCTGTATGTGCTCGACCGCGAGACGGGTGAGCCGGTCTGGCCGATCGAAGAACGACCGGTTCCGCAGGGCGACGTGCCCGGCGAATGGTACTCACCGACACAGCCATTCCCGACGCGGCCGCCTGCCTACGACCGCCAGGGCTCGTCCATTGATGATCTGATCGACTTCACACCGGAGCTGCGAGCCGAGGCCGTTGAGCTGGTCTCGCGCTACCGGCTCGGACCGATGTTCACCCCGCCGGTGGTCAGCCGGGCGGACGGTCCGATCGCGACACTCGGCCTCGGGGCCGGCAGCGGCGGCACCAACTGGCCCGGCGGCGGGTTCGATCCGGAGACGCGCACGGTCTACGTACCCTCACAGGCCAACTTCTATTCGTGGGAGTTGATCACCCCGCCCGACCCCGAGCTGTCGGACATGCGGTATGTGAAGGGCACCGCCACCCGCGGGGTTGGCCACGGGGGTCTCCGCGACCTCAACGTGCGCGGCCTACCGCTAGCCAAGCCGCCCTACGGACGTCTCTCGGCCATCGACGTCGACGAGGGGACCATCCTCTGGCAGACACCGAAGGGGGCGACGCCGGACCGGATCAAGAATCATCCAGCCCTGGCCGGACTCGACATCCCCCCCACGGGGGAGACCTGCGCGGGACTGGTTGGATTGGTCGTGACCGCCACCCTGGTGGTCAGCGGCGAATGCAGCGTCCACGTCACCGAGAACGGGCAGCGCGGAGCGATGCTGCGCGCCTATGACAAGGCGACCGGGGCCGAGGTCGGCGCCGTCTACCTGCCGGCGCAGCAGTCGGGCTCGCCAATGACCTACCTGGTCGATGGTCGTCAGTACATCGTGGTTGCGGTGGGCGGCGGCAACTACACTGGCGAGTATCTCGCGTTCAGACTGCCGGAGTAGCCCGGCTACGGTTTCCTGCGGAGGCGGAGAAGGCGGCCCACCTCAACCGGACCACAGATCTCAGTGTGGCGCACGGCTGTAGCCGTGCGATCGCAGGCCTGAAGGCCTGCGCCACAAGGTCTCACCCCTACGGTACGAACTTCTGGACGCGGCGCCCGTCGAGGGTCTCGCCGACGAAGAGGTTGCCCTGTGAGTCGAGCGCGAGGTTGTGGGGTGATTCGAATTGGCCGGCCCAGCGCCCGCGGCGGCCAAAGCTCTCGGTGACCTCGAGTGACTCGCGGTCCAGCATATGGACGGCATGACCGCCGCCGTCCACGACGAACAATTGGCTCTGCGCAGGGTCGGGGGAGAAGGCGATATCCCACGGCGTCCCGCCCACCGCGCCATCACCCAGGTCGGCTTCGATGAACGCCTCGTCGACGAACGTGCCGTCCTTCTGAAAGACCTGGATCCGCTGGTTGCCGCGGTCGCACACATAGACCAACCCGTCGGCGGCCCCGGTCACACAGTGCGGCGTGCTGAACTGCTGGGGAGGCTCGGCGTCGCGACTGAACCTGGGCACGGGCCCGTCCTCCGGGGCGTTGCCATACCCGCCCCAGTGCCGCACGTAGTCGCCGGTTGTCGCGTCGAACACGATGAGACGGCGATTGGTGTAACCATCAGTGATGTAGGCCTCGTTGGCTTCGCCGTCGACCCAGACATCGGTCGGCTGCCCGAGGAACATGGTGCTGTCGCTTCCCTCGGTCCCGACGCCGAAGTCGCCGATCTGCAGCAGAAACTCGCCGCTTGGCGTGAACTTGAGCACCAACGCGTTGTCGGTCGTGGTCTTCGCGCTTGGGTCATACGGCAACCCACCACCAAACCCGACCCACACGTTGTCCTCGTG
>JAPYUM010000075.1:7943-20693 GCA_029940535.1 Vicinamibacterales bacterium
CGCGCCGAACTTGCTGTTAGATCTCGTGTGCGGCATGCCAATCCTCCCCGCGTCTTTCCGCGCCGCGCTAAAACACGGCGAGGGGGTTAATCGCCGATCCGGCGCCGTTGGGCACGACGTGCGGCGAGGCCATGAACATGAACTCCCACTGGTTCAATTCGTTCGCCGTCTCCGCCAAGTCTTCGAGACCGAGATTGTCGAAGAGGTGGACGCCCAGCGCCACGAGCGCGAAAAAGTGTACGGGCACCGTGACACCGTCGACCTGACCGCCTTCTTGTGGCACGTCGGCTCCGAGTAGGGCGATGTCACGTTCCTTGAAAAAAGGAATCAACGACGGGTGATAGCCGCCCCGCTCACCGATATCGCGACCCGTCCGGAGAAACAGGGCGTCGCCGGGGGAAATCGTGATGCCCGTCTCCGCCTCCCACGCCTCGATGTCCGCCCGCCGCACGGCGCGACCCGGCATGTCGATCAAGATGCCACGCGTGATCAACCCTTCCCGCAGATTGGCGACACCCATCCGCGTGCACCCGTCCTCTTTCGAGGCGACCTCCTCGAAGTCGAGCCCGTTGTAGACCTTGCCGTTGTAGGCGACATGACACAAGGCGTCGAGGTGGCTGACCGCGCTGCCGTGGTATTCGATTTCGTAGCGCTCCCAGAAGTACCCACCCTCGGTGTTGATGTCGAAGACGCTCCGAGAGGACCCGACCAGCACCGGGGGACGGTTGGCACTCGCCTGGTCCGGATCGTCCAACCGCTCGATGGTCATCTCGCGCGCCATCGACACGACCGTTCCGCGCGTGACCAGCGACGCCGCCTCCAGACGCTTGGCCGGGGTGATCAGATTGAGCGCGCCAAGCTCATCGTCGTCGCCCCATCGCCCCCAGTTGGAGAGCTCCGTCATCCAGGCGTCGTACTGCGCCTTGGTCACCTCGGCGCCTGGTTCGCTCTGGGCTCCAGCCGTCGTGGCCGATCCACAGACCATCATCAGCGCCACCACCAACCCGCCGGCTCTGTCCATCCGTCTCATGATTCCTCCGAAGCCCGCATTGAAACCGACTCTACGCGCGCATCGCTCGGTCGTGCAACAACTCGACGGTGCGCCAGGCCGCCTGGATGCCGCCCTCGAGCCAGGCGGGGCGGGTGCTGGCGCCGGCACAGCCGATATACAGGCGACCGTCCGGTTGGCTCAATTGAGTCAGCAGGCTCTGAGCCGGGGTGCGACCGTAGGCGCCAAGACTGTACGGGATCTTTTCCCACCAGACGGCGTAGGCGTGCTCGAACTCGTCGCGCATCTGCGGGTGCACCTTGCTCGACTGTGTCAGGACATGTTCGACCCGCGCCGCGATCGACTTGTCTGACAGCCCCGCGATGCCGCCGCTGCCGTAGAAGCCGAGCAGCACGCCTTTCATCTTGAAGTAGTCGTTCGACGGGTAGGAGAACTCGCCAAGCTGGAGACTGCGCGACCAGAGGTGGCCCCCGAAGATCCCGTCGTCCTGCTCCCAGAACCGACGCCGCATCTGCAGACCCATCTTCGCAGCCGTGCTGTGGCCGGTGTTGTTGACCGCCTCGCTCATGTTCGACGACAGGTTCACGTCGAGGCGTTGCAACACCGCCATTGGCAGGCAGCACGCACAATAGTCTGCGGTCTCCTCGCGCTCCTGACCGGTTCGGGTGTTCCGGACCGTCACCCGGACCTCGTCGGCGGTGTGTCGAATCGCCCGGACCTCGGTGTCGAGGGTGACCCGCTCGCCCAATGCCCGCTGAAACGCCAGCGGAATCTCCATCATGCCGCCGATCGGCTGGAACACCGGGGCCGGGCCGCCCGTGCCGGCATAGAGCGAACGCACGCGTGCCCCGAATCCGGTCTGCAGCAACGCGCCCAGGTCATGCCGATCCTGGGACCCGCGAGACCTGGGCGGCCGGTACGCGTGGTCTTCTGTATCCAGGTAACCGGCGCGGACGAGAAACGACACCAACTGCTCCTTGTCGTCGGTGGTCAGTGCGGTGTCGATGTCGCCCTGGTCCATCGCCTTGGCCAGCAGTTCTGAGGTCGCCCCCCAGAGGTCGGCCTTCACTTCGCGCAGCCGCACCGGCGTGCCCGACAGCGGCCCGAGCTCTGGATTCTCCTCATAGAAGTAGTTGGCATCGGTGGCATCGACGAAAATCTCGAGCGGCACCCCCAGTTCCGAGCAATAGCCGATGACGCCCGCGTCGGCGTTGGGCAACCGCCAGGCCCCGCCGTTCAGGTACAACCCGTCGTCGAACTCACACACTTGCCGTTCGCCGCCGATTTCGGTGTGCGACGCGCCGCCCTTCACGGTCCAGCAAAGCCCGCCCACCCAGTCACGCGCCTCGAGCACCTGGCAGTCGTACCCCAGCTTCCCCAGCTCGTAGGCGACCGTCAGGCCGGAGATGCCGGCCCCCAGCACCAGGACCTTGGTCCCCGACGATCGCCCCTCGAGTCTCGGCCGCTGGGCGGCCGACGCACCCATCAGCCCCCAGGCATCCATGGCGCCCATGACCAGCGACGACCCGCCGAGGGTGGCGAAAGCCTGAAGAATGTGGCGTCGGGTCAGGACGGTCTCGTCCAGTTGTGTGCCTTCGTTGCTCATACAGCTCTTCCTGAAGATGACGTCGGTCGGAGTGTATCTGAAGTGCCGACGAGTACAGGGACGGGATGAGGGGCCGGCGCGACCTTGACGACACGCCGCGGGCACGCCTAGACTGCGGCCTGGGCTGGAAACGCCCCGAACCCATACAGAACCAGGCTGCCCGGAGGCTGATCGTGAAACACGCAGGACGGCTGTCGGCCATGTTGCTCGTCCTCCTGGGCAGCGGCGTGTGTACACCCGCGGCCGGCCAGTCGGTGACGGTGGCGTCTGGGGCCGACGAGCGCGTGCTGTTTACGCGATATTGCCTCACTTGTCACAACGACACGCTGGCCGCTCGCGGCACGGTGCCGGTCGCGTTCGAGCATCTCGACCTGGCGAACATCGGGGCGGACGCCGAGATCTGGGAGCAGGTCATCCGGAAGATGCGCGCCGGCGTCATGCCGCCGGCCGGTCGTCCGCGCCCCGATGCGTCGGCATCCGAGCGCTTCGTGTCCTGGCTCGAAACGACGCTCGATGCCTCGGCGACGGTGCGACCGAATCCGGGCCGGACGCAAGCCTTCCACCGTCTCAACCGGGCCGAGTACCGCAACGCCGTCCGTGACCTGCTGCATCTCGACGTCGACGTCAGCGAGTTGCTTCCGGCCGACGATGCCAGTTACGGCTTCGACAACATTGCCGGAGTGCTGAGGTTCTCGCCGACCCTGATGGAGCGGTATCTGACGGCGGCCAGACGAGTCAGCCGCGCCGCCGTCGGGACACCACCGGCGTCTCCCAACTTCGACGTCTTCCGAGTGCCGGACGACCTGCCGCAGGACGATCGATTCGAGGGGCTCCCGTTTGGCACCCGAGGCGGCACGGTGATCTCATACCGCTTCCCCGCCGACGGCGAGTACACCATTCGAGCGAAGCTGGCGCGGCAGGTGGGTACCTACGACCGCAACGTGCCCAACTTCCATCAGCGGCAGGAGCTGGAGGTCGCGGTGGACGGCGAGCCGCTCGCGGCGTTCACCCTGGCCGCATCGGTACCGCCGGAGTTGCAATCCGAAGATCAGCGACCTATCGACCGCGCCACGCTGGACGAGGACTGGGTCGTCCGCTTCACAACCACGGCGGGGCCACGAGAGGTCATGGTGACCTTCACCAACCGAACCCCCGCGTTGCTCGAGACGCTGATCGACCCCTACCAGCGGCCGCATCCGTCGGGTGGCCACAACTGGGGGTCGCGCCGAGGCGTCTACCTACGCAGTGTCGAGATCAGCGGCCCGTTCCCTGCCGGCGACCCGGGCCTGCCGAGCGGCGGCGCAGTCGCGTCCCTGACACGGGTCGACGCGGAAACCGGCGACACTCCCAGCCGTCGCCGCATCTTCGAGTGCCACCCGGCCGACGCTGCCGCCACTGACGAGAATGACGAGAACGGGGCCCAGTGCGCCGCTGACATTCTCTCGACGCTGGCGCGGCGCGCGTATCGGCGGCCCGCACTCGAAGCAGACGTGGCGGCACTGTTGCGCTTCTACGACGAAGGCCGGACGGAGGGCGGATTCGAGTCGGGCATCGAGATGGCCATCCGGCGACTGCTGGTCAGCCCGGAATTCCTGTTTCGCACCGAAGCCGACCCGACCGACATCGCACCGAACACCGACTATCCGATCAGTGACCTGGAACTGGCGTCGCGCTTGTCCTTCTTCCTGTGGAGCAGCATTCCCGACGACGAGCTCCTCGACCTGGCCGAGCGCGGCACGCTCCGCGATCCGAGGGTGCTCGAGCGCCAGGTGCGGCGGATGCTGGCCGACCCGCGGTCGCGCGCACTCGTGGACAACTTCGTCGGACAGTGGCTGTTCCTGCGCAATGTGGCCGCCCTTCGACCGGACCCCTACAAGGATCCCGACTTCGACGAGAGCCTGCGTCGGGCGTTGCGCCGCGAAACGGAACTCCTGTTCGACAGCATCATTCGTGAGGACCACGACGTGGTCGAGCTGCTGGACGCGGACTACACGTTTCTCAACGAGCGGCTGGCCGAACACTACGGCATCCCATTCGTGAAGGGCGACCACTTCCGCCGAGTCTCGTTGCCGGCCGGCAGCGTGCGGGGCGGACTGCTTGGCCAGGGGAGCATTCTCGCGGTGACCTCGCAACCCAACCGAACGTCGCCGGTTCTGCGTGGCAAGTGGATCCTCGAAAACGTCCTCGGGGTATCTCCCCCAGAGCCGCCGCCCGATGTGCCGGAGCTGGAGGAGCACGACAGCGTCACCACCGCCGTCACGATGCGCCAGCGCATGGAGGCCCACCGCGCCAATCCGGCGTGCGCGAGTTGCCATCGGATGATGGATCCGCTGGGGCTGGCGCTCGAGAACTTCGACCAGGCGGGGCGATGGCGAATCGTCGAAGAATCGTTCGACAGTCGGGCGGCGTCGTTCGTGCCGATCGACACGTCGGGCGTCCTACCCGACGGGACGACGTTCGACGGGGCCGACGGTCTCCGGCGCGCGCTGCTCGGCCGGTCCGATCGGTTCGTGGCCACAATGACCGAAAAGCTGCTCACCTACGCACTGGGGCGGGGGCTGGCGTACTACGACATGCCGGCGGTCCGCGCGATCGCGCGTGGGGCCGTGGACCAGGACGGCGGGCACCGCTTTTCATCGCTCGTGCTCGGCGTGGTCACGAGCGCTCCGTTCCAGATGAGGAGGTCGGAGTCATGATCATCACCAAGACGGCGCTGCCACGGCGGACCTTTCTGCGCGGGATAGGGACCACACTGGCCCTGCCCCTGCTGGACGCGATGGTCCCGGCGATGTCGGCTCTGGCCCAGACCGCCGCCAACCCGGTGCGTCGCCTCGGGTTCCTCTATCTGCCGAACGGCGTGGCGATGAACCATACCGGCATCGACTACTGGAAGCCGACCGGTGGCGAGACGGGGTTCGAGTTTTCACCAATCTTGAAACCGCTCGAGCCGTATCGGGAACAGATTGTCGCGGTCAGCGGACTCAGCCACGGGCAAGCCGAGTCGCTGGGAGACGGCAATGGCGATCACACCCGCAGCACCGCCACGTGGCTGAACGGCGTGCATCCGAACTTCACGCAGGGCGCCGACGTGCGGGCCGGCGTGACCGCCGATCAGATCGCGGCCGCGGCATTCGGGCAGGAGACACCGCTGCCGTCGATCGAGTTGGCCGTCGACCTCAACTTCCTCGTCGGCAACTGCGACAACGGCTACAGTTGCACGTATCTCAACACCCTGTCGTGGCGGACCGCCACGGCGCCGCTCCCAACCGAGAACAACCCACGGGCGGTGTTCGAGCGCATGTTCGGCGATGGCGGCACGCGGGACCAGCGACTCGCGGAGACACGGAAAGACCGCAGCATTCTCGACTCCGTGCAGACCGACATGCAGCGGCTCTTCCAGCGAGTCGGATCGCGGGACCGGGCGCGTGCCGACGAGTATTTCGACGCCGTGCGCGAAGTCGAGCGACGTCTGCAGAAGGCGGAGACCAGACCGGTCGAGCTCGATCTCGATTCCGGGCTGACACGTCCGCCCGTGGGCATCCCGGACGACTTCGGCGAGCACGTCCGGTTGATGTTCGACCTGCAGTGGCTGGCGTATCAAGCCGACATCACCCGGGTCTTCACCTTCATGTATGGCCGGGAGGTCGGGAGCCGCACCTACCCCGAAATCGGTCTCACCGGTGGACATCACGCCATGTCGCACCACGGCGACCGGCCCGAGGCCATCGAGCGTTATGCGAAGCTCAACACGTATCAGACCGATCTGTTCAGATACTTCGTGGACCGGTTGGCCTCGACCCCCGACGGCGACGGGACGTTGCTCGACCACTGCCTGCTGCTGTATGGCGCCGGCATGAGCAATCCGAACATCCATTCGCACAATGACATCCCGCTCCTGCTGGTCGGCGGGGCATCGGGGCACCTCGAGGGAGGGCGTCATCTGGTGACGCCGCCCAAAACGCCGATGACCAACTTGCTCGTGAGTATGTTGGACAAGTCCGGCGTGCCGGTGGACCAGCTCGGCGACAGCTCAGGACGCGTCGATTTGGGCAACGCGCCTGAACCGCTGTCGGGCGTGTAGGGAGAGGGACGCTGAGGAACGCGAGCGCGACGAGGGCGACGCACGATGGTCGGCGGCCGGCGACGCTCGTCGTATGGCTGCTCGGCCTGGTCTGTCTGGGGCTGTCCCCGGCGACACGGGCCGAAGCGGGACAGACCACCCCCGTCGGGCAGGGCCCCGGGCTGATTGAGGCGGTCGCGACCGGCAACCTGGCGGCAGTCCGGACCCTCCTGCAACAGCGGAACGAGGTCGACGAGGTCGACACGCGGTCGACGGACGGCGCCACGGCCCTCCACTGGGCGGCGCATAGCAACAATCTGGATGCCGCCGACCTGCTCCTCGATGCCGGCGCCGATGTTGCGGCGACGAACCGGTATGGCGTCACCCCGCTCGCGCTCGCCAGCCTCAACGGGAACGCGAGGATGATCGAGCGGCTGCTGGACGCCGGGGCGGACCCTGGCACCACCCAATCGGGCGGCGAGACGGCCCTGATGACCGCCGCCCGCACCGGCGTCGTGGAAGCCGTGGTGGTACTGCTGCACCGCGGCGCCGACCCCAACGCGCGGGAAAGCTCGAAAGGGCAGACGGCGTTGATGTGGGCCGCGGCCGAGAACAACGCCGACGTCGTCCGCGCGCTGGTGGACGCCGGCGCTGACGTGCAGGCGCGCTCGAACACGAGCTTCGAGCTGACGCCCAACGAACCGGGGGACATGGGGTTCACGGCGCTGCTGTTCGCGGCGCGCGCGGGCGCCATCGAGGCGGCGGGCGCCCTGCTGACGGCGGGGGCCGACGTGGATGACACGCTGTCCGACAGGACGAGCGCGCTGGTCCTGGCGACTCTGAGCGCGCACTACGACATGGGCGTCTTCCTGCTCGACCAGGGCGCCGACCCGAACGCCGCCGAGCAGGGGTGGACGGCGTTGCATCAGGTGGCTTGGACCCGTCGCCCCAGTCGCGGCCCCACCACGGTCGGTCCCGTCGCGCGCGGCGCCATCGACAGCCTGACCCTGGCGAGGGCGTTGGTGGCCCATGGGGCCGACCCCAACGCGCGCATCACGAAAGAGGCGGTCGAGATCTATGTCGGGCGCAACCAGATGAACCGTCTCGGGGCGACACCGTTTTTTATGGCCGCCAGTCGCGTCGATGTCGACTACATGCGACTGCTGGCGGCGGAGGGCGCCGACCCGCGCCTGGGCAACGACGACGGGACCACCCCGCTGATGGCGGCCGCGGGCGTGGGTCTCTGGTTTCCCGGCGAGAGCCCCGGCACGCCGGCAGAGGCCGCCGCGGCGGTCGAGCTGTGTCTGGAGCTGGGTGGCGATGCCACGACGGTCGACGTCAACGGCGACACGGCGCTGCACGGCGCGGCCTACTGGGACTCGCCGCGAGCGGTGGAGTTGTTGGTGGCCGCGGGGGCCCGGCTGGATATGGAGAACGGCAAGGGCTGGACCCCGCTACGCATCGCCGACGGCGTGGCGATCACCGCCAGTATTCACATCTCTCCCGACGCCGCCGTCACGTTACGCCGGCTGAGAAAAGAACAGGGCTTGCCCTAAGCACGCGTCCCCCACCCCCGCTGACCGAACCTTCCGGACTCGCTTTCCGTCCTGTTGTCATGTGGCTCGGCTGACAACCGTCGCTCCGGCGCCTGACCGACCTCCGCGATTCGATCGCGCTGACACGGCCGCCCTGGTCCAGCTATGACTACCGACACGCATCGCCCCGGTTTCTCTCCGTTGTGTCTCGTCGAACAACTCGGCAAAGACCTGCGGTTTGGCACGCGCATGCTGCGCAAGCGCCCGGCTTCACCGCGATCGCGATGTTGTCACTGGCCGTCGGCATCGGCGCCAATACAGCCATCTTCAGCCGGCCCGACGAGCTGGTGAACATCTACGCGGCCACGCCCACCACACGCTACAGCACGCTGTCATACCCGGACTTCGAAGAGCTGCGCGACGGCACGGCCGACGTGTTCAGCGGCATCGGGGTGGCGGTGTTCACCATGGCCCGCGTCGAGCACGAAGACGGCGTGGGCGTCGTCGTGAGCGAGGCGGTGAGTGGCGACTACTTCCCGCTGCTCGGCATCTCGGCGCTGGCCGGGCTCACGGGTCACAACGTCGTCGGCGTCGTCCCGGAGCCGAGCGACGAGAACATCCTCGTCAACGCCCATGCCGACGGATGGTTCGACGCGGCCGGCGACAACGCCGACGGCCTCGCGGCCCTCCTCGCGATGGCCCGGCACTTCGCCAGGCCGGAGCATCAGCTCGACCGTACGTTGGTGTTCGTCGCCAGCGGCGGGCACCACAGTCGCGGGCTCAACGGCCCCATCATTTCGTTTCGATGAACCCGGCGCTGACCGAGAAGGCCGTGCTCGTGCTCAACCTCGAGCACGTCGCGCAACTCGCGATTCGATCAGGCGCGTGGACCGTCGACCCAACGGAGCAGCGGATGCGTTCCGGCATCGACAACGAAGCCCCATTCCTGATCGACGCCGGCCAACGCGGCATGGCGTGCTACGATTTCCAACTCAACCCCGAGTTCCGGGCGTCGGTCCCTGGCGACCTGGGCGGCTACCGGCCGCTCCGCGTACCACGCGTGCAGGCCATTCATTCCGGACCGATGTATCACGCCAGTGGGGATATTCTTGAAACGATCTCCGTGCCTGGCCTGGAGCGCGCGGCCCACTTCTATGTCTTTTTCGTGCGCGAAGTGGCGATGGCCTCGCGGGACGACATCGGCCGGAGACCAGAGTAACCGTCGGATGATCTCGCATCAACGGCCGGGTCATATGCCACGTCGAGCTCGTCTCACTATGCTTCGCATCTTCGCCTGCGTCGCGGTCATCCTCGTCGCGTCGCCTGAGACGGGGTTGATGCAAGAGGCCCGGCCCGGGCGGGAAGGCCGTGTCGAGATAGACCCGTTCGACAACCTCAGCGGACAACCCGATGACGACTGGATCGGCGCCGGCATTGCCAACGCGCTCGCTGCTGATCTGGGGTCCGCTGGCGGCGACGTTGGCTGGCTCGTGCGTGGTGCCTATCAGCGGGTCGGCGACCAGATCCGGATCACCGCGACGCTTGTCCGATCCGACAGCGGGTTGGTCGTCGCGTCGATCACGGTGGACGGTGGGTTCGCCGAGCTGTTCGGCCTGCAGGACCGTCTGGCGGCGCGTCTGATGGCTGCGGCAGGTGGCGTCCGGCGGCGCCAGCCGTCTGACGAGGTGGCCGCAGGAGTGAACCCGTTGGACAGCGCCGTCCCGCCAGGGCCGGCTCAAGCGACGGCGGGAGCCACCCCCGAGGAGGTCGTGACCGGGTCGGCACAGGGTGTCATCGACGGCCCGCCGCCACCGGTGCCGCCGGCGGTGATGACGCGGGACCCATCCGGCCGCGTCACGATGCGCGCGATCCGTCTCGACGAGCCGCTCAGACTCGACGGCCAACTCGACGAACGTGTGTATCAGACCATTGCGCCAGTCACTGACTTCATACAACAGGAACCGACCGAGGGCGCGCCCGCGACGGAACAGACTGAGGTCTGGGTGCTGTTCGATGGTGAGACGGTCTATGTCGCCGCCCGTTGCTGGGATTCTCGGCCAGACCAGACGGTGGCCAATGAGATGCGACGCGACAGCTACGGCATGTACGGCAACGACACGTTTGCGCTCATGCTCGACACTTTCTATGACCGGCGCAACGGCTTCAACTTCATGACCAACGCGCTGGGCGGCCTGTTTGACCAAACCATCACGAACGAGCGCTCGACCAACCTGGACTGGAATACCGTCTGGGATGTGCAGACGACTCGTTTTGAGCAAGGCTGGACGCTCGAGATGGCTATTCCGTTCAAGTCGCTCCGGTACGGAACGGACGCCGGCCAACTCTGGGGCATCAATTTTCAGCGTCGTGTCGCCTGGAAAAACGAGACCTCGTTCCTCACGCCGATACCGGCCGCGCTCCGTAGTTCGGGTAGTCTCCAATTCTCGTCCGCCGCGACGCTCGTCGGTCTTGAGGTGCCGGCCTCGGCGACACGCTTCGAGGTCAAGCCGTACGCCATTGCCGATCTGGCCACCGACCTGGGTGCGAGCCCTCGGGTGCTGAACCAGCTAGGCGGGGCGGCGGGGTTCGACGTGAAATACGGGGTCACACAAGGATTGACGGCTGATTTCACCTACAACACCGACTTCGCACAGGTCGAGGTGGATGAGCAGCAGGTCAACCTGACACGGTTCAGCCTGTTTTTCCCGGAAAAGCGCGAGTTTTTTCTTGAAGGACAAGGGATTTTCAATTTCGGCGCAGGCTACGAGTACGACCCCATTACGTCGTACTTCACGGGGGCCCTGTCCGGTGGGGCGGCCCCGGCGCTGTTCTTTAGCCGCCGCATCGGACTCGAGGACGGGCAGACCGTGCCAATTCTCGCGGGAGGGCGCCTGACGGGAAAGGTGGGGCCGTACAGCATCGGGTTGCTCGATGTTCAGACCGGAGAGGAAAGCCTTACGGGGAGCCGTCCGACAAATTTTTCCGTCATTCGCGTCAGACGCGACGTGCTGCGGCGGAGTGCTGTCGGCGGGATGTTCACGGGGCGGTCGGTGTCCGCGAAGGGGCAGGGCGCCAGTTATACCTACGGCGTCGACGGCGTCTTTTCGTTCTACGACAACCTGAGCCTCAACACATATCTTGCCAAGACCGAAACGCCGGGGCTACCTGGCGACGACTTGAGCTATCAGACGGAGGTCGACTACAGCGGCGACCGCTGGAGTCTCAAGCTTGAACGTCTCGGCGTGGGAGCGAACTTCAACCCGGAGGTCGGATTCCTCCGGCGCAACGACTTTCGGCGAACATTTGCGGAATTTCGCTACAGCCCGCGCCCGCGATCGCTCGCCTCAGTTCGGAGATTCCTGATGCAGCCGAGCATCGATTACATCACCGACGGGGCGGGGCGTCTTGAAACGCGGCTGCAGCAGCTCTTACTAGGGGCAGAGTTCGAAAATGGCGACCGTCTGTTTGGCGGGGTCACTGATAATTTCGAATACCTGAAGAGGCCGTTTCGGATCGCACAGGGTGTATCGGTTCCGGTTGGCGGGTACTCGTTCGTGAATACGAGGCTGGTCTACGCCCTCGGCGAACAACGCCCCATAACCGGCGCAATCACCTTTGACCGCGGTGGATTCTTTGACGGCGAGAAAGTGAGCGTTGGCTACAATCGTCCCCGGGTGAATCTGGGGGCACAGTTGACCGTCGAGCCGTCACTCTCGTTCAACTGGATCACGCTGCCTGAGGCCACCTTCACCAGCGGTCTGGTCTCCACCCGCGTGACCTACACCGTCACGCCGCGGATGTTCGTGTCCACACTGCTGCAATTCAATTCCAGTAATGATTCGCTCGGTACCAACGTGCGTTTTCGATGGGAATATCAGCCAGGGAGCGAGCTCTTCGTCGTGTACACCGACGAGCGTGACACCTTGACGCCTCGCTTTCCAGCCCTCGAAAATCGAGCGTTGGTGGTCAAGTTCAACCGGCTACTTCGGTTCTGACCAGCGCGGCCACCGGCGGCACCGCGCAGAGGTCCAGCCGCAGCATCGTTATTCGTAATCCTATTCATGCCAACGACCGTGCACATCCCGCCAACGTTGCTGAAGTCGGTCGACCGTCGGGCGAAAGCGCTCGGCGTGAGCCGAAACCGTATCATCGTGCGGGCCTTGGAGCAGGCGGCCAAGGAGCGCCTGCGCTGCCGAGATCACGGTCCCTCAACCAGTGCTGGTGGAGGTCGCCTACGGCATTGAGCGGATGACCCGCTCGAAGCGTCGGGTCACCTTGCAGGTGCGCTTCGATCTGTTGTGCTCGGAGTTGCCTCGAGCCGACTGGACCGACACCGTCAGTCAGATGTACTGTCGCGTCAAGACGTCACTGGAGCGACGGGAAACACGGGTTGAGGACTTCGACGCGGCCATCGCCGCGCACGCCCTGGCCTCCGCTGCCACGGTAGTGACGGCCAGGTCTCGATCACATGACACGCGTGCCAGGGTTTCGCGTCGAGAACTGAAGTGGTTAATACGACGAGCCATAACGATAAGAAAAA
>JAPYUM010000207.1 GCA_029940535.1 Vicinamibacterales bacterium
ACCACTGTCCCGGAGGCCATCAATGATGAACAGAAGCACCATGGGTACGCGGGCGGGACTCGCGCGCGTCCTTGCCGTTCTCGTGGCCGCGCTGACCCTGACGTCAGCCCCGGCTCACGCGCAGAACAACGATGCGCTGCAAATCTATCTCGTCGACGTGGAGGGCGGGAACGCCACGCTGTTTGTGTCGCCAGAAGGCGGGTCGCTGCTCATCGACACAGGCAACGGCGGCGCCAACGCCGATCGGGACGTGGGCCGCATCATGGCGGCGGTCGAGGATGCCGGGCTGCGGCAGATTGATCATCTGATCACGACGCACTGGCACGGCGACCACTACGGCGGCATGCCGGAACTGGCGACTCGTATCCCGATTCGCCACTTCATCGACCATGGCCCGACGGTCGAAGACAGTGCCCGCACCGCCGAGTTCCTCGACAACATCTATCCCGGGCTCTCCCAGGCGGGACGCACCGTCGCGAAGCCGGGCGACACGGTGCCACTGGCGGGGGTGGAGGTCACGGTCATGGCCTCCGGCGGCGAGGCGATCCGGTCGCCGGTGTCGGGCGGGGGAACGCCGAACCCGTATTGCACCACCTTCGAGCGACAAGCGGAGGACCGCGGGGAGAACGCGCAGTCGGTCGGTGTCCATCTGGCGTTCGGGCAATTTCGCGCGCTGCATCTGGGCGACCTGACGGTCAACAAAGAATTCGAGTTGATGTGCCCGGCCAACCCGATTGGCACGGTGGATCTGCACATCGTCTCGCACCACGGGTTGGAGGCGTCAAACTCGGCCGCACTCATTCACGCCATCGCGCCGCGGGTGGCGCTGCTGAACAACGGCACTCGCAAAGGGGGCACGCCAGGATCGATGACGACCCTGCACACCTCACCCGGTCTGGAAGACCTGTGGCAGCTGCACTTCTCCGTGCTCAGCGGACAGGAGTACACGGTGCCGGGGGTGTTCATCGCCAATCTGATCGATGACCAAGCGACCACGATGCCGCTGGCCCCGATGCCGCAACCGGCACGCGGCTCGAACGCGGGGCCGCCGCCGGTGCACAACGGACCCGCGCACTGGATCAAGGTCGAGGCGCGGCGGGATGGCAGTTTCACCGTAACAAACACTCGGAACGGGTTCAGCAAGTCGTACTAGGCGTGTTTCCGTGGGAAGTGCGGCGGGGCCGCCTCTCCGCTGAAGCCGGAGCGCAGGCGAGCCTGTCCGCCAAGGCCTTGGCGTAGGCGGACAGGCCCTTGCTCGGAAGGAAGGGGAAGCCGACATGGGGATCAGCGTGCGTCGACGTTTTCTGGCGGCGGTGGCGACCGTATTCGCTCTCGGCATCGCGGGGGCCACGTCGACGGTCGCGCAGGACCGGTCGCTGACACCGGTGACCGACGCGATGCTGCGGGACCCCGACCCGGCCGCCTGGCTGAACTGGCGCCGGACGCTCGATGGGTGGGGTTACAGCCCGCTGGACCAGATCAACACGAACAACGCGCACCGATTGCAACTGGTGTGGTCGTGGCAACTCGGCCGCGGCCTCAGTCAGCCGACGCCGCTCGTACACGACGGTGTGCTGTTCATTCCGAATCCGGACAACGTGGTCCAGGCGCTCGACGCCGCGACCGGTGACCAGTTGTGGCAATACACCCCGGACCCGGCCGACCGCGGGCCAGACGACAGCGTGAGCGGTAACCCCCGTCGTGGGACCCGCTCCATCGCCATCTACGGCGACAACGTGTACCTCAACACGTCGGAGGCCCACATCGTCGCGCTGAACACGGGCACCGGCGATGTGGCCTGGGATCACACCGTGGCGGATCGGTCGCTGGGTTACCGGTATACGAGCGGCCCGATCGTGGCACGCGGCACGATTGTGGCCGGCATGACCGGGTGCCAGAACTACAAGAACGATGTCTGCTTCATTTCTGGCCACGATCCCGAGACCGGTGAAGAGCGGTGGCGCACCTCGACGGTGGCGCGGCCCGGCGAACCGGGGGGCGACACCTGGGGCGACCTGCCGCTCATGTATCGCGCCGGGGCCGATTCGTGGATTCCGGGCAGCTACGACCCCGAGACCAACCTCACGTATTGGTCGACTTCGCAACCGAAGCCGTGGGCGCGCGTGTCACGAAAAAACGACGGCGACGCCCTGTACTCGAACAGTGTGCTCGCGCTGGCGCCGGAAACTGGTGAACTGGAGTGGTTCTACCAGTTCGTGCCGGGGGAAACCCACGACCTGGACGAAGTGTTCGAGAGTGTCCTCATCGACCACCATGGTCGACGCTCGCTGTTCAAGATGGGCAAGATGGGCATCCTCTGGGAGCTCGACCGGGTGACCGGCGCCTTCGTGGCCGCGCACGACCTCGGGTATCAGAACGTGATCGACGTCGACGCGAGCACCGGGAGCGTCACGTACCGGCCCGACATGATTCCGCGCGTCGACGTCGAACTGGAGTTCTGTCCCAACCTGCTGGGGGTCAGGAACTGGCGCGCGACCGCCTACCATCCGGAGACCCAGCTCCTCTATATTCCGATCCACCCGACCTGCGTAACCGGCGCGTTCACAGATCTGCCGCAGGAGGTCGGCAACGACTACTATGCCAATCGGGGGTGGATGCAACGCGGCAGCCGCGTGCACCCCGATAGCGCCGACAATCCCGGGCACCTGATTGCCATGGACATCGATACCGGCGAGATCCGCTGGCGGTACTCGATGTCCAGCCGACCTGGCGGCGCGGCGCTGACTACAGGAGGCGGCTTGGTGGTCGGCACCGACACGAACCGGTATCTCTACCTCCACGACGCCACCAACGGCGATGTGTTGTTTCGGACCCGGCTGCCTGCCTCGGTGCAGGGGTTCCCGATTACGTATGCGGTCGACGGCAGGCAGTACCTGGCGGTCCCCGTCGGGGGCAACCGGAGCAACGCCCTGTACGTGTTCGCACTACCGGAGTGAGCGCATGATGAACCCACGCACGTTGACCGCCCGACTTCCCGCCGCACCACCGTTCGTCGCGAGCGTCGGGCTCGTCGTGTTCGCACTGGGCGCGTCGGCTCAACCGGCGCCCGCGTCGGGCCAGCCCGCCGTGCCGGAACTGCTGCAGGACTTCGTGCCGGTGACAGACGAGATGCTGCGCGAGCCGGTGCCAGAGAACTGGATCAGCTTCCGCAATGGATACGGGCTCTGGGGCTACAGCGCGCTCGACCAGATCACGGCTGACAACGTGGGGGGGCTCCAACTCGTCTGGTCTCGAGCCATGAACGACGGGTACCAGGAGGTCGAACCGATCGTCTACAACGGGGTGATGTTTCTGGCCAACGTCGAAGACATCGTGGAAGCGGTCGATGCCACCACCGGCGACCTGCTCTGGCGGTATCGGCGCAACCTGCCCGACAACATCGCCAACGTGACCGGCACGCGGTATCGCTATCGCAACGTGTCGATCTACGACGACAAGATCCTCCTCGCCACCAACGACGCGTTTCTCGTCGCGCTGGACGCCAAGACCGGCGAAGTTGTCTGGGAGACCCAGCGGGCCGACTACCGCGAACGGGTGGCGCAGACGGCCGGCCCCACGATCGTCAAGGGGAAGCTGATTACCGGCTCCCGCTG
>JAPYUM010000208.1 GCA_029940535.1 Vicinamibacterales bacterium
ACCAGTCCCACACACCCTACCGTCAGCAGCCTGTTCATCCGTCGTCTCCTCGACTGGAAATCGTCCGATCCTCGTCCCGTTATTCTGGCATTCTCCGTCAGACGCGATCAACCCGCCTTCGCTCTTCTTGCCTCCGCCGCGATGTTTCCAGCCCAGAGCAGACAGACGTTCTCAGGCACGATCACCGATGAGGAGTGCCCCAGCGCCGATCATTCCGGAATGCGGATGGGGTCGACCGACGCTGCCTGCACCATCGCTTGCGTCGATGACCACACCGTCGAGTTCGTTTTGTTTGACGGCGAAACATCCTATCTGTTGAGCGACCAGGACAAATCAAGAGAGTTTGCCGGAAAGAAGGTAGCAGTCGTCGGCACGCTGGACTCCAACACCCAGACGATCCAGGTCAATTCAATGGCCGCGGCCGAGGAAGTCAGCCCGTCGGTGTGACGGGCGACCGCGTCGGCGTTAAGCCCGCCGCGCTGGACGAGCCCAGGTATGCGTCTGCATTATCCCAGCGCGTCGGTGCGCGGTGTCGCTGTTTGCCGAGGGTGCTCCGCTCGAGGCGCCCAATGGAGTGGCGATCGACCAGGATGGCAACATCGTCGTGGTGAACGTCGGTGACAACGCCGTCCTCACCTACGACCCAGCCGGGTCGGTGATACGGACGGAGCGCTCCGTGGAAGGTGGGAATGATGGCGTGGTCGTGACCGCCGACGGGACGAAGTATGTCAGTAGCGTGCGGCATGGCAGCGTGTCCCGTATCCGCCCCGGCCAAGAGGCGGAGATCATCGCTTCGGGCATCCCAAGCGCAGCGTCCATGTGCTACGATTCCATCCAGCATCAGTTGGTCATTCCGCTGAACCCTAACTACGCCCTCGCTTTTGTGAGGCTGGACTAGCCAACTCGGCATTCGGTACTCCAGCCACACGACGTGACTGAGGACATTGCTCCGGAGTCAACCCGCTTGCGGCCTTCTCCCCGAAGGTTCGTCTGGCTCGTGGGTCCCGTGCTCGCAGTCGTCGTCATCCTCGTCTTGGTGCGGCTGGTCCCGGCATCCGGCCCGGCGATAGAGATCAGTTGGCGAGATACGCTGCCTGTGGCCGAACGTCAGGCCTTGGAACGCCGCCTCCACCTGGTCAATCCGACATACCGGGAAGGCACGCGCTGGAACTACGTGCTCGACGATGTGTCGCCATCGAACCTGTGGGTGCTCTCCCATCTGCCGACCATCACTGCCATCAGCAACATCGGCGAGAATCCGCTCCGATCGACAGGCCCGCTCATTATCAGACTGGTCGGACCCTACGCCGTTCAGTCGTTTATCTGCTTCGCGTTGGGATTGCTCGTGTTGGCCGGGTCTTTTGCGCCAACGCGAGGGTGGCGGCAGAGTTACTTCGCGTGCGCGTGCGCCCTCTTCGTGGTGGGGTGGATCGCCTGTGCACTGCCGCTTCTCGCCAGTCCTGAGGTGTCCAACTGGATGGGCGACTACACCACGTACACGGAAGACCGTGCGCAATTCGAGAAATTCTTCGGATACGAGGTCGTCCGATTTCATTTTCACCTGGGCGGATACGTACTAAACCTCGTCGATCGGGCCCTGGGATCGACGGACTCGTCACCGCAATCCGCGTTCCTCGTCACATCCTGGCTCATGGGCGGCGTGTTCCTGATGGGCGGCTTGATTGTGGCCGTCGTCGAAGGGTGGTCTGCGCACGTCATGCGCTATCTGAGCCTCTCACTGGCCGCCCCAGTGATGTTGTTTTTCTTCGGATATCGAGAGCTTGGATACTTTTCACTCAGCATCGCGGCGTTTCCATTGCTGCTCCGCGGGTTGATGTCCGAGGAAGAGACCAGCCGGGTCAAGTATCTGGGCGGTGCCGGAGCGCTTCATGGAGTACGCGCCGCCCTACACGGCTTCGGTCTCGTCAGCCTTGGCGCGTCGTTGGTGGCGACGGTGTTCTCGAAGGCATCGTTTCGGTCGCGTCTCGCCAACGCGACGACGGTCGGCCTGTGGGGATTCACGGCATACCTCATTTGGCTAGTGGGCTATTTCCTCGTGCTCGGGGTCTCCGTCGAGCCTGGACACGCGACCGGGATTCCAATTCGTGGGCTCGTGGAGGGGTACGTCGCCGAGTATCGGATGGTGGCGCCAATCGTGTCGGCACGCGGTCTTCGCGAATTGGGTCTGGAAAGCATCATGGTTGGCGTTCCGATCCTGGCGCTCGGTTTTCTTGTCGGGCGCGGATCAGGCGAGCGACGCATTGCTGCCGGCTATGCGGTCGTGAGCGTCGCGTTCTTGTTGTTGTTCTGGCCCGCTCAGGGACCTGCCGCCGACGCCGATTCCGTGTTTGCGGCCTTCTCGGCATTTTTTGCCGGCGCGTGGTTGTGCGCCCGAAGCCCCACAGCAACCGCTCTTGGCTTTGCGTTCCTCGCGCTCGCGCACGCTGTGTTCTGGTTCGTTGTCCGGCATGCGGAGTTCTTGAATCAGAGGGTTGATGTCTAGTGCTTGGGATTACCGCAAGCTCGTAGAATGCCAACTAGAAGGTGGGCGCGTCGCGTTCGGTCACTCGTGACGCAGGGCGACGATCGGGCTGACGTTCGTGGCGTGCCGAGCCGGAATCCAGCAAGCGACGGCGGCCACAGATGCCAGCAGCAGGCCCACCACGCCGAACGTCACGGGATCAGTCGCGGTGACGCCGAACAGGAGGATAATAGGCCGGATTAGACACCCCCAGTTAACGGAAGTACCAGTTATCCGACTCGTCATGCGCGCTGCCTCCCCGCGACAGAGGCGCGTCGGCACGGCATTGCGCCCGTACGACGCGGTCATCCGGCGTATCGCTACATGACCGATCGCGATAATGATGGCCCCGTCTGCGAGTAGTGCAGCGCACCGCCGCGCACCCGCGTGAGCCGTAATTCCTCACATTGAACCGCCTGCCAGCCAGCGGTAGGATCGGGGTCTACAGGGACATCGACATGAGACACTCATTGCTCACCGCTACGGTATTTCTGGTTGGTTTCGGGTCAGGAACTCTCTTCGGCACAGCTGGTTCCAAGACCAACGCCACCGCTGTCAGCGTCGGTGTAGAGTTCGTCGAACAACAAGTTTTGCTTGAGAGTTTTGTAGATGCCTGGCTCGACGGAGATGTGGATCGTACGGTTGATCTCTACACGGACAACACCGTGTACATGGTGCCAGGGGCACCGATGATTCATGGCCGGGACGCTGTCAGACGACACTTTGCAGCGGAGTTCACGAAGCGAGATGGCGTTGGGCTTGAAATGAACGAGCCCGTTCAGGAAGTGGTGTCTTTTGGTGACTGGGCCGTTGCACGCGGGATAGGTGCCTCTACAGAAACAAGAATGGGTAAGTCCACGTCGGTCACCTACAAGTGGATGGTGCTAAGCCAAAAACAACCAGATGGGTCTTGGAAAATGGTTTGGGATATCTATAACTCTGATACCTCGTGAATTGCTGCAGCCAAATCCAGATGCCAGAGCGCGGAGTTATTGACGTTCTGCGTTTCGTCAGCGAGTGGGACGCCGCGCACCCGCGTGAGCCGTAAGGCAGCCAGCGGTAGAATCGGCTG
>JAPYUM010000008.1 GCA_029940535.1 Vicinamibacterales bacterium
TGCCAGTCGGAGCTTACACGCTGACGGGTTGAGCGAAGGCTGGCGGAGGGACAGGGATTCGAACCCTGGAGACGCTTTCACGTCTAGCGGTTTTCAAGACCGCCGCCTTCAACCACTCGGCCATCCCTCCCCGGGCAGGTCTGAAGACCCGCGGCTACGTGCCTTCATTGTGGCTCGATGACCTCCAGGCCGTGCATATAAGGGCGAAGGGCATCTGGGATCTGGGCCGAGCCGTCGGCTTGCTGGTAGTTCTCGAGAATCGCGAGCAGGGTACGTCCAACCGCGAGGCCTGATCCGTTTAGGGTGTGAACATGTTCGGCCTTGCCCTTGCCGTCGGGTCGGAACTTGATGTTGGCGCGCCTGGCCTGGAACGCCTCCGTGTTGCTGCACGACGAAATCTCTCGGTATTTCTGCTGCCCGGGCAACCACACTTCAATGTCGTAGGTCTTGGCGGCCGCGAACCCCATGTCGCGGGTGCAGAGGACGACCGTGCGGTAGGCAAGACCCAGACGCTGCAGGACGGTCTCGGCGTGCGTCGTCAGCTGCTCCAAGACGTCATACGACTGGTCGGGCCGGGTGTAGGCGACCATCTCCACCTTGTCGAACTGGTGCTGACGAATGAGACCACGGACATCGGCGCCGTAGGAGCCGGCCTCGCTCCGGAAACAGGGCGTATAAGCGGTGTACCGGAGCGGAAGTGCGCGACCGTCGAGAATCTCTCCGCGGTGTAGATTGGCCAGCGGGACCTCGGCTGTCGGGATCAGATACAGGTTCCAGTCGCCTGCGATCTTGAACAGGTCGTCTTCGAATTTCGGAAGCTGTCCGGTGCCGACCAGGGAATCGGGGTTGGCGAGGAACGGAGGTGCAATCTCGATGTAGCCGTGCTCGGTGGCGTGCAGGTCGAGCATGAAATTGATGAGCGCCCGCGACAGCCTGGCCCCGGCACCTCGGAGGACGGAGAATCGCGCACCTGCCAGTTTCGCGCCGCGCTCGAAGTCGATGATCCCAAGCGCCGGGCCGAGCTCGGCGTGAGACAGCGGAGCGAAGTCAAAGGTGGGTGGCTCGCCGTGACGGCGGACCTCGACGTTGTCTGCCTCGCCCACCCCGATCGGTACCGACTCGTGCGCGAGATTCGGCAACTTGAGCAGGAGCGCGTGGCGCGCCTGTTCCACCTGGTCGAGTCGAGTCTCCTCGGTCTCGATGGTGGCGGTGTGCACCTGGCCAGCCTCCATCAACGCGTCGGTCGGCTGGCCATCCCGTTTGGCTTTCCCGATCTGCACCCCGAGCGCCTTCTTGGCGTGCCGCGCAGCTTCGAGTCCGGGGAGGATGGCGCGCCGTTCGTGGTCGAGTCGACGCAGCTCGCCCACGAGGTCGTCGAGGCCGTCCCCTCGCTGGGCGAGGCGCGTGCCGACGTCCGAGGCCTCGTCACGAAGCAGGGCGGGATCGAGCATGGTGGGACGGGGGCGTCAGTCGCTGGACGACGAGCCGTTCTTGCTTGAGGTGGCGGAGCTGGAAGAGGCCGACGCGTCCGAGCTCTTCGTGGTCTTCGAGTCGCCGTTCTGTGTTTTCTTGGTGTCGGTTTTGGTGCTCTTCTCGTCCGACGACTTCCCTGCCTCGGAGGCCTCGGTGTCGGACCGGCCCTTGTTTGCGTAGTCGGTGACGTACCAGCCCGTGCCCTTGAATTGAATGGCCGGGGACGAGACGAGCTTCCGAATGACCCCGTCACACTTCGGGCAGACGGTCAGCGGCGGGTCGGAGAATTTTCGGATCCGCTCGAAACGGTGCCCGCACGCGTCGCACTGGTATTCGTAGAGTGGCATGTGATGCTGTGTTCGGCTCCTGGTGTGCTGGGATCGACGGCGGAACAGGTGATGGTACCGGCTGGCCGGAGAGGCGTCAATCCAACAACTCGTCGCCGGTATCCCCTAGCAGCAGCGTACGATGGAGCCAGATCGGAACCGACCCATGCCCGAGCAAGCGGTCGTGGAATGACTTGAGCGAGAACGACGAACCCTCGCGGGCCTGGAGGTCCGCGCGGAGCTTGCGCAACATGAGTCGCCCGGCGGCGGACAGGACGTAGGCTGGGTCAAACGTCCCTCGCGCCGCTTCGCGCCGCGCGTGGCCCTCGTCCAGATGGGCTTCGTCCCGGAAGAATCGGACACCCTGCTCGACGGACATGTCTTCGGTATGCAGGCGTATCCCGACAACCATCCGCGCCAGGCGCAGCAACACTTCGGCGGTCTGGCCGAGCTCGATATGGTCGTTGTCTTTCGCGAAACCCTCTTCCACCATCATCTGCTCGCAGTAGTGTGCCCACCCCTCCACGAAGGATACGGGGGCGAACAGGGTCGACTTCCGGACGATCCGTTCGATCCCGCGCTGATGGCAGCTGCGGAGAAAGTGACCCGGGTAGGCCTCGTGCACGGAGACTGACCAGAGGGATGCCACGTTGAGGTCACGCAGATGTTGTTCGGCGCGCTCGGCAGACCACGACGGATGGGCGTCAGTCACGCAGTAGTACGAGGGCAACGATTTCAACTCGAACGGACCTGGACTCCACACACTGGCGGCCGTCCAGCGATAGAAGTCCGGGGTCGAGGCCACGATGATCGGCTCGGCGTCGGGGACGGTCACGATCGCGTGGCGCTCAACAAAGGCCCGGAGGTCGTCGAGCTGGGTGCGCACTGTCTTGACCAGGTCGCCGGCCGCGGGGTGCTGTGCCTTCACGCCGGACCACACCGCCGTGGCGTCGGCCGTCGGGTCAATTCTCGCGGCCACCTCCCTGAACTGTCCCTGGGCACGGACCAACTCGCCTTCGGCGATGGCGAGCAGCCGCTCGGCACTGACGGCGACGCCATCCTGATGTCGCAACCGGCCTTCAAAGCGTTCGCGACCGAGCCGGAAGGTCGCGCGACTGTGAGGCGCCTGGGTGTCGCGCAGGTGGGTGGTATACCGCCGGATGGCGTCGGTGGCCTCGGTCGCCGCGTCGGCGAGGTCGCCGAGCAGGTGCAGATCTGCCAGCTGCCGGAAAGCTCGGGGCAAGTCGCGTTCGATGAACGTCACGACCCCGTCGAGGGTCTCGGCTCCCGTCTTGATGAAGATGCCGGGCGGGTCTTCGACGTTGGTCTGTGCGGCCTCGATGAACCGGGGCGTCTGACGTAACTTGGAGACCACGCGGCGGGCGCGCTCCTCGACCGGCGCGAAATCGAACAACGCCTGGCGGGCGAGCGTGGTAGACAGCAGTGCGGCGTAGAACTGCGGGTCACGCTCCCACGGGCGGACTTCCTCGAGCTCGAAGATCCGGCCTCGGATGTCATCGGCGAGCATGCGGCGCTCAAGCTGCTCCTCGGCGGTCAGGCTGCGAGTGGAAATCCGGTCAAGACGGCGCGCGAATCCGCCCAGTTCGTGCCCTTGGGTCTCGATGGCGGCTCGGGAGAGGTCCTCGAGGCGGTCGTCGTGCGTGTGGACTCCGTCGGAGGCCGCAGCGCCGGGGGCGCTCTCGTGCAGAAAGTCCAGGTACTGGCCGGCTAGATGTGACAGGGGTTCGGTCGTGTACATGCGTGATCGGCGCGACGCCTCCGTGACCCGGTTCCGGTCGGTCTTCCGCAGAGCCCGGGTTGGTCAGCACGGCGGGGCTCAAAACGGTGCAGCACCCTGAATGTTACAGTAAGGACCCGCTCAGGAATACGTTGTCTACATCTGGGCGTCGAAGCGCCCGGCTCCTCGCGGGCCGTCCGCGTCCCGTGATGTCTGGCACGCTCTATCTGGTCGCTACCCCGATCGGGAACCTGGAGGACATCACCCTCCGCGCGATCAGAATTCTCGGCGACGTCGACCTGATCGCCGCCGAGGACACCCGACACACCGCGAAGCTGTTGAGGCATCACGGGATCAGCACCAAGACCACCAGCCTGCACGAGCACAACGAACGACAGAAATCGCCGGGGCTGGTGGCCCGTCTTCTCGAGGGTTCATCGATCGCGCTCCTGTCTGACGCGGGGACCCCGGTCGTGTCAGATCCCGGTTTGGTGCTTGTGCGTCAAGCGCTTGACGCCCAGGTCCAGGTTGTACCCCTACCAGGGCCGTCAGCGGTAATTGCCGCCCTGGTTGCTTCGGGTGCGCCTTCGCACAGTTTTACTTTTGTCGGGTTTCCTCCTCGTAGGTCAAATGATAGAAAAAAATGGTGCCTGGATCTGGCGCCTGAGACGCGCACGCTTATTTTCTTTGAATCGCCGCATCGTATCCGCGCCACGTTGCGAATTGCACGCGATTGCTGGGGTGACCGTCGAGTCTCCATCTGCCGGGAGCTCACAAAAATCCATGAAGAATTGGTCACTAGACCTATTTCGGAACACATCAACACGATTACGTCACCGCGAGGCGAGTACACCTGCGTGGTCTGGCCTCCACTGCCGTCGGTTCCTGCCCCGCTAGCACTGCCGACACACGCGATCTTGCAGGACGAATTCAGCCAAACGACAGAAAAAGTGGGATCTCGACGGACGGCGCTGAAAGCGATGGCAAAGAAATACGGCCTCAGCACCCGAGACATGTACACCGAACTCCACGAGTCGATATAAATTGGTCTAAAGACCAAAACATGGCATCTGGCATCAAGCCATCAGGGGTACCTTGACCGACCTGCAGCCGTTTGTTAACGTTGCCGGTCGATCCAATCATCGTGCGCCAGACCCCGCCCGACGGCGGCAACGAAGGAGACCGAATGGCCAAGCAGCGACGCCCCGCGGCACGCGCCGCCGCGACCAAGACTGCGGCTCGAACAAAGCGGCCCAAGGTCGTCACCGCGTCGAAACGCACGACAGCTGGCACTCGCAAGCACCCATCCCGCTCGCCGGCGGTGGTGAATATCGGGGTCGCGTATGCCAAGGCGGTCGCGTTGTACGAGAAGGGGCTCAAGGCCCTCCAACGTCACCGCTACGACGCGGCATCCACTGCGTTCCAGCAGCTCTTCGAACGCTATCCGGACGAGCGGGAATTGCACGAACGCGCGCGTTTGTACATCGCGGTGTGCGAGCGAGCGACCGGTCCACAAGCAAGGCCACCGAAGGGCGCCGACGAAAGAATTCTGGCCGCGACCATGGCGCTCAATCGTCATGATGTCGACGATGCACTCGCACTGCTCCGCACCGCCGCGGCCGCAGATTCGAACAACGATCACGTGCACTACATGCTGGCGCTCGCGCATGCCCAGCGGGCTGACGCGGACACGGCGGGACGGCACTTGAGCAAGGCGATTGCACTCAATCCACGAAACCGGCTCAATGCGAAACACGAGACCGATTTCGACCCCATCCGGGGAAGTCAGCCCTTCCTTGATGCGATCGAGACCCCGTAGACCCCTCGGGTCTCAGCTGACGGCGCCCGCCGCCGAATCGATTAGACTGGGCGAGGATAGTGTCCAGTCAGCGTGATGCACCGCGAATTACGCTGACCGGACACAAGCAAGCGGCTGCACAAATGTCATGTCACGTCCTGATTCTGGCGGCCGGGCAAGGCACCCGGATGCGGTCGTCACGGCCCAAAGCACTGCATCGGCTGGCCGGGCTGACATTGATTGAACATGTCCTTCGGGCGGCGGAGGCGATGAATCCAACCACCACGGGGGTCGTGGTCGGGCACCAGGCAACTCAGGTGCAGGCGGGACTGGTCGACCGCTCGTCGCTCCGATTCGCGGTGCAATCGGAACAGTTCGGGACCGGTCACGCGTTGCTTCAGGCCGCTCCGATGTTCCAGGGACAGCGCGGCACGCTGGTGGTACTGTCCGGCGACGTGCCATTGGTGCGAGCCGCCACACTCGAGCGGCTGGTCGCCACGCATGAAAGGGCCAAGGCCGCCGTCACCGTGGTGACGGCACATGTGGCGCGTCCGTACGGATATGGGCGCATTGTCCGGACCGAAGGTCGACTTACCGGGATCGTCGAGGAGCGAGATGCGTCGAACGCGCAGCGGCAACTGAAAGAGATCAACAGCGGAATCTACGCGTTCGATCTCGAGCCGCTCTTTGACGCCCTCCACGAGATTCCACGCGGCGGCGCCGTCAACGAGATCTATCTGCCCGGACTCGTGACGATCTATCGGGGCCGCGGGTGGCTGGTCGAGACCATTGAGGTGTCGGACCCCGACGAGGTGCGCGGCATCAACAGCCAAACCGAGTTGGCGGAGGTCAGACGGATCGTGAGACAGAGCAAGAACGAAGAGTTGATGGCGGCGGGGGTCACGATCGAAGACCCCGCCACCACCTACGTCGACGTGGACGTCACCGTGGGTCCAGATACGGTGATTCACCCAGGTGTGTTTCTCGAGGGTCGGACGAGGGTCGGGGCCCGGTGTGAATTGCACGCGGGCGTTCGGATCGTCGATTCGACGCTTGAAGACGGCGTGCTGGTCAACAACCATTGTGTCATCCGGCGCACCCGGGTCGCTGAGGGCGCTCAAGTGGGGCCGTTCGCCCATTTGCGAGAGGGCACGGTGGTCGGAGCCGAGGCGAAGATCGGCAACTTCGTCGAAACAAAAAAAACGTCGTTGGGGCGCGGGTCAAAGGCGAGTCACCTGACGTATCTGGGCGACACCTCGGTGGGCGACGGCGCCAATGTTGGCGCCGGGACGATCACCTGCAACTATGACGGCGTGAACAAGCACGCGACCGCGATTGGGCACAACGCCTTCATCGGCAGCGGCACGCAGTTGGTGGCGCCGGTCTCCGTGGGCGACGGCGCCTACATCGGAGCCGGTTCCTGTATCACGGAGGACGTCCCGGCCGGCGCCCTCGGCGTGGCCCGCGCTCGGCAGGTCAACAAGACCGAGTGGGTCGGCCGCCGCCGGGACGAACCGGACTCGTAGCGGACTCAGGACACCAGGCTCGACGTTTATGTGCGGCATCATCGGTTACATCGGGGACAAGCCGGTCGTTCCGGTCCTGATCGAGGGACTGCGACGACTGGAGTACCGCGGCTACGACTCCGCCGGCATCGCCCTCGTGGGTGACGGGCTCGAGATTCGGCGCAGTGCCGGCAAGCTGGCCTGTCTAGAGGAAGTGATTGCCGCCCAGCCGGTGGACGGCGACTACGGCCTGGGCCACACCCGGTGGGCCACCCACGGACGGGCCACCGAGGAGAACGCCCACCCTCACCGTGATTGCACTGGCCGGATCGTGGTCGTGCACAACGGCATCATCGAGAACTACCTGGATCTGAAACACGCGCTCGAGGCGGACGGACACCACTTCCAGACCGAAACCGACACCGAAGTGCTCGCCCACCTGGTCGAGCGAGAAATGCGCGACGACGGGCTCGAGTGTGCGGTGCGACGCGCACTGGTCGCTGTCAGGGGACTCTTCGGGCTGGTCCTGCTCAGCGCCGACGATCCGCAGAAACTGGTCGCGGTGCGCAACGGACCGCCGATCTTGGTCGGGCTGGGCGACCAGGAATTCTTCGTCGCCTCGGATGTGCCGGCCATTCTGAGCCATACCCGTGATGTCGTCTTTCTGGGAGACCAGGAGATGGCCGTCATCACCCGCGCCGGGGTCGAGTTCACTGACTTCGACGGCGCTGCGGTGCAGACGACGACCCAGCGCATCACCTGGGACCCGGTGATGGCCGAGAAGGCCGGCTACAAGCATTTCATGTTGAAAGAGATCTTCGAGCAGCCGTGGGCGGCTCAGGAGACCGTGCTGGGGCGCACGTCGCTCGAGTCAGGCCAGGTCTTCCTCGGTGAACTCGAGATTCCTGAAGCGCGGCTGCGCGCCGTGGAGCGGATCGTCCTGCTGGCGTGCGGCACATCCTGGCATGCGGCGCTCGTCGGCAAGTTCGTGATCGAGCAACTGGCGGGCATACCGGTAGAGGTCGACTACGGGTCGGAGTATCGCTATCGCGACCCGATCGTGACCGCCGCGACCCTCGCGATCGTCATCACCCAATCAGGCGAGACGGCGGACACGCTGGCCGCGCTGCGCGAGGCCCGCCGGAAGGACGCGGTCAGCATCGCCATCTGCAACGTGGTGGGAAGCATGGCGACCCGCGAAGCCGATGCCACGGTGTACACACATGCCGGTCCGGAGATCGGCGTCGCGTCCACCAAGGCATTCACGTCGCAACTCGTGGCGTTCCACGTGCTGGCGCTGTATCTGGCCCAGGTGCGAGGGACTCTGGCTCCCGACGTAGCGCGGGGCCATCTCGAAGACCTGAACCACCTGCCCCGGTTGCTCGAGCAGGCGCTCAGGTGCGATGAGGCGATTCAGGACGTGGCGCGACGCTTCCATACTCATCGTAACTTTCTGTACCTGGGGCGTGGCATCAACTACCCGATCGCGCTCGAAGGCGCGCTGAAGCTCAAAGAGATTTCCTACATTCACGCGGAGGGCTATCCGGCCGGAGAAATGAAACATGGCCCGATCGCCCTCATCGACGAAGACATGCCGGTGGTCGCCTTGCTGCCGTCGGGTCCAGTGTTTGAGAAGATGGCGTCAAACCTGCAGCAGGCCAAGACTCGGGGTGGGGCCATCATCGCGGTCACCAACACCAGTCACGAGGAGATCACCCCCCTCATCGACCCGTCCCGGGATGCCATCATTGCGATTCCCGATTCACCGCCGCTTCTCACCCCCATTGTGATGGTGGTGCCGCTGCAACTGCTCGCATACCATATCGCCGTCCGGCGTGGCTGTGATGTGGACCAGCCGCGCAACTTGGCGAAGAGTGTCACGGTCGAGTGACCGAGCCCACCGCCTGGCCCGTCCCAGTATGGACTTCCTGGAGCAATTGAACCCGGAGCAGCGGGCGGCGGTCGTGCAGACCGAGGGACCGCTGTTGATTCTGGCCGGGGCCGGATCGGGAAAGACCCGCGTCATCTCCTCTCGCGTGGCCTACCTGGTTGGCGAGGGACACGCCGAACCGGACGAGGTCCTGGCCGTCACCTTCACGAACAAGGCGGCGGCCGAGATGCGAGAACGGGTGGCGCGGCTCCTGGCTGCCGATTGCAGCCGGCTCTGGGTGTCAACGTTCCACTCCTTCTGTGCTCGTCTCCTCAGACGCGAGGGACCGGCCATTGGCCTGTCCCGCGACTTCGTGATCTATGACTCAGCAGACCAATTGGCCGTGGTGCGGCGCGCGCTCCGGAACCTGAACATCGACGACAAGGTGCTGCCGGCCCGGCAGGCACTGTCCATCATCAGCCAGGCGAAGAACCAGATGACCGACCCGGAGTCGCTCCGGAACGAGGGCTGGAGCGCTCGGGGCGAGATGGCGGCCAAGGTGTTCGAGCGATACCGTCGGGCGCTCGATGACGCCAACGCGCTCGATTTCGACGACTTGTTGCTCCGCGCGGTCGACCTGTTCGCCACCGTTGAACCGGTCAAGCGACGGTACACCGAGCGGTTCCGGTTCATCATGGTCGACGAGTACCAGGACACGAATCAGCCGCAGTACACGCTGATTCGGCATCTCGCCGACCAGCATCGCAACCTCTGCGTGGTGGGAGACCCGGACCAGTCCATCTACAAATGGCGCGGCGCCGACCTCCGTAACATCATGGACTTCGAGCAGGACTTCCCCGAGGCCACCGTCGTCCGCCTCGAGCAGAACTACCGCTCGACCCAGGTCATTTTGGACGCCGCGTCGGCCGTCATCAGACAGAACCGCAACCGCAAGGAGAAGCGCCTGTGGACCGACCGCACCGGCGGATCGTCGCTCAGATACTTCCGCGGAGGTGACGAGCTCGAAGAGGCGGATTGGATCACCAGTCGGCTGGGCGAGGCGCTCGCGGCCGACGAAGAACTGATCGGCGTGCTGTACCGCACCAACGCGCAGTCACGCGCATTGGAAGACGCCCTGCTCAGACAGGGGACGGCGTACAAGATCATCGGCGGCGTCCGGTTCTACGAACGCAAAGAGGTCAAAGACGCCCTGTCCTACCTCCGGCTGTTGATGAATCCAGACGATGACGTCAGCCTGCGACGGGTCGTCAACGTGCCTGCCCGCGGCATCGGAAAAGGCGTCATGACCGCCCTCGAAGCGCTGGATCCGCGGGCGCCAGACACCGGGCCGCTGTTTGCCGGCACAGAGGTAGACCCCGGCGCGGCGGGGTCGCTGTGGCGGCGTCTGGGTCGCGCGCTCGACGAAAAGCTGCTACCAACCCGTGGCTTGACCGCACTCCGACATTTCCGCGATCTCATTCGTAGGCTCAGCGACATCGCCACTCAGGAGCCGGTCTCCGACGTGTTGGGCAAGCTGCTCGACCAGAGTGGCTACCTCAAGGATCTTCGAGATCAAGAAACCGAAGAGGCTGAGGGGCGACTGGCCAACCTGATGGAACTGGTCTCGGCCGCGCGCGACTACGAACTGCGAGACCCGGATCCGTCGCTCGCCGGATTCGTTGACCGGCTGGCGCTGCTCTCGGAGACAGACGAGGACAACGCCGGTGGGGCTCCGGAAGCGCGGGTCTGGCTGATGACCCTGCACGCCGCAAAGGGTCTCGAGTTCCCGGTCGTGTTCATGGTCGGGATGGAGGAGGGACTCTTCCCCCACATGCGCTCGCGCGACGACGACGAGGCGCTCGAGGAGGAACGTCGCCTCTGCTATGTCGGGATGACGCGAGCAAAGACACGTCTCATTCTGACGAGCGCGGCTCGCCGACGCGTCTTTGGCGAATATCAGGCTTCTGAGCCATCGCGCTTTCTCAGCGAGATCCCAGCCGAGCTGGTGGAGGTGGTGCAACCGGTCTTCTCCACCCCGGCGCGGGTGCCCACGACGTTCGGGCGGGCGCGGCGAGGACGGAGCCGGACGCAGGCGGACCCAGAGATTCAACCGGACTACGGCTATGCGTACGAAGACGAGGACCAGTCCGTCATCAGTGTCAGTCCGGGCACGCGTGTACGCCACGCCACGTTCGGGGTGGGGACCATCCTCTCGGTCGAGCCGCTGACCGACGACATGAAGCTCACGGTGCACTTCAACGACGTCGGCCGAAAAACCCTGCGAGCCAAATTCGCAAAACTCACCCTGGCATAGCGGGGCGGACCTCCTCGGACGGGGGCTGCGCCCCGTCTACACCAACAACGCGGTCAGCCAGAGCGCCAGGACCACCCACAACACGGTCACCCCGATCGGGAGCCGATACCGGTTCTCATCGTAGGCCGGCGGACCGGCACCGTCTGGCCCCGCCGCGGGGAGTTGTCCCACGTGCGCCAGTGGATTGGCGGCGTAGGCCGTGGCCAACCGCACGGCGGATCGCGAGGCAGTTTGGGCCAGCCGACCGGTCCGGGCCGCGGTCTCGGCCGCGGCGCGCAACAGGGTTGGCATGGAACGCCGATACAACCAATCCGTGTCGAGGCTCTCGGTCGCCTCACCACGGAGCTTGCCAAGCAACCACCAGAACGCGAGCGCCGTGCCACCCAACAACTGTAGGGACCCCGCGACATGGTCGAGGGTATAGGGATGGTAGTCGATCGGTGTCGCCAACCTGGCGTACAGCCAGCCAGGGGCCACGCCCAGGCCGATGCAACACGCCGCCGCCACTCCCATGGCCACAATCATGTTGCGTGGCAGTGGACCGACTGAGAGCCCCCGGTCGGGCCCGAAGAACATGAAGTAGGGCAACTTCAATCCCGTGTGCAGAAATGTCCCGATGCTGGCCAACGTCAGCAGCAGTTCCGCCAGGCCGCGACCGTCGTCTCCGGCGGCGGTGATGATGATGGACTTGCTGATGAACCCGTTGAACAACGGCACGCCGGAGATCGAGAACGCACCGACCATGTACAGCAGCACGACCCACGGCATCTGTCTGGCAATGCCGCCGAGTTCCGTCAGCTTCCGCCGGCCAGTGACCTCGATGACAGACCCGGCCCCCATCAGGAGGAGCGCCTTGTACAGGATGTGGCAGAAGGCATGCGCCGACGCGCCGGCCAGCGCGAGCGGCGTCCCGATACCAACGGCCGTGACCATGTAGCCCACCTGGCTGATGATGTGGTAGCCGAGCAGACGACGAATGTCGTTCTCGAGCACCGCGTAGACGACCCCGTACAGTGCCATGATGATGCCGGCCCAGATGAGCAGGTCGTTGCCCGCGAACACCCGGATCAGTACGTAGACCGCGGTTTTGGTCGTGAACGCGCTCAGAAAAACCATGCCGGGAATCGAGGCTTCGGGATAGGCGTCAGCCAGCCAGGCGTGAAACGGCGGGATGGCCGCATTGATGGCGACGGCGAGCAGAATGAGCGTGTAGGCCCAGCCACCGGGCGCCCCGAACGGGCCAAACACCAGCGACCCGCCACCGGCCAGATGGGCCGCCAATCCGACGAGAAAAAGCGCCCCACCGACGAGGTGCACGAAGAGATAGCGGAACCCAGCGGCGCCGGCTCGTGGGGTCGACCCGGACCACACCACGAACACCGACGCCCACGCCATCAGCTCCCACCAGGCGAACGCACTGATCCAGTCGCCGGCGTACACGACGCCCAGCGCTCCGCCGGCGTAGACCAAGATCGCGGCGTGCTCCCCCCGGTGCGTGGCGTGCCAGGAGTACACCGCGCCAATCGCCGCGATCAACGTGAACACCAGCCCAACGAGATGACTCAACGCATCGACGCGGAGGAGTTGGAGCGACCCCTCACCGACGGCGTAGCTCCAGTGCGCACCATGAGACAGCGTGGCGGCCGCGACGAGCGCGCCGACGGCGCCCAGCACCATCACGGCCGAACGGGTGGCGCGTGGTCCCAGCGCCACAGCGCCAGCGGTCACGAACAGGACCATCGCCGGATGGATGGTCATTCCGTCGAGTCCTTCTCGGCATCGTCGTAGAAACGCTCGGGCCGCTGCAGACCGGCCTTGCCGAACGCCTTCGAGACCACGACGATGACGGCGCAGCCCACGAACCCGAACACCAGGTCGAATCCTGGCGCGTGGTGCCACCACATCTCGCCATGCGGATGGGCCAGCAGGTCCAGCGACACCGTCGCCGCCGCGATCACCGCGACCGCCGCGCCACGCCCCTTATTCATGGCGACCCTCCAATCCCGGCGCCGACCACGCTCTGGGCGGCACTCCACGCCAAGCGGTAGAATCCGACCCCGATATCGGGCCTGACCCCCAGCAGCACGGCAGCAACCGCCGTAGCGGCCAGTGGGACGGTCATCGCCGGCCGTTCAGGCGACACGGTCCCATGCGGCGGGCGGAAGAACGCGGCGTACACGATCGGGAAGAAGTAACTCACGTTGATCAGACCGCTGGTCACGAGCACGGCGACCCAGACCCACTGTCCTGTCGACAGTGCCCCAAGTCCGATATTCCACTTGCTGATGAACCCGGGCAGCAACGGCATCCCGGCCATCCCCGCCGCGGCGAAGGCGAACGCGGTCATCGTGATCGGCATCTGGCGCCCGATGCCGGCCAGCTGGGAGACATCGTCGCGATGGGAGGCCGTGTGAATTGCGCCGGCACAAAAGAACAGTGTGATCTTCATGAACCCGTGCGCCGCGATATGGAACATGGCACCGGCGAGAGCCGTCACCGAACCGACCGCGGCGCCGAGCACGATATATGACAACTGGCTGATCGTGGAGTAGGCAAGCCGACGCTTCAGATGCGTCTCGCGAAAGGCGCGCAGCGACCCAAACAAGATCGTCGCGGCGGCCAGCGTGGCCAGTACCGTGTCGGCCCCGATGTCCCGCAACAGGTCGAGACCGAAGACATAGCCGACAACGCGCAAGATGCCGAACGCCCCGGCCTTGACGACCGCCACGGCGTGCAACAACGCGCTGACCGGGGTCGGCGCAACCATCGCGACGGGGAGCCATCCGTGCAGCGGCATGATGGCGACCTTGACCCCGACGCCGAGCACGAACAGACCGAACAGCCCCCAGACCGTCGTGCTGGGCAACCCGGCCGGCAGCATCCCACCGGGACGGAACTCACCGTCGGGCGCCAGCGAATACACCCAGACGATCGCCAGTAACAACGCCTGGCCGGCGGTCAAGGTGTACACCAGATACTTACGCGCGCCCGCGCGCGACTCGGCGGTGCGATTGTGTGCCACGAGCGGGTAGGTCGCGAGCGTCAAGACCTCGTAGAACAGGAAGAAGGTCAGCAAGTTGGCGGCGAAGGCCAGGCCGATGGTGGCGGAGACGCAGAGGGCGAAATTTGCAAAATATCCGGTCTGATGCGGATACCGACCGGCCCGCATGTAGCCAACCGAATAGACCGAGGTCACCAGCCACAACGTCGAGGCGACCAGCGCAAACAGCAGACCAAGGGGGTCGGCCCGCAGGTGGAGGGTCACCCCCGGGATGAGGGTCAGCCGGGTCGACTCGATCACGCCGCCGTCCAGCACGGTCGGCACCATCGACAGCACGAGCCCGAGCTTGATGATGCCCGCACCGAACGTACAGCTTTCCCGTAGAATCGCCCACCGGCCGACCCCGCGGATCAGGGCGGCGGCGACCAGCGACACGAGCACCGCGGCGAGTGGACGGTCAGCACCCAGCAGATCAAACATCAGAACTCGGGCAGCGCAGGCTGGATGACCGAGGTGACCAACGCGCCATTGAAGAGGCCGATGAGCAAGACGGCCGCCCCCAGCGTCAGGACAGGCACCACCACCCGCCACGACAGCGGAGGCATCCCGGACGCCTGACCCGGGTCGGGCGGCGACGGGCTCTCGGTGAAGTAGACCTGCTCGAGCACGCGGAAAAAGTAGACGGCGCTCAGCAGGGAGCTCACCATGAGCACGGCCGCGAACACCCAGACGTCGGCGTCAAGGGCGCCACTTAGCAGATACCACTTGCTGAAAAAACCAGCGGTGGGCGGCATCCCAACCAGGGACAGGGCGGCCACGGTGAAGGCCGCCATGGTGAGTGGCGCCCGGCGGGCCGCGCCAGCGAATCCGGCGATCTCGGCTTGCACCGTCTGGCGAGGCATGCTCCCTATGGCGCCGAACAAGCACCCCTTGGCGACGGCGTGGCCGACCACGTGCAGCAGCGCACCGGTGAGCGCGGCGGCGTTGCCAATGGAGAGCCCCAGCACGACATACCCCATCTGTCCGATGCTCGAGTAGGCCAACATCCGTCGGACATCGGTTTGCGCCAGCGCGAGGATCGAGCCGGCCAGCACGCCGGCTACCGCCACCCAACTGAGGACGGCACGGGCGGTGTCGACCGCGTCTCCGGCCGGCAGCACGAAGAACAGCACCCGGATGAGTGCATAGGCGCTGACCTTCGACATGACGGCCGCGATGAACATCGTCACCGGCGGAGGGGCGTAGGTATAGGCGTCAGGCATCCACCCGTGTAACGGGAACACCGCCATCTTGACGGCCAGTCCCACCACGATCAGCACGACCCCGACGGTCATCGCACTGCCCGGTGGCACCGTGGCGAGCCGGATGGCGAGATCGGCCATGTTCAAGGTTCCGGTCAGGGCGTAGAGATACCCGAGCCCCAACAGGTAGAAGGTCGCCGCAATCGTGCCGACGAGCAAGTAGCGAAAGGTGGCCACGACCGCGCGTTCACCGCCGGAGGCGAGGAGCGCATACGCCGCCAGGGATGAAATTTCGAGAAACACGTACAGGTTGAACAGATCACCGGTCAGCGTGATGCCCAACAGGCCGCTCGTCAGCAGCAGGAACAGACTGTCGAACGCCGCACCGCGCAGCGCCGTATAGACCCGAAGGTGCGGGCCGGCGTAGATGGCGACCAGCGCCGCCAGCAGGGCCACCACGACCGCCATCCCGCCGCCGAGCGGGTCAACGACATACTCGATGCCCCACGGCGGCGCCCATCCTCCGAGGTGATAGTGCCAGTCGTCACCGTCCAGCACCATTCGAAGGGCCGCCAGGGCGCACGCCAGCGACGAGAGGGTCGCCACCACCGTGAGCGCGCGCGACGCGCGCAGCGACACCCGGGCCACAAGCGGCACCACGAGCGCGCCGACCAGCGGGCAGAGCACGATGAGAATGGGCAGGTGTTCGCTCACTCGCGCAGCCGGTCGAGGAGCTCGGACTCGTCGAGCGTGTTGAAGCGACGATGGATACGGACCAAGAGGGCCAGCGCGACACCGGTCGTACTCACGCTGACGACGATCGCGGTCAACATGAGCGCGTGCGGCAACGGATTCGCGTAGGCTGCAGCGACTTCATGCGCGCCTTCGATTTCAATCGGCGGGGTCCCACCGGTGCGGACCGCGAGCGAGATAAAGAAAACGATGACCGCCACCTGCATCACGTTCATGGCCATTAGCTTGCGGGCGAAGTTCGTCTTCACCAGCATGCCGTACAGGCCGATCAGCAGCAGCACCGCCGCCAGTGCGTATTGCGATTGTCCCGCGCCGAACTGACTCATGGTCGTGGCGTCCTCTCCAGAATCAGACGATGACGTCGCCAAGTACTGCCGGCAGTACTTGGGATTCTGGTCAGTGCCCTTAGACGGTGCCGTCGTCCCACGGCGCAAGCACGTCGAAAATCAGGACCAGCACCCCGGTGACCCCGATCATGACACCGGTCTCAATCCCAAGGGTGCCAAGGACGCGGATCTGCACGGGGTCCATCGGCAACGGTAGCTCCCCGTAGTCGAGAAAGTTGCCGCCCGACAGCACACTGACGATACCGATACCACCGTAGAGGAGCGGTCCCGCGCACGCGAATGTCAACGCGCCTCGTGAAGTCAAGCCGGGCGGGCTGGCCTCACCACGCACCAGCCGTAACATGATGATCGAGGCCGCCAGAATGACCCCCGCCTGAAACCCGCCACCGGGACTGTCATGCCCGTGAACCAACACGTAGGCGGCGAACAGCCACATGAACGGGGCCAGTAGTCTGGCTGACGCATCGAGTACCGGGCTTCCGAATTTGGACCTCACGCGGCGTCCTCGTCCCGAGGTGCTGGCGGCTCGTCCCGTGTGCCGAGGATGAGCAAGCAGGCGATACCGGCGGTGAAAATCACGGTCAACTCGCCGAACGTATCGTAGCCCCGATAGTCGGCGAGGACCGCGGTCACGAAATTCGCGGCGCCGGTCTCCTCATGCGCATGCTCGAGGTAGTAGGGCGCGACATGTGTAAACGCGGGAGAGTCGCCGTCACCGACCGCAGGCAACTCGGCCGCCGCCTGCAGCAGGACGACGAAAGCCGGGACGAGAAGCAATCCGGTCAGCCGGCCGATCATGTCGACCTCCCGGTCGTCCGCTTGATGGCGCAAACAAAGAACACGGTGGTGATCACCGCCCCCACGGCCGCCTCCGTAAAGGCGACGTCCAGCGCGTCCTGCACGACGAAGAACGCGGCGGAGAAGAAGCTGAAGGCTCCGAAAATCGTGACCGCGGACAGCAGTTCCTTCACGCTGAGCGCGGCCACCGCGCAGACCACCATCAGCGACAGAAACAGCGGCGCCAGAATCTCGGTCATGCCCCTGGGTCCTCCGTCGTCCGCGCGCGCAGGCCGGAGCGGACCGCCGCCCGTCCGAGCGCATGGGTCGCCGTTGGGTTGGCCAGCGAGACGAATACGACGACAAGCAGCAGCTTTAGACTCGTCAAGGACAGCCCCTCGAGTACGGCCACCCCCCCCAGCATGAGGGCGACGCCGAGGGTATCGCACTTGCCCATCGCATGGAGCCGACAATAGAAATCGGGCAGACGGAGAATGCCGATGACCCCGGCCAGGACGAACCCGAACCCAACCACCAGCATCAGCCCGGCGACCACGGTCATTCGGCGCTCCCGGAGATCTCGAAGTACTTGGCCAGCGCCAGGGTGCCGACAAAGCTGATGAGTCCGTAGGACAGCGCGATATCGACAAAGAGGTCGACACGCTCGTTCCAGGCGCCCAACACCACGAGCAGCACGATGGTCTTGCTGCCGATCAGACCGAGACCGGTAAGTCGGTCAAACACGGACGGGCCGGTGATCACGCGATACAACGACAGCAACATCACCAGGGCCAAGGCGACCGCGGTCCCGCCGAGAAAGAGGATCATGACGACGTTAGGCCCCCGTCGGTTCGTCCGGGCTGTGGAAGAGCAACGCGACTCGGTCGGCCATCGCGCCGTCCTGCGTGGCGCGGGCCCCCTCGTCGGTCAGCGCGTGCACGACGAAAGTGTCATCCTCGACGTCCAGCGTGACGGTCCCGGGAGTCAAGGTAATTGAATTCGCCAAGGTCAGCCGTGCGATCGTATGTGGATATCGAGCCGTGATTCGCACCATGCGCGGACTAATGGGCAGACGTGGGTGGAGCACGATGTAGGCGACCTCGAGGCTCGCCACCACAACCCGCGTGGCTAGCCAGGGTAGGTAGCGGCCAAACCGGTGCCACGGCATCTGCCGCAATGTTTGGGCACGGGCCGTCGACCCCAATGCGGGTGGCTGCGCGACCAATCGTGCCGCCAGCACCGCCACGACGAGGGCCGTCGCCGCGCCCAGACCGAGATGAAAACTATCGCGCTTGGGAGACAGGAGCAGCCAGAACCCAAAGAGCACCAAGCTGAACGGCACGGCCCCGACTAGCTGGAGCACACGGGAGCGGGTCGGCGGGGGACTCGCCATCTCGGTCGCTGGGGATTCCGGTATGTGGGAGGCGGCCAGACGGGGACAGAATCGTAAGTTCTCGAGCGGTCCGGTCTGATCGAAATCAGGATCCTACGCGAAATTGAAAGGCCCGACCCCACGCAAGCGAAGGATCGGGCCTGAGACGGAACCCGGCGATCAGCGCGAGACCCGGACCGGCTAGCTGACGTTGGCGATGACCCAGCGGCCTTCGATCGGCTCGTCGCCATTCGCCAGAATCGTCCGTTGCAGTGTCACCGTCAACTCTTGCTCGCTCGAGTTGCCGTTGAGCTCGACGGTGGCGGTCACCGAGACATCTTTGGTGACGATCTCGCCATCGAACTGGGACAGATCCTTCGGATCGCGGTCGTTGTAGATGCTCAGCGTCGCCGTATCCTCCTCAGCGGAGAGTGCCTGCCGGGCGTCGGACACCGTCTTGGAGTGCTCCATCGTCCGACTCCGCCAGTCGGTCCACGCTTCCTGCACGTCGCCGTCACGCGAGGCAACGGCTTCGTCGTCGCGCTCGGCTTCGAGGACACGGTTGATCGCCTCGAAGTTCTCGTCCTGGTAGGCGATTTTCTCCTGCGTGAACGCCTCTTCGGCGGTCTGCGCATCAGCCACGGCCTGGATCAGATCTTTGACCCGAAGTGGTCGGCTGCGCTCTTCGCTCACGCTGTTGACGGAGGGGGCTGTGACGGTCCCTTTTTCGTCGGCATTCCAGCGGAACATCGTGATGTTGACAAGCGATCCACGGTCACCAACATTGGATGCATTGAAGTAGGTCCGAATCAGCGTCTGTTCGGGCCCGGCGCCGCCGCACGCCGACACCAATAGCGTCAGCGATACTGCAAACAGTGCGAGTCGAAACGTCGTCGTTCTAGTTCGAGACATCAAACAGCCTCCCCTTGCACGAGCGCGTCGGAAGCTCCCCGTCCCCGACGCTGGTGACTTCCTAGCCGGCCGCCTCAGGCGCGGGTTCCGGATCGGAATGCTCCTCCTCGTCGTCACTCGAGACGTCCGCCAGACGCGCGAGCGAAACGACCAGGTCTTGTTCGTCGATCTCGATCAGCCGAACACCTTGAGTCGCCCGACCAATCGGCCGGATGTCCTTCGTATCCATGCGAAGGACTTTGCCCTGCTGAGTGATGAGCATCAACTCATCCTCGTTCTCGACATAGGCGATGCCTGCGACATGGCCATTTCGAGCCGATGTTTGGATGCTAATAATACCGAGTCCCCCTCGGGATTGCACGCGGTATTCATCCAGTTCGGTCCGTTTGCCATAGCCGTTCTCGGTCACCGTCAACAGGGTTCCGCCAGGCCGTACGACGGCCATCGCGACCACCTCGTCCTGGTCCCGCAGGTTGATCCCACGCACTCCACGAGCGATCCGTCCCATCGGCCGGACATTCTGCTCCTCGAATCGGATCGCCTTGCCCTGGCGAGTGCCCAGGAATACCTGTCCCTGCCCATCTGTGATCTCGGCCGCGATCACGGCGTCATCCTCCAACACGCCAGCGGCGATGATGCCGCCCTGGCGCGGATTCCGAAAGGCCCGGAGATCGGTTTTCTTGATCGTTCCACGTCGGGTGCCCATGACGATATAACGCTCTCCGTCTTCTTCCGGCCATTCACGCACGGCGAGGAGCGCCGCAATTGTTTCTCCTGACTCCATCGAGACGAGGTTCGCGATCGACTTCCCGCGCCCGCTCGGACCCACGTCCGGTATCGTGTAGACCTTCAGCCAGTAGACGCGCCCGCGGTCGGAGAAAATGAGGATGTAGGAGTGGGTGGACGCAACAAAGAGATGGGTCAGAAAGTCTTCGGCGCGCGTCCGCATCCCGATCCGCCCTTTGCCGCCCCGGCGCTGGCTTCGGTACTCGGTGATGGCGGTACGCTTGATGTACCCGGTGTTACTGACGGTGATCGCCATGTCCTCTTCAGCGATCAGGTCCTCGATGCGGAGCTCGCCGGGGTCGTCCACGATCTCGGTGCGCCGCTCGTCGCCGTACTTCGCCTGCACCGCCCGCAGTTCCGCCACCACGATCCCCATGAGCAATCCCTCGCTCCCGAGGATCTCGCGCAATCGCTCAACCACGAGCAACAACTCAGCCAGCTCGTCCAGCACCTTCTGGCGCTCGAGTCCTGTAAGCCGCTGCAGCTGCATGTCGAGAATCGCTTGCGCCTGAACTTGGCTCAGCTCGAAACGCTCCATCAGGCCGGTTCGTGCCTCGGCGGGATTCCGGACGCCACGGATGAGGGTGATGACGGCATCGAGGTGATCGAGCGCGATCTTCAGTCCTTCGAGGATGTGCGCGCGCGCCTCCGCCTTGCGGAGCTCGAACTCGGTCCGTCGCCGCACCACGTCATGCCGGAACGCGACGAACTGCTCGACCATGTCGAGCAGCGGGAGCACCCGTGGGCGACCGCTGGCGATGGCCAGCATGATCACGCCGAAGGTGGTTTGTAGGGGTGTCTGTTTGTAGAGGTTGTTCAGCACCACCTCTGGCAACTCGCCACGCTTGAGCTCGATGACGATACGCATGCCATCACGGTCCGATTCGTCGCGCAGGTCACTGATTCCCTCGAGTGACTTGTCACGGACGAGGTCCGCGATCTTCTCGATCAGACGGACCTTGTTGAGCTGGTAGGGAATCTCATTGATGATGATCGCTTGCCGGTCCCCTCGTCCGACCGGTTCAAGCTGCGTTCGTCCGCGGACGGTCAACGAACCCCGACCGGTCTGGTACGCCGAATCGATGCCGGCGCGCCCCACGATGTATCCACCGGTCGGAAAATCCGGTCCGGTGATGATGGTGCGCAACCCTCGCCGCTTCTCGTCGTCCGTTTCCTCTCGATGTTCGATCGTCCAGACCACGCCGTCGATGATCTCGGTCAGGTTGTGCGGCGGAATATTGGTGGCCATGCCGACCGCGATGCCGGACGACCCGTTGACGAGCAGATTCGGGTAGGGCGTCGGGAGCACCGAGGGTTCCTCGGTCGTCTCGTCATAGTTCGGGACGAAGTCGACCGTCTCCTTGTCGAGGTCGGCCATCAGGTCGTCCGACAACGGCTGCAGTTTCGCCTCGGTATAACGCATCGCCGCCGGCGGGTCGCCGTCGACCGACCCAAAGTTCCCCTGACCGTCGACCAGGGGATACCGCATGTTGAAACCCTGCGCCATCCGAACGAGCGTGTCGTAGATGGAGGCATCTCCGTGGGGGTGGAAATTCCCCATGACCTCGCCGACGATCTTGGCGCACTTGCGATATGTGCGATTGGAGGCCAACCCCATCAGGCGCATGCCATAGACGACCCGGCGATGGGCCGGTTTGAGACCGTCCCGCACATCGGGCAGCGCACGCCCGATGATGACGCTCATGGCATAGTCCATGTAGGAGCGCCGCATCTCGTCTTCGATGTTGACGGGCGTTTTGATATCGGGAGCGTCGGACATATGGATTACTCTGACCGGTTCGGTGTGCCCGGAACCGGGGTCTCCAAGCTTCGGGCGGGATCGCTTACACGTAGTTGGCGAATTGGCACCCCTGGTGGCGGCCGGGGTATCTGTGTGTATGTGCCTATCTAGCGACTAGACATCGAGGTTTTGAACGTCGAGCGCATTGTCCTCGATGAACTTGCGACGTGGTTCGACCTGGTCGCCCATGAGCGTCGTAAACATCAGATCGGCTTCGGTATCGTCTTCCGCGCGAACCTGCAGCAGCGTCCTATTGTCGGGATTCATCGTCGTTTCCCAAAGCTGGTTGGGATTCATCTCGCCGAGTCCCTTGTAACGATTGATTGCCACCCCCCGTCGCCCCGCGGCCAGGAAATGATCGACGAGTTCATCGATATCGCGGATCTGGACTTCTGCCGTCTTGGCCTCTGCGCCCTCGGGGGTTCCATCGGTTGCGGTCTCCGCGCTGTCACGTCGCGGCAGGGTCGTCACGACCATCGGCCCGGTGACCCCGTCGGTCGCGCGGTAACTCGCCAGGAGGGCGCGATATTCGGCCGACTCGACGAACTCGATCCCGACCGTCTGACGTCGTGCGAAACCGCCACTGCGGTCTTCAACGACCAACAGGTGGGCGTTGTGTTCCGTATCCACGTCAACGCTGACGCTTCGGAGCGCTGTCGTCAGGTCTCGCGCGAGCGCTTCAAGCGGGTCGGGATCGGCAAAAAACGCTTTCCCATCGGCGTTCTGGACCAGCAACTGCTGCACGATGTCAGACCCGGGACCCCGTCGCTCAACGATCGCCCGGTATCGCTGGAATGCCACCAGTTGATGCAGCAGCGTCTCCAACTCGCTCCCGGTCCATTCCCGGGTTCCCTGTTTCAGCACACGCGTCTCGGCCGCGCGCTTGAAGAGCCATGACTCAAGCTCTCGATCGTCTTTGACGTAGGTTTCACTGCGGCCGCGCTTCACGCGATACAACGGCGGTTGCGCGATGTGGATGTGGCCACGGTCGATCAACTCTCGCATCTGCCGATAAAAAAATGTGAGCAACAACGTCCGGATATGCGAACCGTCGACGTCGGCGTCCGTCATGATGATGATGCGGTGATACCGTAGCTTCTCTGGGCTGAAATCATCTTTCCCAATGCCGCACCCGAGCGCGGCGATCATCGTGCGGATTTCGTCGCTACCCAACATCTTGTCGAAGCGGGCCTTCTCGACGTTGAGAATCTTGCCCCTGATCGGCAAGATGGCCTGAAATAGTCGATCTCGGCCTTGTTTCGCCGACCCCCCGGCCGACTCACCCTCCACGATATACACCTCACACTTCGCAGGGTCGCGTTCCTGGCAATCGGCGAGTTTTCCCGGCAGGGTGCTGTTGTCGAGGGCACCCTTCCGGCGAACGAGGTCACGGGCCTTTCGAGCCGCGTCTCGAGCCCGTGCGGCGTCGATGGTCTTATTGACAATCCGCTTGGCGATCTTTGGGTTTTCCTCGAGAAACGCGCCCAGAGAGTCGTTGATGATCGCCTCGACGATCCCTTTCACCTCCGTGTTTCCAAGTTTGGTTTTGGTCTGGCCCTCGAACTGGGGATGCGGAATCTTGACGCTGATTACCGCCGTTAGGCCTTCTCGGATGTCGTCGCCGCCGATACTTTCCTTCAGGTCTTTCGCAAGATTCTGACGAGTGGCGTAACTATTCAGCGTGCGGGTCAGGGCGGCCTTCAGCCCAGAAACGTGCGTGCCGCCTTCCTGGGTATTGATGTTGTTGGCAAAGGCGTGCAGCGTCTCGGTATAGCTGTCGTTCCACTGGAGCGAAATCTCTGCGTCGATGCCCTCACGTTCGCCACGCATGTAGATCGGCTCGGCGTTGACGGCCAACCGATTCTGGTTGAGGTACTGCACGAACGAGTTGATTCCACCCTCGTACCGAAAGTCGTGGTTCTTGCCATCGCGCTCGTCATCGAGCGTGATGCGAACGCCGCCGTTGAGGAACGCAAGCTCTCGAAGTCGGTGGGCAAGCGTATCGAAGCTATACACGACACTCTCGAACACCTCGCGGTCCGGGGTGAACGTCAGCTTCGTACCACAACGTTCCGTGATGCCGGTTTCTTCGAGGTCGCCGTCTGGCACGCCACGGGTATAGCTCTGTTGGTAGACCTTGCCGTTGCGCCAAATTTCTAGGACCACCGTTTCTGACAACGCATTGACAACCGATACGCCCACGCCATGTAGACCACCCGACACCTTGTAGCTATCGTTGTCGAATTTCCCGCCTGCGTGCAGCACGGTCATCACGACTTCCGCCGCCGGCCGACCACTTGCGTGCAGGTCCACGGGAATACCGCGGCCATTGTCGACCACGGTGATCGAGTTATCAATGTGAATCGTGACCTTGATCACGTCGCAAAAACCGGCCAACGCTTCGTCGATGGCGTTGTCTACGACCTCGTAGACGAGATGATGCAGCCCGGGGGTCCCCGTCGAACCGATATACATCGCGGGACGCTTGCGAACGGCCTCGAGTCCTTCAAGAACCTTAATTTTGTCCGCACCATAGTCCGCCAGGTCGGCCTCGGTCACGGTGGGTGGTACCGGTGCGATTGACATGTCAGCCTCGCTAGGCACAGGCACCGTGCTCCCACGCTCTTCTGGTTCTAACTCCGTCATTTCTTCTTTGTCTTTTCCGAGCGCCGGATGTCGGTCGTCCTCGCGAGCGGACCCGTATCGGACGCCGCAGTTCCCGAGTTATGGGGCTGTGGTTGGGCGTGCGGGTTAGCCGTACGGTTAGATCCGCATCGGCATAATCACGTAGGTGTAGTCACAGCCGTTGCTCCCGGCTGGTGAGAGAACCGCCTGACTGAGCTCGTCTTTGAACTCGAGCGCGACACTCTCCGTTTCGGCCACAGCCATGAAGTCGAGCAGATATTGGGCGTTGAAGCAGATACCCAGCGCCGGTCCGTCATAGTCGACGGTGAGCACCTCTGAGGCTTCGCCGACCTCGGGACTACTCGAGGTAATCTCGACCTTCCCACCGTCGATCTGGAATTTAACGGCGCGAGAACGCTCGCTCGACAGGAGCGCCACCCGCTTGATGGCACTGGTCAGCCGGTCTCGCTCGAACTCGATGCGTTTGTCATTGCCTTTGGGAATAACCCGCTCGTATGCGGGAAACTGCGCGTCGATCATTCGGGAGATCAACTGCCGGCCACCGAGATCGAAAAATAAGTGGTTCTCGCCCCGCTCGTATTTCACCGTCTCGACATCGTCACCCAGTAAACGCGCCAATTCCCAGAGTGTCTTCTTCGGCAGAATCACACGCGTGGCGTCGGCGTCCCCGTGCGCCTCAGCCACCGGTTCAGACCCGGTGGCCTCGACCTCATTCTTGTCGCGCGGGGAGGAGACGAGCGCAAGTCGATGTCCGTCGGTAGCGACCAGGCTCATGGCCCGATCGGTGAACAAAAACAGGGCGCCATTCAGGAAATACCGGGTGTCCTCACCAGTGATGGCAAACTGGGTCTTACTGACCATCTCGCGCAGGATGTCGCCCGGGAGCGTCTCGGTGCCTTCACCGGTGGCAACCGGCAACGCTGGAAAGTCGTCTCGCTGCAGTGTTTGCATCCGAGAGTTGAATCGCTCGGCCGTGACATTAACCGCGCCCGCCGCCGATTGGGTAATCCGCACTTCCGTGTCGGGGAGGGCGCGAACTATTTCATAGAGTTTCTTGGCTGGTAGGGTGAGAGCTCCACCCTTGGTGATCGTGGCGGCGCATCGGCTCCGGAGTCCGACCTCAAGATCAGTGGCGGCCAAGCGAACCGCATGTGCGCCATCGTCGGCTTCTACCAGTACGTTCGCGAGAATCGGAATGGTGTTCTTGCGTTCGACGATGCCTTGAAAGAACTGGAGCTCTCGAAGAAGTTCAGTTTTACGAACGGTGAGTTCCATCTGGGCGGGGCCCTCGGATTTACGGTGTCGTTGAAGTGTTTATACCAAAATGAGAGAGACTCATAATTATATCAAGGATCTATAGTCTTGTTGAAAACGGTTTATCTACATTTAAGTTGTTTCGTGTCAATTATTTAGCCTGTTGGGATCTAGTGGATGAATGACGGTCTGATCGCGCGATTGAGCCAGACGGGGCAAGAGGGGGTGCGGATGCACATCTTGTGCACATATCCAGAGTGTGGATCCTGTGGAAATCGGCCGATTTTGACGCAGACACCGATGCGGTTTGGGTCGTGTTTTCTGGAAGATCCGGGTCAACTGAACGCCTGCAAGAAGTTATCGATGATCGTGTTGAACGCGGCATCGTTCTTTCGCTTGGTTTCGATTTTTCGGATGGAGTGAATGACGGTCGAGTGGTGCTTGCCGCCAAAGCTCTTCCCGATCTGTGGGAGCGAGGAGTTGGTGAGCTTCTTACAGAGAAACATGGAAATCTGTCTCGGAAGCGCTACCGACCGGGAGTTATTGCGCGACTTCAGGTCACTGATCTTGAGTGAGTAGAAGTTGGCGACATGTTTTTGGATGGTCTCGATGGTGACTCGGGCGTCATCGCGTTCGAGAATATCTCGGAGGACGTCCTGTGCGAGGGCGAGTGAGATCTGAGTCCCCGTTAGCGACGCATAGGCGATCAGCCGAATCAGAGATCCCTCCAACTCCCGGATGTTCGATTTGATTTTGCCGGCGATGTAAAGCGCCACACTGTCGGGGAGCGGGACGGTCTCGGCTTCCGCCTTTTTCTTCAGAATCGCCACTTTTGTTTCGAGATCCGGGGGGTGAATGTCGGCGATCAGGCCCCATTCGAAGCGGGAGCGGAGACGTTCTTCGAGCGAGGGAATCTCGTGGGGTGGACAATCGCTGCTGATAACGATCTGTTTTTGAGCGTCATAGAGGGAATTAAAAGTGTGAAAAAACTCGGTTTGCGTGCCTTCCTTCCCGGAGAGGAACTGGACATCGTCGACGAGCAGGATGTCGGTGCTGCGATATTGCTCGCGGAAATCGAGGATCCGGTCATATCGAACCGCGTTGATCATCTCGTTCATGAATCGTTCCGACGAGATGTAGGTCAAACCGAGGTGGGGAGAATGGGTTTCGAGATATTGACCAATTGCGTGCATTAGGTGGGTTTTGCCGAGTCCTACGCCGCCGTAGATGAACAATGGGTTGTAGGAGCGAGAGGGGGCTTCGGCCACCGCGCGGGCCGCGGCGTGAGCGAATTGATTCGACGGACCGACGACGAACTTCGAAAAGGTATAGCGCTGATTGAGTCTCGCGATGGAACGGGACCGGCCGAGGGTCGGGGCCGCGATGTCAGGTGTGGGCAGACTGGGAGCCGCGGCCGGAGCGCTGTCGGTGACAAATGCGATCTGCGTACCCTGTCGCTTCAGTTCGTCGAGCGATTCGCTGATAACTCCAGCGTAGTGCTTCGTCAGCCAGTCGCGAAAGAGGTCATTTGGCACCCGGACGGTGACGGTATCTCCCGCGTCATCGACAAATGCGGTGGGTTTGAACCAGGTATAGAAACTGTGGCGGTTTACCTTGGTCTCGACTCGCGCGAGGATCTGCGCCCAGATATTTTCGGCGCGGCTTCCTGGATCGAGGGTCACAATGACGAACGCCTGGCGAAACACCGCTTGGTTGAGGCGTCCGGGGGGTGATCCACAGAAGTTCGGGATGGTGAGTCCAGTGAGATCAAGACGTGAAAAACCATGCAACGGCGTGTAAATAGGTAATTTACAACGTCTTTTTTTCGTTCCTGCGGAGACACCGGCATGACGCGATCACAGAAGTTGTCAAATTTCCACATTTTTTTCCACAACTGTGGAAAACTTTAGAGGGGAGGCCGTCGGTGACGGCTGCAAGGTGGGGACTTTAGCACAGCGAAGCGCCGCGTCGCAACGCGGGCTGCCGGTAGCCGACGCCGGGAATCAGTCCGGAAGGCTGCGGAGGTTTCTTGGCCATGTGCGTGAGCGGGCCGTTGACACGGCTGAATGGCTGTCGTTATGATAAGCAGTTCTCACTGTTTTTGAGGAGTTGGTAAAAAGAGATGAAGCGGACCTTCCAGCCGAACAACAGACATCGTAAGAAGACGCACGGATTCCGCGTGCGCATGAGTACCCCAGCGGGTCGGCGTGTGCTTAGTCGTCGACGGGCCAAGGGGCGTCACCGCTTGACTGTCTCCGGTTAGGACCGGGGACCCCGGACGTGGAGCAGTTGGCGTGGGTCAGGTAAACACGCTTCGGACGCTGCCACGTCGGGAACGCATCAGGCGGCGGCCCGATTTCTTACGGGTTCAGCGGAGTGGCGCGCGGGTCGGGGGCCGATACATGACGCTGGTGGCCCTGCCGAACGGTCTGGAGGACAGTCGCTTGGGTATTGTCGCGCCCCGTCGCCTGGGTGGTGCCGTCTGGCGAAACCGATCGAAGCGTCGGGTGCGTGAACTCTTCCGACACCACAAGCCGGCGGCTGGTCTGGACCTGGTTGTCCTGCCGCGGCGCGATTTTCTGGATGTTCCATTTGCCGCCCTGGTGGACGACTACCGTCGAACGCTCCGTCGTCAGTTCCGAAACCACTCGACATCGCGAGGGTGATATGGCCGCGTCGCCGCGGTTTGGCCGCGAGCTGGACGGGCCGCTGGTTCACCTCTGGGTGATGGGTGTTCGTGCGTATCGTCGGCTGCTTGGTCCGTTCTTTAGTGGATCATGTCGTTTCGAACCCAGCTGCTCGCACTACTCCGAGGAAGCCGTGCGGCGTCATGGATGCGTCCCTGGTGTCTGGCTCACCGCGCGACGATTGGGCCGCTGCCATCCGTTCAACCCCGGAGGGTACGACCCGGTCCCTGGAGTGTCCCGTCGGCGCGCTGAGTAGCGCGAGGCCCCTGATCTGTTATGGAACGTCGAGTACTACTGGCAGTGTTTCTCTCCTTCCTGGTGTTGGTGATTTACCAACGCCTGGTCGAGCCCCCGCCGCTACCGGTAGACCAGACGGTGGCCACCGCGGCGGATCCCGTCGGGCCGCGGCCAGACGGGGCTGCGGTCGGGTCTGGCGGCGCCGCGCCGACCGTTGGTGCCCAGGCGCCGGCGGCAGAGGCTAGACCCGCCCCGGTGGAGACGGTAGCCAGCGAGACGTTCGAACCGACCGTGTTTGATAGCGCGGACCGAGATATCGTCGTCGAGAGTAACTTCGTGCGAGCGGTATTTGCCAACCGCGGGGCGGAGCTCATCAGCTGGCAGCTCAAGCGATATGGAGATGATTCCGGGGGGCAGGTTGAGCTCATACCGCCCGATGTCGCGCCCGATCAGGCATGGCCGTTTACGTTGGTCGTGCCGGGCGACCCGGAGCTGACCGCCCGCCTTGATCGCGCGGTGTTTCGTCCCTCTGTCGACCAGCTGCGGCTGGCGGAGGAGTCAGGCACACTCGTCTTCCAGTACGAAGACAGTTCGGGGTTGCGGGCGCGCAAGTCGTTCTCGTTCCAGGCGAGGCCAGCGCAACCCTACGTCGTCGGCTTCAGCGCCTCGGTGACGACGGCCAGTGGTGGGTCGGTTCCGCTGACGATGCGCTGGGGTCCGGCCTTGGGCGGGGTACGAGAAGCGACCTCGCGGATGGTGTTTCAGCAGTTGCCGGCCGCGGTCCTGTATGGACGTGCCTTTGAGGACGGACTACTCGAGGACGTCGATGTATATCGGGCACAGCCCGGCGATGTGGCCGAGCGCGGAGCGTACGAGGGCCAGTTCACCTTCGCCGGCGTCGACAACCATTATTTCGCCGCCGTCGCGCTCCCCGGCCCGGGTGAGACCCGAGTCGACTATCGCCCCGTCTCGACCGTGAACAGCGAGCACGATCTGGTCGCGTTTGATCTGAGCGTCGACGCCGGCGTGGCGGAGATACCAGTGTTCATCGGTCCCAAGGACTTCGACATCTTGGGGATGGTGCATCCGGACCTGGTGCGGGTCATCGATTTTGGCTGGCTGTCGATGCTGGTGGTGCCGCTGCATCGGACGTTGAAATGGATCTATGGCTTCCTCGGCAACTACGGCTGGTCGATCATTCTGCTTACGGTGCTGATCAACATCGTGATCTTCCCTCTGCGGCACAAGAGTGTCGTGTCGATGCGGAAGATGCAGGAACTACAGCCGGAAATGAAGGCGATTCAGGCGCGGTACGCTGACCTGAAGGCGACCGACCCGGGCAAGCAGAAGATGAACCAGGAGGTTATGGAACTGTATCGGAAGCATGGCGCCAATCCCGCCAGTGGCTGTCTGCCGATGCTGCTCACCATGCCGATCTTGTTCGCGTTTTACCGGTTGCTCTCGATGGCGGTCGAGATTCGCGGCGCCCCGTTCATGTTCTGGATCACCGACCTGTCGATGCACGATCCGTTCTACGTCACACCGGTCGTGATGGGCGCGTCGATGGTCGTACAGCAACGGCTGCAGCCGTCGGCCGCCGATCCGACTCAGCAGAAGATCATGATGCTGATGCCGGTCATGTTCACGTTCATGTTCCTGTGGGCGCCGGGCGGCCTCGTGATTTACTGGCTGACCAGCAACGTGATCGGGATCGGCCAGACGGTGATCACGAATCGGATCGCGGGTCCGGCCCGGTCGCGTCAGGTGCGACCTCCGGCCGAGCGTCAGGTCAAGAAGGCGGTCGCCGCGAAGACCATTGATGTGAAGCCGGTCGCGTCGACAAGCGATGGCCCGGAGCCTGCGTCGGGACGCGCCCGGCCGGGCGGCAGGCGGGGCCGTCAAGGCAAAGGTGGCCGCCGGTCGCGTGGCAAGGGAGCGGGGGGGGAAGCGTGACAGGCGATGTACAAAGCAGAATGGTCGGGTTCGTCGAGGCCGTGGCCGGGGCCATGGGGGTGTCTGTGTCGGTGGCGTGCGTCCCCATCGACGATGGGACTCGAATCACCATTGACGACGAGGCCGGCGAACTGTTCTTGCGGCGCCAAGCGGGCGGTCTGGACGCCCTCCAACATCTGGTAAACGCGGTGTTTCGGGCCGAACATCCGGACGGTCACATCGTCGTGGACTGTCTGGACTACCGGAAGAGCAAAGACGAGGAACTGCGCCAGACCGCCGTCTTGCTTGCCGAGCGGGCCCGGACGACCGGAGAGACCCAGGAGGTCGGACCGCTCAATCCGTACGCCAGACGGATCGTCCATATGACCGTGGCCGCGGATCCCGGCGTGTCGTCGGAGAGTGTCGGCGACGCCTTCCTCAAGACTGTCCTCATCTCAGCCGTCGACGCCTGAGCGGGGGCGCGGCGGCGTCTACCCGGCAGCGTCGTATGGATAACGCTGACCCCCTGGGTTTCTGATGTTCGCGCCCGATGACACGATCGTGGCCGTCGCCACCCCATCGGGGCGGGGCGGCCTGGGGGTGGTGCGTCTCAGTGGACCGCACGCAACCTCGCTGGCGAAGGATCTACTCGACCACAGCGCGCCGCTCCTGGCGCGGCATGCCACCGTGTCGCGAATCGTCGACACGGGGGGACCGAGTGTTGAGGCGGTGGATCGGGTCGTGGCCACCTTCTTCCCTCGCCCGGGTTCGTACACCGGCGATGATGTGGTCGAGATCAGTGCGCACGGGAGCCCGGTGTTGCTGGAGCGCATCGTGGCGCTGGCGTGCGCGCGCGGGGCGAGGCTGGCTGAGCCTGGCGAATTTACGCTACGGGCGTATCTGAATGGCCGGTTGGATCTCGTCCAGGCGGAGGCGGTGGCCGACCTGGTGGATGCGGTCACCCCGCTGCAGGCGCGTATCGCTTTTGACCAGTTGGAAGGCACGGTGACCCAGGCGATCGGGGCGCTCGATACGGAGCTGTTCGACCTCGTCGCCAGGCTGGAGGCGTCTCTGGATTTTCCCGACGAGGGGTACCACTTCGTCGAGCCGGGTATGGTGGCGCAGGGAATCGCGTCGATCCGGGAGGGGGTGGCGGCGTTGCTGGCGGGCGCGTCGCGGGGCCGACTGATTCGCGAGGGCTGCCAGGTAGTGATTCTTGGCAAGCCGAACGTGGGTAAGTCGAGTGTTTTCAACGCCTTGGTTGGGTCGTCGCGAGCCATTGTGACACCCGTGGCCGGCACCACCCGTGACCTGGTCAGTGATGTCGTTGACCTCGAGGGGTTGGCCGTGAGATTGGTCGACTCGGCCGGGATCAGAGCTACCAGCGACGCGGTTGAGGCGGAAGGGGTCGACAGAGCGCGGCAGGCAGTGTCGGTTGCCTCCGCGGTGGTCGTCGTCTTGGATCGGTCGGCGCCGTGGGAAGTAGAGGACCAGCAGGTGTTGCAAGAGACGGCGAATAGTCGGCGGGTGGTGGCGATGAATAAGATGGACGAGCCGGCGCGGTGGTCGCGCGAGGTGTTGGCGCTCGGGCGTGACGTGGCGGTGGTCGCGGTCTCGGCTATGACGGGGGAGGGCCTGGAGGCGTTGCGGGGGCGCCTGCGAACGGTGTTGGTGGGTGGTGGCGAGGTGTATCGAGACACCCCGACGGTCGCGAACCAGCGGCACATTGGGCTGCTGGAGAGGGCGGGAGCGTCGCTGGGGGACGCGGAACGAGCAGCGCGGGGTGGCGCGACGGAGGAATTCGTGCTGGCGGACCTGCAGCTGGCTCGAACGGCGCTGGAGGAGTTGACGGGCAAGCGGACGCCAGATGAGGTCGTGAACCACATTTTTGAGCGCTTTTGTATCGGAAAGTAGGGTGAACCGGCAGCGATGGCCGCGGGCGGCTCGGGCCGGAGCCCGGTCTACGCCGTAAACCATGATTATTGGCTATGACGTGATCGTTATCGGGGCCGGGCATGCTGGCGTCGAGGCGGCGCAGGCGGCCGCGCGCCTCGGATGCAGGGTGGGACTGTGCACGCTGTCGCGCGAGACCATTGCCCACATGCCGTGCAACCCGGCCATCGGTGGAACGGCCAAGGGGCATCTGGTCCGGGAGATCGACGCCCTCGGTGGTCTGATGGGTGAGGCGATCGACGCCACGGCGATGCAGTTCAAATTACTGAATCGGAGTCGTGGTCCGGCGGTGTGGTCACCCCGTGCCCAGGCGGACAAGCGGCGGTACGGGGTGTGGATGCGGGGGCGGCTTGAGGGTGAGCGGAACATCGGGTGGATCATCGGGCGGGCCGGTTCAGTGTGTCGGCGCGACGGGCGGGTCGTCGGGGTCGAGTTGGAGGATGGTCGTCGCTACGGGTGCGGTGCGGTGGTCGTGACCACCGGGACGTTTCTGAACGGCGTGATCCACGTCGGCGAGGAGCAGCGGTCGGCCGGCCGAGTGGGCGAACCCGCGTCGAAGATGTTGGGCGAGTCACTGAAGGCGTTGGGGTTGATTTGGGGGCGGCTGAAGACGGGGACGCCCCCGCGGCTGGACCGGGCCGGCATTGATTTCAGCCGGTTCGAAGAAGAGCCGGGCGATGTGCCGCCGGTACCGTTCTCGTTTCTGACTGGGGTTATCGACCGGGAGCAAGTGCCGTGTCATATCGTGCACACGAACGATCGCGTTCATGAGCTGGTACGGCGCTACAAGCACCGGTCGCCGTTGTACAACGGGCAGATCACGGGGGTCGGACCTCGCTACTGCCCGTCGCTGGAGGACAAGGTGGTGAGGTTCCCGGAGCGGGATCGCCACGTGGTGTTCCTGGAGGCGGAGGGGGTTGACGTCCCTGAGATCTATCTCAGTGGCTGTTCGATGTGTTTGCCGCGTGAGGTGCAGGAAGCGGTGGTGCAGGCGATGCCGGGGCTGGCGGGGGCGCGCATGCTACGGCCGGGGTATGCGGTGGAATACGACTTTATCCAGCCGACGGAGCTGCGGCCTACGCTCGAGACGCGGAAGGTGGCAGGGCTGTTTCTGGCGGGGCAGATCAACGGGACCTCCGGGTATGAGGAGGCGGCGGGACAGGGACTGGTCGCAGGAGTGAATGCGGCCAGGAGAGCGGGGGGCCTGGGCGGATGGGTGCTGGGACGGAGCGAGGCGTACATCGGGGTGATGGTGGATGACCTGAGTAGCCGCGGCTGCCTGGAGCCGTACCGTATGTTCACGTCACGGGCGGAGCACCGGTTGCTCTTGAGGATTGACAACGCGGACCTGCGGTTGACGCCGCGGGGCCGGGAGCTCGGGCTGGTCGGGGAGGAACGGTGGTCAAGGTTTGTGGCGCGCCGAGCGCGGTTTGAGCGAAACGTGACGGCGGTGCGAAACGGGAGAGTGCGAGAGGGCGAGCGAACCGTGCCGATGACCCAAGTGCTGCGGCGGCCCGGCGTGACCCTGGCGGCGTTGGCAGAGGAGGGTGCCGTGCGCGTGGAGACGGGCGCGGACGGGGCGGGTTACGAGGTGTCGAGTGTGGAGACGGTTGTGAAGTACGAGGGGTATCTGCGACGGCAGGAGGCGACCGTGGCGCGGAGCCAGCGGGAGGAGCGCCGAAGAATTCCGCGAGGGTTTCCGTACGGGGAGGTGCCCGGGCTATCGCGGGAGGTGGTTGACCGGCTGAGCAGTATGGGTCCGGCGACGTTGGGGCAGGCGGGGCGGGTTCCCGGGGTGACGCCGGCGGCGGTGGCGGTGCTGGGTTCGTACGTGCGCCGGTGGAGCGGGGCCGACGGGAGTGGTGTGGCAACCTGAGGCGAGACTAACGGGATGGCATCAGATGGGTTGTCGGCCCGGATTGTGGGGCGGGCAGAGGCGGCTGGGGTACCGGTAGGGGGCGCGCTTGCTGACGCGCTGGCGCGGTATGTGGAGCTGCTTGTGCGGTGGAACGAAAGGATGAACCTGACTGGGCTCACGGACGACGACGCGGGGCTCGACCGTTTGGTGGTGGAGCCGCTCGGGGCCGTCCAGAGGCTGCCGACCGGGGCGGCGCGGTTGATTGACATCGGGTCGGGTGGAGGGTCGCCGGCGGTGCCGATGAAGCTGGCCCGTCCGGATCTGCACCTTCGGATGGTCGAGAGCAAGAGCCGGAAGGCAGCGTTTTTGCGCGAGGCGGTGCGGCATTTGGCGATAGGCGGTGCGGAGGTGGAGGCGTGCCGGTACGAGCAGGTGGCGGCTCGGGCGACGGAGGAACAGCGGGCGGATGTGGTAACCGTGCGGGCGGTACGGCTTGACGAGGACGGAGTTGAGTGTTTGTCTCGGTTGCTGGCCGGTGGCGGGCGGTTGTTTCTGTTTGAGGGGGAGGACGGGGACGGAGGGGCGCGGGTTGGTGGGCGGTTTAAGACGGTGGAGACCTACCCGTTGGTGGAAACATTGGGGAGTCGCTTGGTCGTCGCGTCCGGGAGAAGGTAAGGCGTATGTGGTGAGGGCGTCAGGCAAGTCTAAAATGGTGTTGCGTTTCACGGTCACGTCAACCTATGGACCGATGGTGCATCGGGGCGCGTTGCTGGTCGGTCGAGTAGTGCTGGACGCGAAGCCCTCACGACTTGCGAGGGGAATCCGTCGGCGTCCGAGTGTGTCTGCGTCGGTGTGATCGGGGGTGCTTGGGGCGTTTCCGCGCGGTGTGGCTCGGCCAGGCGGAGGTTGGGGAGGGCAAGGAGGTCGGTATGCCACGACGCTCGGCGCATCTGATCTGTTTGCGGGCCGGGGATGAATGCGCGCCCGGCTGTCCGTCGCCGTTGGAGTAAACGGAACCTGTTTTCGGCGTTAGGGGTTGCCCTCTGGGAGTTCAGGCGGATTCGGGAGATGGACGGGTTGGGGGTTTTTGGAGGACGGGACACTAGTGCCGGGTAGCAGACATTCTATACATAGGCCGCGGTCGGGGTGGCCCGCCAGAATCTGTCGTTCCGCGGCCACCATTGCCCAGCTGGCTCGCTTGTTACCGCTGTGGAGCCTGGCGCCTGACCCCAGAGTTATGCGCCGGAGTGGCGAGATAGAGCACGCGGTTTTGGGTCAACTGGCGGAGGCAATGCCGGTTGGTTGGGCCAGATGAGGGCCGTGTTGTGTCCTGCTGGTGGCCGGCGCGTCCGGTGCTCGTGAGGACCTGGACTGCGGTCGCGCTCGGGTGTTCCACGTGGAACACTGCGATGTTCTGAAACACGTCGGTGATTCGCTTCGGCAGGGGCGCTGTGAAGACTGGGTAGCCTGTCACTAGTATCACTCGGGATTCGTCGACTGACCCCGGCGCCGCAACGGTCCGGCGCTCGACTAATGGGTCGAAGTGCGTCGGGAGGTATCAGGCAGGGCGAGATCGGCACTCTGGTTCGGCCGTGGAGCGAGTCGCCTCGCGGTACACCCCAGCGGACCAGGCGTTCTTGCTGAGTGGTGGAATCACTGACACCTGACATTCCTCCGCGCGGCAAGTCGGTCCCGTGGCGTCGCGGCACCCAGACAGCGGTGGATTTGAGAGCTTCAGGTCCTCCTAGTGTCCTGTAACCGTGATTCGCTACATAGGTCGCGAGCGGGGCATCACGCCTGAGTGCAGTGTTCCGTGGGTCACAAACACCCAATTTGTGCCTTATGCACCGAATCACGGTTACAGGACACTAGTGGTCGTGGTTGGGAGTCGCGGTCAATGCAACCTTGCTTAGAACGATCTGTTCGTCCGAGCACCGCCGAGTGTTCCACGTGGAACGTCAGGGAGTCGATGCGGTCCATAGTAGAAGGCTGGCACTTGCTCGGAACCGTCCCTGCCCTGCGCATCGCCTCCCCCTCTTCCGGTGAACAATCGCCGAACACGGTATGTGCGATGACGCGGCTCCATCCTCGTCGTTATCTGTCATGCTGAATCAGCTTGTAGCGGGACTCAAGACGAGATAACATAAAATGTTCTGACAACCTTTCTTGAGATTTGTCACATGACCAACTTGTTTGGTCAAATGACAGATGACTAAAATAATCGCGGTCGCGAATCAGAAGGGCGGAGTCGGTAAGACGACCACCGCGATCAACCTCGCGGCCTCGTTGGCGATGGCGGATCGATCGGTGTTGTTGGTCGACCTCGACCCCCAGTCGAACCTCACCAGCGGTCTTGGTCTGACCGCTCGCGTACCAGATGGCGCCACGGTCTATCACGCCCTGACCAGTGACCAGGTCCTTGACCCGGTCCCCTTCGAGTTGGTCACGGAGGTGACCGGGCTTCGGGTTATTCCTGCCGACCGGAATCTCACCGGAGCAGAGGTTGAACTGGTCGCTCTGCCCAACCGAGAGGCCCGGCTCCGACCATTCCTGCAACAGGCCCGTTCGCGATACGACTTCATTCTTGTCGACACGCCGCCATCCCTCGGTTTGCTCACACTGAATGCACTCGTGGCCGCCGATTCAGTCCTGATCCCCATGAACTGCGAGTACTTCGCCCTCGAGGGCCTGGCCGAACTCACGGCGACGATCGCCCGGGTTCAGGCGGGTCTCAACCCGGACCTGACTCTCGAGGGCATCCTCTTGACCATGGCCGACTCGCGCACCCTTCTCGGGCAAGGAGTCGCCGCGGAGGTCCGAGCATATTTCGCAGATAAGGTGTATACCACCACGATTCCCCGAAACATCCGACTTGCGGAAGCGCCGGGCCATGGTGTCCCCGCCATCCTGTACGACGTGCGGTCCAGTGGGGCCGAAGCCTATCTGTCGTTGGCGCGCGAACTGCTGCAGCGGCATCCGCCCGCCACACTACCGGAGCCGCTGCTGTAGCGCGAGACCCGAAACCATGGCGAAGAAACGACCCGCCCTCGGCCGCGGACTGAGCGCGCTGATCCCTGACCCCCCCAAGCCCTCCACGGGCCCGCCGACGGAGGTTGACCTCGACCGACTGACACCTAATCGCGTGCAGCCCCGTACCGTCATGGATGAGCCGAAGCTGGAGGAACTCGCGGTGTCCATCCAGGGAAGTGGGGTCATCCAACCAATCGTGGTCCGGCGCCTGGACGCCGACTCTTTCGAGATCGTGGCCGGCGAACGCCGATGGCGGGCCGCTCAACGCGCCGGGCTGCTCAGGGTCCCCATCGTCGTCCGTGACGTGCCGGACGACAAGCTGCTGGAACTCGCGCTGATTGAAAATCTCCAGCGTGAGAATCTCAACCCTATTGAGGAGGCGGAGGCCTACCAGCGGCTGACCGCCGAGTATCACCTGACCCAAGAGGAGGTCGCCAGCGCGGTGGGGAAAAACCGCGCGACCGTGGCCAACTACGTACGCCTGCTGGGCCTGCCCGCAGAGCTCCAGGCCGACCTGGCCGGCGGGGCGCTGTCAATGGGTCACGCCCGCGCGTTGCTCGGTCTACCGGAGGCCGCCGTTCAGAAACGTGCCGGTCGCGAGGTGGTCGCGCGCGGGCTCTCCGTGCGAGAGACAGAGGATCTGGTCAAGAAGCAGGCGCGCCCCAACCAACCAGCGGCGCCTCCATCCCCACCGCCTCCCGACGTGCATACCCGGGCCGCGCAGGACCGTCTCCGCGTCGCGCTTGGCACACGGGTCCGTATCGTGCGCCAGGGCCGACAGGGACGTATCGAGATCGCGTTCACCTCGGAGGGTGAACTCCAGCGCCTGTTCGAGCAGCTGACGCGCGCCTGATCCGCCTCACGCGGCTTGCTGGGTGCTCGCCACGAATGGTATAGTTCCCCGTTTGCCCTGCTCGGGTTGGGGGCCGCTATCGCCCTTCCGCGCCCCACCGCCTTCCGTGCTCCGAGTCGTCGTTCGAGGCCATTGCGCCGGGCGCGGCGCCGCGGCTAACCAGGGCACAACACCGGAGCAGACGGGCACTATTCGACCGAGGAGCTACAGCATCAGCCGGAAACCCCGACGGGAAGACCTGTGAATTCCTGACCCCGGGCCCTCTTTCAGTCACCGTACGATATGACGAATCGCACCGCGGCCGCGCGCTATGCCCGCGCCCTCTTCGACGTCAGCTTGCAGGATCACGACCTCCAACAGGTGGAGTCGGAGCTGGCCGGTCTGCTGGCGGTGATCGACGGACACGAGACACTACGCCGGGTCCTGCTCAACCCCGCCATTCCGACCCCACGCAAGCGGTCGATCATGACGGCGCTGCTCGACCGGCTCGACGCCCTCGCCCCGCCGGTGGCGAAGCTGGCCATCTTGTTGGCGGAGCGGGACCGCCTCGTACTGCTCTCCGATATTCTGGCGGCCTATCGCGCCCGCCTCCTGGACCATCTCGGCGTCATCGAGGCGTCGGTCACGACGGCCCACCCGCTGGCAGCCGAACGCACGACCGCCATCGAGGCACGTCTGGCCGCCGCGAGTGGTCGCACGGTGACCATGACCACCGCGGTCGACCCCCAGCTGCTCGGTGGTTTCGTGGCCCGGCTGGGTACCACGGTCTATGACGCCAGCGTCGCGCGGAACCTTGAACGCATGCGCCAGGCCCTGTTGGAGCGCTAATCGCGAACCTTAACGGGTCACGATCCTTCAACCGACAAGACGGAATTTGCAGCGATGACAATCAACGCCGAAGAAATCACGCAGATCATCCGCGACCAGATCGGTGGCTATGCCATCGATGTGGACGTGGCCGAAGTCGGCACTGTCGTTTCGGTCGGAGACGGCATCGCCCAGGTGCATGGCATCGAGAACGTGATGGCGACGGAGATGCTTGAGTTTCCCCGCGGCATCTTCGGGCTGGCGCTAAACCTCGAGGAAGACACTGTCGGCGCCGTGCTTCTGGGCCAGAGCACCGAAATCAAGGAAGGCGACACCGTTAAGCGCACCGGTCGCATCATCTCGGTTCCGGTCGGCGAGCCGCTGCTGGGCCGCGTGGTCAACGCGCTGGGGCAACCTCTCGACGGCAAGGGCCCGATCGCCACCACCGAAACCTCACCGGTGGAGAAAATCGCGCCCGGCGTCGTCGACCGCCAGGGCGTGAAGCAACCGCTCCAGACCGGCCTAAAAGCGATCGACACGATGGTGCCCATCGGTCGCGGCCAACGAGAGTTGATCATCGGCGACCGACAGACGGGCAAGACCGCGGTCGCCGTCGACACCATCCTCAACCAGCGCGGGCAAGACGTCGTGTGTATCTACAACGCGATCGGTCAGAAAGCCTCGACCATCGCGCAGGTCGTGAAAACGCTCGAAGACGCTGGGGCGATGGAATTCACCATTGTGGTGGCCGCACCCGCGTCGGCCCCGGCGTCCCTGCTGTTCCTCAGTCCGTATGCGGCCTGCGCCATGGGCGAGTACTTCCGGGACAATGGCAAACACGCGCTGTGTGTCTACGACGATCTCTCGAAACACGCGCAGGCCTATCGCGAAATTTCGTTGTTGCTCCGCCGGCCGCCAGGGCGCGAGGCGTACCCCGGCGACGTCTTCTACCTGCACTCGCGGCTGCTGGAGCGGGCGGCGATGATGAACGACGAGCTCGGCGGCGGCTCGCTCACCGCGCTGCCGGTCATCGAGACCCAGGCTGGCGACCTTTCAGCGTATATTCCCACCAACGTCATTTCGATTACCGACGGGCAAATATTCCTGGAGTCGGACCTGTTCCACCAGGGCGTCCGGCCCGCCATCAACGTCGGCAACTCCGTGTCGCGCGTCGGCGGTTCCGCGCAAATCAAGGCGATGCGCCAGGTGGCTGGCACCCTGCGGCTCGATCTGGCGCAGTACCGTGAATTGGCGGCGTTTGCCCAGATGGCCAGCGACCTCGACAAATCGACCCAGCAGCAGCTCCATCGGGGCAAACGACTGGTCGAGGTGCTGAAGCAGCCGCAATACCAGCCGCTTGCGGTCGAGAAGCAGGTCCTGATCGTGTACGCCGGGACGCACGGATTCCTCGACGCCGTCGCCGAGACTGACGCCCGCGAATACGAGACCGAGCTCTATCAGTTCGTCGAGGGGCGCGAGCCGGCGCTCTATACCGACCTGGTTGAGCGGGGCAAGCTTGATGACGACCTCGAAGGCCGGGTCGCCGCGTTACTCAAGGAGTTCACTGAGCAATTCACCGCAACCCACCAGACCGCGGCCGCGTAGAGCCCAGGCGTACTAACAGAGAGCGTGTTCAGTGGCATCCCTTCTCGATATTCGTAGACGCATCCGCGCGGTCAAGTCGACCCAGCAGATCACCAAGGCGATGAAGGCGATTTCCGCCTCGCGGCTCCGCAAGGCGCAAGAGGCGATGATCGGCGCCCGGCCGTTTGCCAGCCAGATGGAGCGGGTGCTTGGCGGTCTGGCCAGTCAGGTTGACACCAGCGTTCACCCGCTGTTGACCCAACGCACGCCCGACGCGCCGGAACGGCCGACCCTGGTCATCGTCGTCAGCGCCGACAAGGGGCTGTGCGGCGGCTTCAACACCAACATCGTCAAGCAAGCGGCTGAGGTCATTACCGCCGCCGGCGGAGCCGGTGTCACGCTTGGTCTGGTCGGTCGAAAGGGGCGCGACTTCTTCGGGAAGCGTGGTTTTGACGTCCGGTTTGAACTCGTGAACATATTCGCCAAGCTCAAGTACGCCCACGCCCAGGCGATCGCGCGCGAAGCCGTCGCCGCCTTCACCGGGGGCGAGGTCGAATCGGTACAGGTGGTGTACAACGAGTTCAAGAACGTGCTCAAGCAACACGTCGTCGTCAGCCAGGTCTTGCCGATCACGCCGCTCGTCAGCCGCGATCTGAGCGGCGAGCAGTTACCCGACTATCTCTATGAACCGGACCCGGCCCAAATTTTTGACAGCCTGATTCCACGCCACGTGGAAGTCCAGTTCTACCGCGCGCTGCTCGAGTCTGCGGCGTCCGAGCACGCGGCTCGGTTGACAGCAATGGAAGCGGCCACAAAGAACGCGACCGAGATGGTCGCCGACCTGACGCTGTACATGAATAAGCTGCGGCAAGCGAAGATTACCGGCGAGATCATCGAGATCGTGTCCGGGGCCGAAGCAATATAACTCCAAGTCAGAGGACGCACAGAGTATGGCGAACGAAACAGCGACGGACAAGCATGTCGGCAAGGTTGTCCGGATCATCGGCCCGGTCATCGACGTCGAGTTCCAGGGGCACCTCCCCGCTATCTACAACGCGTTGCACGTCAAGACAAACGCCAGCGGCGTCGACATCGACATCATTGCCGAGGTGGCGCAACATCTTGGCGAAAGCCGGGTGCGCGCCGTCGCCATGAAGCCGACCGACGGTATGCAGCGCGGCGTCGCCGCCCTCGACCTGGGCGAGCCGATCACCGTGCCCGTGGGGCCGGAGACCCTGGGCCGGGTGCTCAACGTCCTGGGTGAGCCGGTCGACTTTCCCGACCGACCGGTCGAAACCAAAGAGCGCTGGCCGATTCACCGCCCGGCTCCGAAGCTTGTTGATCAGTCGACCGAGCGGGAGATGTTCGAGACCGGAATCAAGGTCATCGACCTGCTCGAGCCGTATGTGCGCGGGGGCAAGATTGGCCTCTTCGGTGGGGCTGGCGTCGGCAAGACCGTGATCATCATGGAGCTGATCAACAACATCGCGCTCAAGCACGGCGGGGTGTCGGTATTCGGTGGTGTCGGCGAACGCACGCGTGAAGGCAACGACCTCTGGATGGAGATGCAGGAGAGCGGTGTCATCAATATCGAGGACCGTGAGAAGTCGCGGGCGGCCCTCATCTACGGCCAGATGACCGAGCCGCCGGGCGCCAGACAGCGAGTCGGCCTGACGGCCCTGACCGTTGCGGAGTACTTTCGTGACGCCGAGGGCAAGGACGTCCTGCTCTTCATTGACAACATCTTCCGGTTCACGCAAGCGGGGTCGGAAGTGTCGGCGCTGCTCGGACGTATGCCGTCTGCGGTGGGATATCAGCCCACGCTGGCCAGCGAGATGGGTGCGATGCAGGAGCGCATCACCTCGACCAATCAGGGCTCGATTACCTCGGTGCAGGCCATCTACGTGCCGGCCGATGACTACACCGACCCGGCGCCGGCCACGACGTTCGCCCACCTGGACGCGACCACCAACCTGTCCCGAGCCTACGTCGAGAAGGGGATCTACCCGGCGGTTGACCCGCTGGCGTCAACGTCCACCATCCTCGACCCGAATGTGATTGGACACGAGCACTACAACGCCGCCCGCGAGGTCAAGCAGGTGCTGCAGCGCTACAAGGACCTGCAGGACATCATCGCGATTCTCGGTATCGACGAGCTGTCGGAGGAAGACAAGCTGGCGGTGTCTCGGGCGCGACGCCTCGAGAAGTTCCTGTCCCAACCGTTCTTCGTCGCCGGGCAGTTCACCGGGCTTGAAGGCAAGTACGTACCGATCGCCGATACGATTCGTGGGTTCAAGGAGATCGTTGACGGCAAGCACGACGACCTGCCAGAGCAAGCATTCTATCTGGTTGGTGGCATCGAAGAGGCGATCGAAAAAGCTGACAAGATGAAGAGCGAGGCAGCGTAATATGCCTCTACCGGATCATCTGACCTTGGAGATCGTCACGCCGGAGCGCGCCGTCGTGAGCGAGCAGATCGACGAAGTGCAGATCCCCGGCGCCGAGGGGTCGTTCGGCGTATTGCCGGGCCACACCCCACTCTTGGCCACCCTGCAGGTCGGAGAGCTGTGGTACCGCCGCGGCGAGGAGACGTCGTATGTCGCCGTGTCGTTCGGGTTCGCCGAGGTGCAGCCGGATCGCGTGACGATTTTGGCGCAGATCGCCGAGTCGGCTGAAGATATTGACGTCACCCGCGCGGAGGAAGCCGAACGGCGCGCCAAGACACGGTTGGGCACCACGGTGATCGACATGGATTTCGAGCGTGCGCGCATCGCCATGCTGAAGTCGCTGACTCGGCTTCGCGTCGCGACCCGCGCCAGGAATCGAGGGTAAGGGTCCGAAGCCCTCCCTGCTTGCGTGCGCCCAAGGGGCGCCACCCGAGACGATACGAGCCCATGCGCGTTTCTTTTGCTTCGGCGACCGACAAGGGCCTTCGACGCTCGACCAACGAAGACAATCTCGCCGTCCGCGACGACCTGGGCCTATTCGTCGTAGCCGACGGCATGGGCGGACACGCGGCGGGCGAGGTGGCGTCGCAGGCGGCCATCGAGGGCATCGTGGCCTTCGCAGAAGCGACCGTGTCGGTGTCCCCGGACCAGACCTGGCCGATCCCGTTCAACCCGAACCAGAGTGTGAACGCCAACCGCCTGGATGCTGGCTTCCGGATGGCGGACCGGCGTATCGCGGCCGAGGCCGCGGCCTCGGCCGAGCTTCGGGGCATGGCCACAACGGCGGTCGCGGCGCTCATCACCGATAGCGTGGTGACCCTGGCCCATGTGGGCGACAGTCGCGTGTATCGGTTACACCAGGGACAGCTCGAGCAATTGACGCGCGACCACTCCTGGGTCGAAGAACAGATCCGGGCGGGCACGCTCACCGAAAGCGCGGCGAGAGCGCATCCGTGGCGCAACATCGTGACGCGCGCCCTCTCCGGGTCGGAAGAGCTGGAGGTCGACATCCGAGAACTGTCGCTGGAACCAGGGGACCGATTGCTGTTGTGTTCAGACGGCGTGTTCGCCGTGCTGACCGATGACCAGATTGGCGAGGTGCTGCAGCAACATGCTGACCTCGACGCCGTGTGTCACGCCCTGATCAAGGGAGCGAACGACGGGGGAGGACCCGACAACGTGACCGCGGTCGTGCTCGAAGTCCATGCTGGCTAATCTGCGGCAGTTGTTCCGCTACCGGGGCCTCATCCAAACGCTTGTTGCCCGCGAGCTCAAGGCGCGGTATCGCGGCTCGGTGCTTGGGTATTTTTGGTCATTCATCAATCCGTTACTCCTGCTGCTGGTCTACTCATTCGTCTTCAGCTACGTAATGCCTCGCGGCGAGGCGTTGGCGACCGAGCCGTACGCGGTCTTCCTGTTCTGCGGCCTGTTGCCGTGGACCTGGTTTTCCTCGTCCCTGTCGGACGGCGCCAACGTCTTGATCATAAACGGCAACCTGATCAAGAAGGTCATGTTCCCGGCCGAGATCCTCCCGGTCGTCGCGGTGATCTCGAACATGGTGCATTTCCTGCTGGGTTTGCCGATTCTGCTCGCGTTTCTCCTGTATTACTCGCTGTCGCTGCACTTGTCCGAGCTGGTGTGGTTCCCCTTCGTCCTGGCGGTCCAGTTCATCCTCACCTTGGGCCTGGTGATGGTGTTGGCCGCGCTGACGGTCCACTTTCGAGACATCAAGGATCTGCTGTCGAACATCTTGACGCTGTGGTTTTTCGCGACGCCGATTCTCTACCCCATGTCATTCCTGTCGCCCCGGGCGAAGTTCTACATGGACTACTTCAACCCCTTCGCTCACCTGGCGATCTCGTATCAGGAGATCCTCTTCTACCCTGGTCCGTTCGGTCACTGGAAATGGTTGCTCGCCCTGGCCGTGGCCGGGGTCGCGTTCTTCGTGCTGGGATACTGGTTGTTCGACCGGCTCCGCGACTCGTTCGCGGAGGAAGTGTAGAGACGGATCCATGGCCGCGATCGAGATCGACCACGTCACGAAGATGTACCGGCGGCACGGACACTCGCGACGATACGCGACGCTCAAGAGCGCGTTGCTGACCGGCAGCCTGGCCAAGGACCTGCGCCCTGAGGAGTCGTTCCGCGCGCTCAACGACGTGTCGGTCACGATCCGAAAGGGTGTCACCTACGGGGTCATCGGGCGCAACGGGTCGGGCAAGAGCACGCTGCTCAAGCTCGTCGCCGGTATCACCAAACCGACTACCGGGGCCGTGCGGGTGGACGGTCGCGTGTCCGCCCTCATCGAGTTGGGGGCCGGGTTTCATCCCGAGATCTCCGGCCGTGAGAACGTCTTCATCAACGGCATTATGTTGGGGCTGTCGCGTCGCGAGATCGCGGGTCGATTCGACGAGATCGTCGAATTCGCCGAGATGGAAGAGTTCATCGACGCGCCGGTCAAGACGTATTCCTCGGGGATGTACATGCGGTTGGGGTTTGCTGTGGCGATCAACGTCGACCCGGACATCCTGCTCGTGGACGAAGTCCTGGCGGTGGGAGACGAAGGCTTCAGTCTGAAGTGTCTCGACAAATTCGCCGAGTTCAAGCGCCGCGGCAAGACCATTTTGCTGGTGACCCACGGGTTGTCGATGGTCGAACGGTTCTGTGACGAAGCGCTGTGGATTGAGTCTGGGGAGAAGCGCATCGTGGGCGACCCCAAACGGGTCGTGCAGACGTACCTGTCCGATGTCGAGCGGGCCGAGGACCTGCTGCTCGCGGCCCAGGACGCCAAGGCCCAGCAAACGCCGGTGTCGGCCCCGCCCGAGCCGGTCGTCACCGAACCGGTCGAACCCGCGCCGGAGTCGGACGCCGTTGCGGAGCCGGGGCCGGTGAGCGAGGTCGAGGCCGAGCCCGAGACCGACGCGGCGGACGACGATGCGCAGCCCGACAACATGTTCGTGGCCAAAGAGGGCCGATGGGGCTCGGGCGGAGTGCGGATCGATCAGGTGACGCTCGAAGGAGACCACGGGCCGGCACACGTCTTTCACACCGGCGAACGGATGACAATTCGCATGCAGGTGAGCGCGCCCATCGAGGTCGACGACTTCGCGTTCGGGATCAGCATCTTCAGCACCGACGGGGTGTGTTGTTACGGCACCAACACCCATATCGAAGAGATGATTTCCGAATCACTTGAGGGCAACGCCACCGTCTCGTTTGTCATCGACCGACTCGATTTGGTTGGGGGTACCTACAAACTCGACGTCGCGGCGCACAAGCGCGACGGATTCTCCTACGATTACCACCGCTTGCTCTATACGTTTCGCGTGAAGTCCCGGACGAAGGACGTGGGCATCTACCGGCCACGTCACGGGTGGAGCTTCTCCGACAACGTGCGGTTCAAACCGGACACCGATGACTCGGCCCCCGCTGGTTCGGTCTCAGTCCCAGCCGTCGACCCGGCCCCGGCGATGACTGCTCCGAGCCCACCGACGGCCGAAGACGCGCCAACCGAGTGAGCCGGTCGGACCGGCCGTGTTCCGTCCCGGTCCTGAACATGCCCTGCGGCCTTGAACCGAGTGCCTCGTGCCTACGACATCTCTGACGCTGCAAGCGGTGCTCAAACGGGCGGCCTCGGGGGCCGGCTTCGGCGCCGGCGGACGTGCGTTCTCCGGTCTGTCGCCGGCCGCGAAGGGGTTCGCAGTGGCGGCGACCGCCGCCGACGGCGTGACGGCCGTCATCGTGCCGAACGACGCCGCCGTGGAGCAGGCCGTCGCCGATATTCGCTTCTTCCTCGGCGGGCTGGAAGGGTTGTCGGACCATCAGCTGCGTGTGCATGTGCTCGCGTGCCCGTCCCATGAGGTCGACCCCTACCGTGGGCTCGCGCCTCATTTCGAAGTCGCGGCGGCGCGCGGACGCGCGCTCCATGGCCTCGCCGACGGGTCGGCTCGGGTTGTCGTGATCGCCGCCGCCGCACTGCTCCCTCGCGTGAGCCCACCCGCGCGATTACTTCAGGCCGGCTACAGCCTCGCGGTGGGGGCGCTGCTTGAACCCCCCGACCTGAGTGATCAACTCGCGGATGCGGGGTTCACACCGGAAGATCCCGTGGACGCGCACGGCGAATTCTGTATTCGCGGCGGGGTCGTCGACTTCTTCCCGGCCGGCGAGGATCAACCCATCCGCGCCGAGTTTGCTGGGGACAGCCTCGAGTCGCTCCGTCGGTTCGATCCCGCGACGCAGCGTTCTATCGAGACACTGGACCGCGCCGACATTCTGCCGTTGCGGGAAGCCTTCGAGGGTGACGCGGACCTCAACGGGGCTGAACCCGACCGATCGGCCTGGCTCGGGGACTACCTGCTCGGGGTGTCGGCGGGCCGCCTCTTCTTGTCCGAAGCTGACGAATCGAGGGGGGTCATCGAAGCCCGTCTGTCACAGGCGGCCACGGGATTCGTCGATGCCGAGGAGCGGGGTGAGGCCGTGCTGTCTCCCGAGCAGCTATTCGTCGACTGGCCGACGCTGGACGCGTGGCTCGACGCCGCTACCCGGCTGGAGCAGTTGTGGGAGGACCAGGACACCGCGGACACCGTGCGGCATGTGGCGTGTCAGCCGGTCGTCGAGTTCCACGGACGGCTCGGCGATTGGGCCGCCGAGATCACCCGAACGCGCGACCGTGGCGAGACAGCATTGCTCGTGGCCGGCACCCCGGGTCGTGCGGAACGTGTGATCGAGCTACTCGCGGACTATGACCTGCGGGCGCTGTCGATCGATGAAGCGGACGAGACCATGGGCGTGGCCTTACTCGTGGCGACCGGACAACTCACCCGCGGCTTCCGGTTGCCCGACGCGGGACTGCAGCTTTTCGCCGAGCCGGACCTGTTCGGCGAAGACCGGCGGGTGCGGTCCCGCCGGACCGGTCCCGCCCGTTCATTCTTCTCCGACTTTCGCGACCTCAAGGTCGGCGACCATGTGGTGCACGTGGACCATGGCGTCGCGATGTTTGTCGGCCTGAAGCAAATTGGGGTCGGGCTCGAGCAGCATGAGTTCATGGAGCTGCAGTATGGCGGCCAGGACAAGTTGTTCGTGCCGGTGCAGCAGCTCGACTTGCTGCAGAAATACACCGGGTCGACGAAGGCGACACTCGACCGCCTCGGCGGGACGTCGTGGGCGAAGACCAAGACCAAGGTCCGCAGCGCCATGCGGGACATGGCCGAAGAGTTGCTCAAGTTGTATGCGGCTCGCAAGGCGGTGTCGGGGCACGCGTTCAGTGCCGACACGCACTGGCACCGGGAATTTGACGACGCCTTCGAGTACGAACTGACCGTCGACCAGCAGACGGCCATCGCCGACATCCGGCGCGACATGGAAGGGTCGACGCCGATGGACCGGTTGCTATGTGGCGACGTCGGCTATGGCAAGACGGAAGTGGCCATGCGGGCGGCGTTCAAGGCGGTGATGGACGGCAAACAGGTCGGGTTCCTCGCCCCAACGACCGTCCTGGCCTTCCAACACCACAAGACCTTGACCGACCGGTTCGCCGCCTTTCCCGTCCGAATCGACCTGGTCAGCCGGTTTCGGACACGGGCCGAGCAGAAGCAGTCGCTCGAGGAACTGGCGAACGGCAAGTTGGACATCATCGTCGGGACCCATCGACTGCTGTCGAAGGATGTTCAGTTTCGCGACCTGGGCCTCCTGGTCGTGGATGAAGAGCAGCGCTTCGGGGTGGCCCACAAGGAACGCATCAAGCAGATGCGGCACCGCGTCGACGTCCTGACGATGACCGCCACCCCGATCCCGCGCACGCTGAATATGTCGCTGGTGGGGATTCGCGACATGTCGGTGATCGAGACTCCCCCCAAGGACCGCCAGGCCATTCAGACTAACGTCGTCCGGTTCGACCACCAGGTGGTGGCGCGCGCCATCCGGACGGAGCTCGAGCGTGGCGGGCAAGTGTTCTTCCTGCACAGCCGCGTGACGTCCATCTACGCCATGGGCGATCTCCTCACGAAACTCGTGCCAGCTGCGCGAATCGCCGTGGCGCACGGGCAGATGCAGGAAGGCCAGCTCGAACGCTGCATGGTGGACTTCGTGCAGCACAAGTACGACGTGCTGCTGGCCACCACGATCATCGAGAACGGGTTGGACATTCCGAACGCGAATACCATCATCATCAACCACGCCGAACGGTTCGGTCTCGCGCAGCTGTATCAGCTGCGGGGGCGGGTAGGACGCTCGGATCGACGAGCCTACGCGTATCTGCTGGTTCCGCCGGAGGGGTCGCTGTCGCCGGTGGCACGCCAGCGGCTCACCGCCATTCGCGAGTTCAGCGACCTCGGGAGCGGCTTCCGGATTGCCGCGCTCGATCTCGAGATTCGCGGGGCCGGCAACCTGCTGGGCGGTCAGCAGAGCGGCCATATCGAATCGATCGGGTTCGACCTCTACGTCAAGCTGCTCGAACAGACGGTGCGGGAACTCAAAGGAGAAGAGTTCGAGGATGAGCTCCGGGCCACCGTGAACCTGAATCTCGACCTCAAGATCGATGAACAGTACGTGCCCGACACGAATCAGAGACTGACCGTATATCGTCGGGTGGCCGGCGCCCGCGTCGAGCCCGACCTCACCGCCCTGCTGGACGAGCTGTGCGACCGCTACGGTCCGATTCCACCGTCGGTGGCCACGCTGGTCGAGTACGGTCGCATTCGTCTGTTGGCCGACCACCTGGGGGTGGAAACTCTCGACCGAAACGGACAGCTGCTCGTCTTAAAGTTCAGGCCGACGACAACGGTGGACCCGGTGCGGCTGATTCGGTTCGTCGAGCGGCGCGCTGACGTCCTGCTCAAGCCGCCGTCCATGCTCACCATGGACCTGGAAGAACGAAGCAAGCCGAGCGGATCCAGCCATCTGTCGTGGTGGACCGCTCGAGCCCGTACCGAGGATGTACGCGCCGGGTTTTCGCGCGTCGACTTCGAGCGGGCCGCGCGGGACCGGGAAGGGCCAGCGCAGCTACTGGCGCGGGTTGCCGACCTGCTGGTGGAGTTGCGCGGCCTGGAAACGATAGAATCGTGACAAGGGGAACTTGTATGCAGAGACGCGCGCTTGGAATCATGGTCGTCGTGGTCGTTCTGGGGACCGGTCTGGCTCAGGCCCAATCGGCGCCAGACGAGGCAGCGCTTCGCCTGTCTTCGAACGTGCCCGGAGCCCTGGTCGTCGAACGAATCCTCGTGAAGGTCAACGGCGACCTGGTGACGCAGACCGACCTCGAAGAGGCGCAGATTGCCGCCTTGCAAGGCCTCCCGACGCCGCCGCAGACCGACGCCGAACTGCAGCGGGTCATGCAGGAGATGACACCAGAGCTCTTCGTCAACACCGTGGACAACATGCTGCTCGAACAGCGAGGCCGTGAGATGGGCTTTTCGCTGAGCGATGACCAGTTCGACGAGATCGTCGACGGCATCAAGGTGGAAAACGGTTTCGACGACGAACAGCTCGTCGCCGCACTTGCTCAGACCGAAGGGATGACGTTGCTCACGTTGCGGGACATCATGGAAACCCAGATGCTCATCCAGCAGGTGCAAAGCGCGGAGGTGAACAGTCGTATCGTGATGACGGGGACCGAGGCTCGCGAGTACTACGACGACCACCTGGATGAGTTCACCAACCCGGCGACCGTGACGCTCCGCGAGATCGTGGTGGCCACGCCGGAAGGCACCGGGCCCCTGGCGACGGCCGGCGCCGAACGCGCGGCCGCGACGGCCGAAGCCGCGCACGCCCGGGTGTTGGACGGTGAAGACTTCGCGCTGGTGGCATCTGAAGTGTCGACGGCCGCGTCGAAAGCGAATGGTGGCCAGATTGGGCCGATCAACCTGACGGATCTGGCCGAGGCGGTGCGCACGCGTGTCGAGCAGCTCGAAGTCGGCGATGTTGGTACGGTCGAACAGACGGCGGCCGGTTATCAGATCTTGAAGCTCGAGGCGATGACGCCGGCCATGCCGATAGAGTTCGACGACATTCGAGCCAGTATCGTCAATTCTGTCGCTGAGAGCCGGCAAGACAAAGAGCTCAATGACTATTTGGCGGACTTGCGTGCGGCGGCCATTATCGAGTGGAAGGACGAAAACTTGAGACAAATCTACGAGGCGTTCGTGGCCGCTCGGGCGGCTGCCAGTGGTGTCTGAGGCCGAAACGCCCCACGTGACGACTCCTCTTCCGGACGTGACTGCTGCGCCCCTCTCACCAGGGGCTGACGTCGAGTCGGCGCCTTGGTTCGCGCTCTGGACCCGGTCGCGGCACGAACAGGTCGTGCGCGAACAGCTCGAACGCAAGCAGGTCGAGACGTTTCTGCCGACCATCACCCGATGGACTCGGTGGAAGGACCGACGCAAGAAAATCGCCTGGCCACTGTTTCCCGGCTACTGCTTCGCGCGGTTCGATGCCGGCCAGCGTTTGGGTGTCCTCCGCTGCACCGGTGTCGTGAACATCGTGTCGTTTGACGGCGAGCCGGCCCCCATCGCGTCCGCGGAACTCGAGAACATCCGCCGTCTGGTCGATACCGATCTGCAATACGACCCGTGCCCCCTCATCCACGAGGGCATGCTGGTCGAAGTGGTGCACGGTGCGCTCACGGGGGTCGTGGGTCGACTCGTTCGCAAGGGCGCTCACGCCCGGCTCGTCCTGTCGGTCGACCTGATCGGCCAGGCCGTGTCCGTCGAGGTCGACGCCGCCGACGTTAAAGCCTACTGATTCCTCCGTGCCCAACACCTCGGACAAAATCAAGGTCGGATCGGTCACGTTGGAGTCGCCGTTTGCGCTGGCGCCGATGGCCGGCATGACCGACACGGCGTTCCGGCGGCTGGTGAAGCGGCGCGGCGGGTGCGGGCTCGTGGTGACCGAGATGGTGAGCTCGGAAGGGCTCGTGCGGGGTATCGATCGGACCCTCGAATATGCCGAGTACACGGAAGAAGAGCGGCCAGTGTCGATTCAGATCTTCGGCGGCGCGCCGGAGACGATGGCCGAGGCGGCCCGCATCGTCGAGGGGCTGGGCGCCGACATCGTGGATGTGAACATGGGTTGCCCGGTGTCAAAGATCGCCAAGCACCAGGCCGGATGCAGCTTGATGCGGACGCCGGAACATGCGGCGACAGTCGTGGCGGCAATGACCGAGGCGGTGTCCATTCCCGTGACGGTCAAGATGCGAGCCGGGTGGGACGATGACCATGTCAACGCACCGGCCGTGGCGGGACTGATGGAGCAGGCCGGGGCCGCCGCCGTTGCGGTGCATGGACGGACGGCGAAACAGTCCTATTCCGGTCGTTCGGATTGGGGTCTCATCGACGACGTTGCCCGCGCGGTGTCCATTCCGGTGTTTGGCAGCGGTGACTGCGTGGCGCCGGAAGATGCGGTGGCCCGCATGCGGGACACGATGGTGGCCGGGGTGCTGGTGGGGCGGGGCGCGTTGCGCAATCCCTGGATCTTCGAGCAGGCTCACCGGTTGCGGTGCGGGGAAACCGCGTTCTCCGTGCCGTCGGAGGACCGCGGTCGGTTCCTGCTGACCTATATCGACATGCTCCTGTCAGAGGGTCGGGACGAGGCGCAGGGGTTTCGCCACCGCGCTGAGTCGAACCCGAAGGTCGGACCGAAGCGGCGGAGCGCCGCCACCCGTGAGCGATGGGTCATCAACAAGCTGCGGGCGCTGGGGTCGTGGTACACCAAGGGGTTTGGCTGTGGGTCGCGGCTTCGCATCGCGATCAATCACGCTGGTTCTATTGACGAGCTGCGCGGCATCATTCGTGACCACTTTCAGGTCGAGGGTTCTCCGCCGTCAATGCTGGGTCGTCAAACCCAGGCCGTGAGGCATGCATGCCCCGAGTGATCGCGAGTCCGACCGTCATCCAGGCGGCCGGCAATCTCCCGAAGCGGATCGAGGAGTACGCCGGACGTGTCAATAGCGGTCACGATGGTGTGAGCGTGGCGCGGATGGTGTCGCCGGAGGGGTGGCTCGAGCCGGGACAGCGTCCAGAGTTCGAGGAGATCACGGTCGTGCTTCGGGGGATGCTGCGGGTCGAGCACGAGGCGGGCTCGTGCGATGTGCCGGCCGGCCAGGCCGTGGTGACGGCACCGGGTGAATGGGTGCGCTACAGCAGCCCCGAGCCGGGTGGGGCCGAGTATGTCGCTGTGTGCACGCCCGCATTCACCCCCGACACCGTCCACCGAGACCCGGTTTCCTGACGAGGCATCCGCCTGGACGTCGTTGCTTCGTCGGTCACAGCCCGCCTGGCTGGGCATTCCATCGACGGGGCTGCACCCCGAACCCCACGCGGCGGCTCCGCGGGGACCCCGAGTGTCCCACTCCGCCGCCGCGGGCCGCGCATTGTCGCGCGCCTTCACGAGGTCAGACGGTCGCCCCGTCAGGAAACCGCGCTGCCTCGAATGCGCGGTTGGGCCGATTCCGACCGCGGCTTGACGTATGATCGGCGTTTGAACAGTCCATCTTTCCCTTCCGGAGGTCGGCGATGAAGGCGATAGACACGACGGACGGCGTCTTCGAACCGGGGCAGTCGGGCTCCGTCTGCTGGTGCCAGGCTCTGATCAAACCGGTGTCCTGGACGCTGGGTGGCGTCTTGCTGGCCGCCGTGGCGGTGGCCGTGGTCACCGCGGCCGGGTCAGGTCCGGCTGGCTGGGTCAACGATCTGTCACCGATCGCGGCGACCGATTGGGACTACGACAAGGCGGCGCATCTGATCGAGCGCGCGGGATTTGGGGCCACGCCGGCCGAGATCGAGCGGCTCGCGGCGATGACACCTGAGCAGGCGGTCGACGAACTGGTCAACTTCGCCGACATCGACAACGGCGCGACACCCGCCTTCGAGGCCTCTCCCATCTGGGACGCCGCGATGGACCCGTTTCCCAAGAGCCGGGCCGACGCAGTGCGCATTGCCCGTGAGACGGGCGTGTCCATGGGGGTCGGTGTGCTCCCGGAAGGCGAGTCACGTCGGCTCCAGCCTGTCGTCAATAAGTTCTTCTTCGGCCTGCGGTCCAATGCCATCGAGACCCAGCGACTTGCGGTCTGGTGGGCGGAGCGGATGCTCGTTACACGGCGTCCGCTGGAAGAGAAGCTCACCCTGTTCTGGCATGGGCACTTCGCGACCGGCAACGGCAAAGTCCGAGACACGCGGATGATGCTGCGGCAGAACGAGATGCTGCGCGCCAACGCGGCGGAGAGCTTCGGAGACCTGTTGACCGGAATTCTGACCGATCCGGCCATGCTGGTGTATCTGGACAACGGCGAGAATCGGAAGGGCCACCCCAACGAGAACTTCGGGCGAGAGCTGCTCGAACTGTTCACCATGGGGGTGGGCAACTACTCGGAAACAGATATCCGCGAGGCGTCGAGGGCCTTCACCGGGTGGACCAACGACGTGCTCGAGTTTCAGTTCGACGCGGCGACCCACGACGACGGAGACAAGACGTTTCTGGGTCGTTCCGGCACCTTGGACGGCGACGACATCATCGACATCATTCTTGACACGCCAGTGACGGCGGAATACATCGCCGCCAAGCTGTATCGGAATTTCGTCCGGGAGGACCTGGACGACGCCACCCGGACGGACCTGGCCGAGACGTTCCGCGAGTCCGGCTACGAAGTGCGGCCCCTGTTGCGGCGCATCTTCCTGTCCCGAGACTTCTACAGTCCGGCCTCGTATGCCACCCAGATCAAGAGCCCGGTGCATCTGGTGGTCTCGACCTATCGCAAGCTGGGGCTGACGGAACTGCCCACGATTCCAGACTTTGGCCGACTGACGGCCGGTTTGGGACAGACGTTGTTCAACCCCCCGAACGTCGCGGGCTGGGCTGGCGGCCGCACCTGGATCACCCCGGCGCTGTTGCTGGAACGTGGCAACCTATTTCGCGGGGTGTTGCTGCCAGATACCGACGGCTTCTGGGCGCCAGACCGAGCCTTACCCGGCATCTACGCGCAGGTCGGCCGACGCATCGATCAAGGCATGAACATCACGGCCGCGACGCAGGAGGGCGACTCCGAGTCGAGCCAGATGGCCGACCGCGACGAAGACTACAACACGCGGTATGGCGGCTACATGGGGTATGTGATGGCCTACGATCGGCTGCACCTCATCCCCCGCCGGACGGCTGATCTCGACCTGGCCGGTATGCTGCAGGCCGCCGGCGCGACCACGGTCGAGAGTGCGGTCGATCATTTCGCGCACCGATTTCTGCGCGTTCCGCTGGCGCCCGCCGCACGCGCGGTGCTGGTCGATCGTCTACAGGAAGACCTGGGCAGCGACCGCTTGCCGGCCGCGCCGGGTCCGCAAGAAGAACTGGCGCTTCGCTCGCTGCTGTATCTCGTGCTGAGCGCGCCGGAGTACCAACTCGCGTAGGACGGGGACTCTTGGGAGAAAAGAACATGACGATTCGCCATCTCGACAGCTGCGGATGCTCGCGACGTGACTTTCTACGCAAAGGGCTCTACGGCGTCGGCGTCACCGCCGGTCTGCCGCTGCTGCTGAGCCGTACCACTGAGGCGCTAACCGCCGAGGCGCTGCGCGGCACGAGCATGGAAACGAACCCGGAGCGCATCCTGGTGGTGGTGGAATTGTCGGGCGGCAACGACGGGCTGAACACGGTGGTGCCGTTCGGTAACGACGAGTACTACCGCGTGCGTCCCAACATCGGTATTCGTGAGTCTGACGTGATCACGATTGAAGATGGCTTCGGGTTGCACCCGTCCATGGTCGGGTTTGAGCGGCTCTACAAGGACGGCATGATGGGCGTGGTCCACGGCTGTGGCTACGACAACCCCAGCCTGTCTCATTTCTCATCGATGGGTTTTTGGCACACCGGTGTGCCCAACGGCGGCGAGCCGCTGGGGTGGCTGGGACGGCTCGCCGACGGTGCCTACGACCACGACGCTCAAGGCAACATGATCGTCAACATCGGCACCCGTCAGTCACTGGCGGTGCAGGCGCGTCACCATCAGCCGTTGGTGTTCAACGACCCACGGAGCTTCCGGCGGGTGGGGTCAGAGGCGGAGAAGCAGGCGATTGAGGGGATGAACCCGGCGTCGTCGGACAATCCGGCCCTAGACTTCCTGTCGGCCACGGCCACGAACGCCGTCGAGAGCTCCGAGTTCGTACGCGAGGCGGCGGCCGGCTACAACACGCCGATCGACTACGGCATCGGTGGGCTCTCGGCGCAGCTCAGACGCGTCGCGGCGCTCGTCAATGCCGAGATGCCCACCCGGCTCTACTACGTAAGCTACCAGGGCAACTCGTTCGATACGCACGTGCACCAGGCAGACCCGCATGCCCGTCTGCTGACCTACACCGCCGACGCGGTACGAGGGTTTGTCGAGGATCTCAAACGTATCGGCCGCGCCGACGACGTCGCGATCATGATGTTCACCGAGTTCGGGCGGAGGGTCGAAGAGAACGCCAGTCTTGGCACGGACCACGGCACCGCGACGCCGATGTTCGTGATCGGCAGTGGGGTCCAGGGTGGGTTGCACGGCCGCCACCCCAGCCTCACGGATCTGGATGACGGCAACCTCAAAATGACCACAGACTTCCGCCGCGTTTACGCGACGATGATCGAGGAGTGGCTCGGGTTCAACAATTCGGCGTCCATTCTCAAAGGGTCATTCGAGTCGTTGCCGCTGTTCGTCTGACCACCTCTGGCCTCTGGAGGGCAGCCCCGCGTCACAGCCCTCCTCTGCCAGCTCATTGACCGGTCCCTCGCGCGAGCACTGGCCCGCCTGACGAACCCTGCAGTCTTGGCCTTCACCGCTCGCGGCCAGACCATCGCAGAGCCGCCTGACCTCGTCCCGCTATCCACCTAAAGAACGTTAGGTCCACAGAACTCCGCAGAGAGAGCCGAAGGAAGCCGCCTGATCACGCTGCTTGAAGATCCACAACTTTTGACAATATCTCTTCTTGTCGAACGTCTCGGACCTTGTGTCGAGAGCCAGGACGGCGAAGGTGCCAGTTATCTACACGCAGTACTGTGGCCCGCCCGGTGAACCATTGGCGTCGGACAGTCCCGGAAACCAGATACACGCAGCGGTTGCGCCAGGTGAAGGAGACGTAGTCGTACGAAAGGGCGATTCCGACGGATTCGTGCGGACTGAGCTGCAGGTGGAACTCCAGCGACGCCAGATTCGGACGCTGGTCGTCTGCGGTCTGCAGTCAGAATTCTGTGTAGATACGTCCTGTCGCACGGCATATGGCCTCGGCTACGAGGTCGTGCTTGTAGAGGACGCTCACACCACTGGGGACGCGGGCGCGTTGACCGCGCAGCAGATCATCGATCATCACATCGGAGTAGTCGACGCAGTGTGAGATATTGACACGACCAACGACCTAACAGGCAATGCCGCGTCCGGCTGTGAATAAACGCACCAGAGGCATGAAAGGAGCATCTCCGATGAACACAATCAAGGACACCGCAAAACGGTTCTTCGATGCCTGCGAAACAGGGAAGGGCTGGGAAGGAACCCAGCAGTACTGCCACGCCGACGCGACGTTCTCGGCCCAGGCGGGCGCGTTGGTGGACGTCGATACGTTGCAGGCATATACCGATTGGATGAAGGGTCTACTCATACCAGTGCCCGATGGCCGGTATGAGGTACGGTCGTTCGCCGTGGACGAGGAGCGCAACAACGTGTCCGCGTACGGCGTGTTCCGGGGGACGCACACCGGAGAGGGCGGACCGGTGCCTCCGACCGGAAAGAAAATAGAGGCGGACTACGTCTATGTGATGCAGTTCGAAGGTGACAAGATCCGCCACATGACGAAGATTTGGAACGATGGCATCAGTCTCCAGCAGCTCGGATGGGCGTGACGGGAACCGAATTGGCTCAAGGGGTCATCGACGCCGTGTCGTGAGGATTCTTGCCAGCCGAACTGCCGATAAACTCGGGCGCTCGATGCGAACGCCTAACACCGCGGCCGGACGCAACTGTAGGATTTGGAAGGCACCGATGTCGCAGAAGAACCTGGAGATCACGCCCTCTACGAAGGTCGCCGAACTACTGGCAGCCTATCCGGAGTTGGAGGCCGTGCTCATCGGAATGGCCCCTCCGTTCAAGAAATTGAAGAATCCGGTTCTCCGACGGAGCGTTGCGACCTGATCACGACATTTCTGCCAGCACCCGGAATTGATCGGCTGAAAGCGAAGGGCTTCGATGTGTGGCCAGTAGAAACGGCACATTCTGTAATCCGTACGTCCGTATCCAGAACCCGCGACGCTGAGGGCCGTCGTGCGTGAGGTGTCGTACGTCCGGAAGTGTGTGGCGTGCACCCGAAGCCTGCATGAGGGCGGCCGGTTTGCTGCGGACCCTGCGGCTACGGTCGCAGCCGGCGCACTTTCTCTACCAGCGTGGTTCGCTTCAGTCCCAGCAGTTGGGCCGCGCGTTGTTTGTTGCCGTCGGTCTCATTCAGCGCCTGCGAGATCAATTCGCGCTCGATGTTCGCGATGTAGGCGGGTAGGTCGACGCCGCCACCCGGGAGGGTGACGGCCACGGGTTGCTCCAGCGCTGCGGATTCTTGGAGTTCCGGCGGGAGATCTCCGATATCGATCTGGGTGCGTTCGCCACCGAGAGCCAAGGCGCGCTCGACCGCGTTCTCGAGTTGCCGAATGTTTCCCGGCCAGCCATAGGCCATCATGCGCCGCATCGCTTCCTGGGTGACGGTGACTTCGCGGGCTGGTGACTGCTGCTGTGAGAGCCGGTTGACGAAGTGGCGGACGAGCAGTGGGATGTCTTCGCGGCGCTCTCGTAGCGGCGGAAGGCCGATTGGAATCACGTTCAGTCGGTAATAGAGATCTTCCCGAAATTGGCCATCCTGCACGAGTTGCGGCAGGTTGGCGTTCGTGGCGGCAATGACCCGGACATCGATCTTGATGGTGCGGCTGTCGCCAATACGCTCCAGCTCTCGTTCCTGCAGCACCCGCAGCAGCTTGGCCTGGAGGGCGACGCTCATGGTGCCGACCTCGTCGAGGAAGAGGGTGCCGCGGTCCGCGATTTCGAAACGACCGGCGCGGTTGGCGACCGCACCGGTAAAAGCGCCCCGCACGTGACCGAAGAGCTCGGCTTCCAGGAGCGTCTCGGGGACGGCGCTGCAGTTCAGCGCGACGAACCGATGCGTGCGTCGACGGCTGTTGTGGTGTATCGCTCGCGCGGCCAGCTCCTTGCCAGTGCCGGTCTCGCCGGTCACCAGCACAGTGCTGGTACTGGCCGAGACGGTCTCGAGCAGATCGAAGAGTTCCCGCATCCGAGCGCTGCGGCCCACGAGCCCTTCGAATCGATAGCGGTCTTCCAGTTGTGACCGCAGATACGCGTTCTCTGAACGGAGCCGGCGCTGCTCGAGGGCCGACGCGAGCACGTGCAGGAGTTGATCGAACTGAAACGGCTTGGTGATGAACTCGGCCGCACCGCGTTTGATCGCCTCGACCGCGTCCTTGACGGTGCCGAAGCCGGTCATGACGAGACCCACGATCTCGGGGTAGCGCTCGATTGCGGCACCGAGCACTTCCCGGCCGTCTATGCCCGGAAGACGGAGATCGGTCAGCACCACGTCGAACGCGAATTCGCTGAGTCGCTCGACGGCCTCCTCCCCGCTGGCGACCGCGACGACTTGGTACCCGTGGTCGACTAGGCGTTCGGCCGTGGTCTCTCGTAGTGCGGCCTCATCTTCAACGATCAGGAGATGGATGTCCTGCTCCACGTAATTGCTCGCTGAAGTGGGGGTAGAGAGGCTGGATGAACCCGGCCAGACAAGGTCGCGCTGTCAAGTGTCAACATTTTGACACTCGCGACTGGCCCGGTCAAGTATCCGGCGGCGCGCGCGAAAATGCGGTCAGATTCCAGCGCTCTTGGTCAGAGTCGTTTGGCCTAATGGCATCGGAGTGCCGTGCCGATACCACTCTTCGAGCCCGCCTCACAGACAAGTCGGTTGAGGACTTCAGGAACGGTGGGTCAGATGCGAGCGCCAGAGATGATAGTGGATAGGAAAACAATCTCGATCATGAAAGCCTGCGAGCTGGTCGGCGTGAGCCGTCGGACCATCTATAACTGGATCGCGAGCGGTAAAGTCGAATACGTTCGGACAGCCGGGGGGTCGGTTCGCATCTTCGTCGATACGTTGTGGCGGGAACCGACTACCGGAGCGAGCGAGGTTGCGGCCTTCGAGGCGGACCGATAGATCCGCCAAGGCGATGCGTAGCCAGATCCCGTACCCGCATTTGCAGATGGATCCACTACAGATGGACCAGCCGACCGATCTCGGCGCCCTCTTCCATCGGCTGAACAACCAGCTTGGTATCATCCTGGCCAATGCCGAGTTGCTTGAGGCTCGGGCCACCGACGACGCCAGTTCGTCTCGCGCCTCCCAGATCGTGACTAGCGCGGTCGAGGCGATCAGCGCCGCTCAGCACATCCGCTCGCGCTGCCAAGACAAGTAGTTGGCGCCTGTCCCTCCTCTACCCGGGCCTCTCGGCACGTCCTCAGGATGCGCCAATTATTTGACGATTGAAGTCTGTAAATCGTCAACATAATGACGAACCAGAGTGTGTGCCGTCGTCCGAGCGCATCTTCTCCAGGCTCTCGACAACCACTACAAGTCGTTTAACCGAAGTAACTTATAAGATCTCAACGAGCACTGATTCGTTCGGTCAGCGCCGTTGTCCTGCACTGGCACCGCTATTGCGATATCTGCCACCTGTGTAGCGGAACGTCCCGGCTGGGACACCCCGCACAGATATCGGAGGCGATCGCGACATGACAGTTCAGGCACTTGACAGCAAAGACCACGACCGCGTCAGCGCGGGGGTTCCGTTCGTAGAGGCGTTGGCCCGCCGGATGGCGGCCTCGATGCCTCATTCGATCGATCTCGGCGACCTCGTGCAGGACGGCATGATCGGACTGATCGATGCTTCCAACCGATTCGACGAGAAGCGCGGCATCAAGTTCGAGACGTTTGCCGAGCGCCGCGTGCGTGGGGCGATGATCGACGCGCTCAGACGGGATGCCTGGCCTCGAGGGGTGCGCCGCGCCCGCCGCGAACTGGAGGCGGCGCGAGAGAAGCTGCGTCATGAACTGGGCGGCGAACCGTCCCTCGCTGACCTCGCCAAGGTCATGGGGTCTGACGAAGCTCGACTCGGCCGCACCATCGTGCGTATCAATACAATCGAGTCGACATCACCACTGGCGACCATCGATACCGTCAACGGCGCGCACTTGCCTCCTGTCATGGTACCGGCCGAGCGACCAGGTCCCGACCGTGTCTACGAGACAAGCGAGGTTGCGGCACGGGTCAGGGACGCGATCAAGGCGCTCCCGTGGCGCGAGCGGAAGGTGGTCGGGCTGTACTACTACGGCGAAGTGACGATGAAGGAGATCGGCAACGAAATCGGGGTCAACGAGTCGCGGATCTCACAACTCCACGCCCGTGCGGTCCAGCGCCTCCGAAAGTTGCTGGGGCCAGACATGGAGCCGGCTCAGATGGCCACCGCCTTGTCAGACCAGTTGGCCAAGTCGCCGCCGGGGCTGAAGATGGCCAAGGCGCGGCTAGCCAGGACGGTGAAGCGGGCAGCATCGACAGGCACCGAGAAGTCGCTACGCCGGAGCGCCTGAGAACGGCGCGTCTGGTCTACCCCAGTACGTCACTGGCGACGCGCAGCAGGTCGTTCAGTCGAAACGGCTTCAGCAACCACCGACATCCCGACTCGAGCAAGAACCGCTCGGCCTCGGTGCCGGCGCCGTCTCCGGTGACGAACAGAACGTGGCGGGCCAGCGCGGGATTCCGCTTCGACAGGATGCGATAGAAAGACGGTCCGTCGAGCCGCGGCATCTTGAGATCGCAGACCACCAGGTCGTAGACCTGGCCGGCAATGCGTTCCAGCGCCTCCTTCCCATCTCCGGCCCGATCCACTCGATAGCCCGCGTCGGTCAGCGCGTCAGCGACGGCCGAAGCCAGCGCGGGTTCATCTTCGACCACCAGCACCCATGAACCCGTGGCGGCCGGCGGCACCGGCACCGCCGCCGGGCGGGTCTGGCGCATACCGGCTGCGGCTGGGAACGACACAATAAACGACGCCCCGGCTCCTGGCGCTGACTCCACGGTAATGCGGCCGCCGTGCTCTTCGACGAGCGCGTAGGCTACGGCCAGCCCGAGCCCCGTCCCCTTCCCGACGGCCTTGGTGGTGAAGAACGGATCGAAGATCTTCGTCCGGACCTCTTCCGGCACTCCCGGTCCGTCGTCGTTCAGTTCCAGCATCACCGCGTCTTCTGTGCTGTCGTACCAGGTGCGCGCCACCAACGTGCCCCGCCCGTGCGCGGCGAGCATCGCCTGCTCGGCGTTGATGACCAGGTTCAGCAGAACCTGCTTCACTTGATGCGGGTCGGCAAACAACTGGGGCAGTCCCCGGGCTAGGGCGGCGACGGTGGTCACGTTCGACATCCGCTGCTCGTAGGCCCGGAGCGCGAGAGTCTCTCGCACAATGGCGTTCAGGTCGACCTGCGCCCGAGTCGTGTTTCGCTTGCGGGCAAAGGTCAGCAGGTTCCGCACGATCTTCGCGGCTCGCTCGGACTCGCCCAGAATGGTTTCGAGGCCGCGCCGAGTATCCGCATCGACCGGTCGGGCCGCCAGTCGTTCGGCCCAGGTGAGAATGGTGGCCAGCGGGTTGTTGAGCTCGTGGGCAACGCCCGAGACAGTCTGTCCCAGGGCCGCCATCTTCTCGGCTTGTCCAAGCTGCTGGCTCAGGTCGCGTCCCTGGTCCTCGAGCTTCCTGCGCTCGCTGACATCGCGCACGATGGCATCGAGCCGCAGCGACCCGTCGTCGTCAACGGTGTGCAAGGTTGCCGTGACTTCGACCCAGATCGAGCTGTCATCCGAGCGGCGAAGCCGGAGGAGGTAGTCGCTGACCGCTCCGTCTCGGCGTAGCTGCATGAGGAACGCCGAACGCGCGTGGGGGTCGACAAACCGGTCCCCGGCGAACGGACGCACATCCGCCGCGTCGGCGTCGGAATCAAATCCCAACATCAGTTTGAGATGCCGGTTCGCGCCCACGGTCGCGCCGGCGCTGCCGTCCTCGTCGTTCAGATAGCCGAGATAGACGCCTGCGCGTATCGAGTCGAAGAAGCTGTCGAGGAGTGCCGCCTGGGAGCCGCCGGTTTGGCGCACCGGCGGCCGTGGGCCTGTCATGGTTGCCCGTTGACGGGACAGCTGGAGGCCGTACCCGGCGCCGGATTACGGCGCCGGTGGTGTCGGGGTCGAGGTCGGGTAGACCGACCCATACTTGCTGATGATCCCGTTCTGGATGTCTCGAACCGAAGCGCCGAGGGCATGCATTTGCATCGCGTCACGCGCGACATCAAGGCAGTGCGTTCAAGTCATACCGTGGGTATCCCACGATTCGACCGCGCCACTCGGTGCGCGCGCCCCGACGAAACAGTCCACGTTCGACACGTGTCCGTTGTTCTCGCATCCGCAATAGCACGGCACGTAGCTGAGGACGCCTGGATTCTGCGCGGCGAACACGTAGGCTTGCTTGACGAGGTCGACCGGGCGCGGGACCATCTGCGGCACGTAGGGTAACGGAGGCATCGGCAGCCCGTCCAGCGAGTCCGGCATCGGGGCCTCGCTGGCTGTGATCGGGGCTGGCCCGAGAGCGCCGGCGGCGGCCGGTGTGGCCTCCGCAGCCGCGGTGGGGGTCTGCACGGCCGTCGTTGCGGCGCTGGTGGTCGCGGCGGTGGCCGGCGCCGAATCCGACGTGCCCCGCAAGGCGTAGGCGCCAACCCCGGCCACCGCCACCACCGCCACGGTCACCGCCAACCAAGGAACACCCTTTGATGGCGACGTCTTGGGAGACGGCGTCGGCGTTGCGGGGGACGAGGCACGCGCGCGATTCTTCTTGGAACCCATTGGGGAATTCTACCACCGACACTGGCTCCCCGATCCGACCCTTGAAAAAAGGGTGTGCTATCTCACGAGTTCAAGGACAATGCGGTGCCATGGGTCGCTCGCCCGAGCGACCCCCGGGCGACCCGGGAAGTGCATCGTGGAAGACTCGCGTCGAACTCGAATGCTACAACGTTGGTGGTCGAAAACACGTCTGGGATCTGTCGGTAGCCCGTTGCGCTCCCTCGCCGTGCCCCTTCCATCGGCCACGCTACACCGACACGTCACCGTCGTGTTCGTCGCCGCGTTTCTTGTGCGGTTCCTCGCCTTTCGGTTCTACGACGACCACTTCGACCACCTCTCGAGCGCGGTCCAGATGCTTGGCGGCGAATTGCCCGTCCGCGATTTCGCCGATCTTGGTCGTCCACTGAAGTACGCGATCTCGGCTGTCGTCCAAGCCGTCGGTGGCCCGAATCTCCTTGGCGAAGCATTGCTGATCTCGACGCTCCTGGCGACCGGCACCGCGCTGACGGCTTGGGCCGCGGCCAGGGCCACCAACTCGACGGCCCTCGGAATGTTCGCGGCGCTTCTGGTGGTCGGCATCTTCTCGCGGGAGTATGGCTACCCGAAAATTGTGCTCCCCGCGCTCGGGATATGGCTCGCGTGGCGATACGTGGAAAGTCCAAGTCGACAACGGCTGCTGGCGTTGTCGGTCCTCACCGTCGCCGCGTTCCTCATTCGCTACGACTACGGCTTCTATCTCGCCGTGACATCCGGTGTTGCGATTGCGGGCCGGCGGTGGTCAGACGGGCCGGTGGCGGTCGCACGAGCGGTCGTCGGCTACAGCCTCGTCGGCTTGCTGCTCGTGAGTCCATACCTGACATACCTGTTTGCCGTGGGGGGCTTCGACGCCGCGAGAGGCCGTGGACATCGGGCCTCAGCGCCGCGGTGCGAATGACGAAGGAGACGACCTATGGACTCTCGTTCGTGCAACGGCGAGATGCGCGCACATGGGACTACGAGCTCAGCAACCACTCGGCGGCAAATCTCGGTACCCTGGTCGGAGACCCGAGCGTCGAAGACACGGCGGGGTTCGATCGCTCGGCGCGGACTCTGGATGAACCGCGGCTGGTGCAGTGGCGTCGAACCCTCGGGGTTCCGCGAATCCACGTCCTGCCGGACCTCTTCAGCGAACGGAATACGCAGGCGATCCTCTACTACCTGCTCATGCTGATTCCGGCGGTGTCCGTGCTGGTGCTGGCCCTACGCTGGCGAGGACACTTGACGTCACCCGCCGTGCTGGCCTCGCCCGGTCTGCAGATCGGGGTGGTGACGGTCCTCAGCCTGCTGCTGAACCTCTTCCTCATCCGTGGCAACATCGATTCCAGACTAGGCGAGGTCATCGTCCCGGCCGCCGTGCTGGCCCCCTGGCTGATCGCCCAGATTCTGGCCGCCAGACAGACCCATCCGCCAGCGGGCGCGGTGACTCACGCTGATGGAGCGCCGGCGACGGTCTATCCGCCGCCCGCCCGCCGGTGGCGACGCCTGAGCGCCACCTTGGTGGCCGGATGGGTGGCGCTGTGGGTGGGCCTCTACGGGACCGCTGGCGACCGCTTGCTTCGGGCCGGAGTGATCGCGGGCCCGTTCGGTCTCGTGGACTCGCTACGGGACCAGTGGCAACGCCTGGCGGGCGACCCGCTCGACTTCTGGGCGCCGGAAGACTCGGTCGCGGGCTCCCGCATCCTGATCCGCTATGTCAGACAGTGCGTCAGTGAACGGGACCGTGTAATTGCCATCGGCTACATGCCGGAACTCTATGTCGTCGCGCAACGCCGGTTTGCCGGCGGAATGGGGGTCTTTACCCATTGGGTCGACTCGGCGCTGCTGCAGAATCAGGCGATTGCTCGACTTCGGGAACAGTCGGTCCCCGTGGTCATCATCGACGAGTCGGAGCGCGCTCATTTTAAGGAGCACTTTCCCCTCCTGGCCGAGTATCTCGAGCAGCGTTTCCGCCAAGGGCACCGGCTCGAATTCCTCCCGGGCGACCGGTTCACGGTCTTGACGGATCCGGCGCGGGTTCCGACCGGAACGCATCGGACGCTCGGGCTGCCCTGCTATAGCGCGAGCGAACCGGACTAGAACCGGAAGGCGGTCCGACGGCCTGAGCGGTTTCCTGGCAAGCCGTTCGTCTGGCCAGGCGCGAGGAGGGAGCATGCAGGCGGCATGTGACCGAGGAAGCAACGCCGTCCACGCGGGCGCCTCGTCGGAAAACCTAGACCTTCGGGCCGAGCGCGAAAGTCATCCGGCCGTCGAGCACCACTTTGCCACCCGCCCGCGCCACGCCGTGGAGCTGACCCATCCGGCTGCGTAGCCGTTGCACGTTGACCTCGATGGTGACGACATCGCCCGCGTGGGCCGGTCGCCGATAGCGCACTCGCTCGATGCGCATGAGATAGATGAGCTTCTCCCGGTTTTCCGGTTTGGCCAGAATCAGAATGGCACCGACCTGGGCGACGGCCTCGGTGAGAATGGTCGGCGGTAGCGCCGCTTGGGCTCCGGGCGGTTGCCACAAGTGGCGCTCGTTCAGTGAGATGTTCTTGATCCCGACGATCCGTTTGTCGACCTCGAATTCCGTGATCCGGTCGACGAGCAACAGCGGGTACCGATGCGGGAGGATGCGCTCGATCGCGGCGTAGTCAAGCGGCAGACTCAGCGGCTCCATCCGAGCAGTATAGTCCGAACGCCGGACCGCCCGGCGCTGGTTGGAAAGGGGTCGTGCGGAATCGCCAGTGCCCCACGAGACGGGATGCGGCGATGCCAGCGCCTGCCTGAGTAAACGCATCCCGTTGACTCCGCACGACCTACCGTTCTTCTTACAAAGGGCGTGCCGACTCTTGGAGCCCCCGAAAACAGGGGTTGGCCGGCCCCGCACCGACCGGGCTCGTCCTACGCGGATGACACACGGGTCTCCTTCCGAGTACTGCCAACTTTCTCGCCGCGGGCGCCGTCTGAGAGGATGGTGTCCCCCGGTCCGGGCGACTCCGGACCGGGCGGTCGTCAACGTGCCTGGAGGAGGATTCATCATGATGGTTTGTCAAGGAGGGGGCACACGTCGAGCGCTCGTCTGTGCGGTGCTGGTCGGTGGCGCCGGTCTGGCGACGGCGCAGTCGCGAGATCTGGAACGTCTGCAAGTCATTACAGGTCTGGGAGGCAACGAGGGAAGTTCGATCGGCATCACGATCGAAGATGTCGTCGACAACGATGCCGCGGATGAAGGGGCGTACGTGAATGCGGTCCGCGCCGATTCGCCGGCCGAGGCCGGGTTGATGGCCGGCGATGTGATCACCTCGCTCGACGGCCGGACCATCGACTCGTCCAGCATGCTGCGGCGGCGACTGTCTGGGTTCGGAGCGGGTGAGGAAGTCTCGATCAGCGTGACGCGCGCCGGACAACAGGTGACCCTGTTGGCCACCCTCGGCGATGAAAGGTCGCGGCGACGGCGGCTCCAGTTCCTGCGGACCAACGACTTGATTTGAGGATCGGTCGGCCAGTGCTGTATCCGCTAGGGCACTAGCCGTGTGCCTCGACGGCGGGAGCCACGGCCTCGGTCGGCCGTTCGGCTGGTGCTTCGGCCGGGACGAGGGTGGCGAGTTGGGCGGCAACAATGGCGGCGCTGGCCTGCACGGCGTTGCTTGATTCCCAACCGTCGCGCAATTCCGCCGAGAGGACCCCGATACAGCGGTTGGCCGACCGCAGCGGGGTCGCGAGGGCGCCACTCGCACCGTCGACCCCGCACACGACCTGCATCTGTGTGCCCCGATAGGCGGCCGCGGTCGCGTTGCTACTGTCCTCGGGGATCGAGCCGATTCGTGCGAGCGCCTGCGGGGGGTATCCGTGTCCGATCGCGGGACGCAGGGCATGCCCGGTCGAATCGAGTACCCACACGATCAGCCCGCTCGCGTTCATGAGGTCGGCCGCCCGCTCCAGGAGAGCGGGCAGCTCTCGCGTGTCGGACACCGCGCTCAGGTCGGTGCACAGATCGGCGGCGGCGCGTAGGTCCGGCTTCGGTTCACCGTCGCTTTGTCCAGCCGCGACCTTCGCCGCCTGGCTCCCCGCACTCGAACGAAGAGACGGCGAGGCGAGCGGTACGTCACCCGCGGCCGATGTCGCATCGTCCGGGGTCAAGTCCAGGTGCGCCAACGTCAACCGGTCTTCGGATGACGACGCCTCGTCGAGCGACTCGAACGCCGACGTGCGTTTCTGATTCGCCATGGGTGCCAACAGGAGCATGGCCAGCACGGCGGCACTGGCGGACAGGGCCAACATGGTGGTCTGGGTGGCACGGGCCGCCCGAATCGTGTCATTCCGCGTCGTGCGCTCGGTCGCGCGCGCCAGTTCGACGTTCGCGGCCGCACGTGCGGCCAATTCGAGGCCATCGGTGAAGATGAGGTCCGAGGCCAGCAGCGGTTGTTCCAGGTTCGCATGCTCACGCGCGCGCTCGTCCATCGCCCGAAGGTCGACGATGGCGCCCGCCGCCGCTCCGAGCGCCTCCACCGACGCGGGTGCGGTGGCAAGTCGCCGAAGGTTCACGAGACTGTCGTCGACGGTGTCGAGGTGGCTGCTGACCTTGGTGGTCCAGTAGACCTGATCTTGTCCCGCCGCTACGTAGGCCTGCTGGGCGCCGCGCAAGTTTCCGATGGTGAGCGTGAGCGCCCAACTCAGATCGGTGAAGACGCGCTCGACGTTCTGTTCGTCGTCGAGCACGAACTCGGCGAGGCGGATTTGATTGGCGGTGAATGCCAGCGTGGTGAGCGTGACGAGCACGATAACAAGCCGAACCCAGCGACGTACCATGTTGGAAAGCTACTATAGCACCGATGAGTCGCTCTCCGGCGCCGGCTGTCGCCATCATCAATCCCGTCGCCGGGCCGGCCGCTCGTCGCGCTGGTCGCGCCGAGTCAGCCACGCTCGTTCAGCGCGTGTGTACGTCGGCGGCGGTGTCGTGCGAGGTCGCCTTCACCAAGGGCCCGGGGCACGCGGGCGAGCTCGCGGCCGATTTCCACGGTCGCGGATTTTCACCGATCATCGCGTGGGGTGGTGACGGCACGGTGAACGAGGTCGCCTCGGCTCTGGCCTTTCGGGACGGCGTCATGGCGATTGTGCCGACCGGGTCAGGCAACGGATTGTCGCGAGAGCTGGGTATCAGTCTCGATCCCCGGCGCGCACTCGAGACCGCGGTGCGCGGGCTGGACCGTACCATCGACCTTGGTGAGCTCGGCGGGCGACTGTTCGTCAATCTGGCCGGGATCGGCTTGGACGCCGCGGTCGCGTCGGCGTTCGGCCAGCTGCCGGGCCGCGGTCTTCGTCGCTACGTGCACGCGACGCTCTCCACCGTGTTTCGGTATACGTCGGACATCTACCGCATCGGGACCGAGGCCCAGACCGACCTCTTCGAGGGACGCGCGCTGATTGTCGAACTGGCCAACGGCACCCAGTTCGGCAACAGCGCGATGATCGCACCACGCGCCCGGCTGGATGACGGTCGGCTAGATCTCGTGATCGTGGCGCCACGGGGCGCACTCCGTGCGCTGTGGGGAGCGAGAAGGTTGTTTGACGGGACGATCAACGACGACCCGGGGGTGCAAACGACCACCGTGAGCCGCGTCACGATCGAGGCCCAGCGGCCCATGTGCTTTCACGTGGACGGCGAAGTTGTGCAGGGCGGGACCTCGCTGGAGGCGAGGACGCACCCAGCCGCCCTCCGCGTCAGAACGCCTCAGTTGTGATGAACCGGTAGTTCGCGGGGCTCGCGACCGGTCTCTACCAGTCCCAGTGGTCCGCTTCGGCTTCCCAGAGCGCGTAACAGATCTCGGCCACGCCTGTCTCGAGGAAGAGCGGTGGCAGGAAGGACATCGAGCCGACCGCGGCGTCGATCGGAGTCCCGTCGAACGACCACGTGGAGGTCACGTGTCCTTCGTATGGTTGTTGCTCGCTGTTTCCAGGTTCGATCGCCACGGACTCGATCTGAACCACCCAGGCACCGGTGCCGCCTTGGCCATCAGGTCCGCGGAACGTCAACTCGTCGCCGGAGCGCTCGAACCCCTCGACCCCGGAGACCGACGCGATTTGGGCCGAGAAGGAATCTTTCAGACTGGCCTCATCGGCTTGGGCTGCGCAGGCCGAGACCAGGAGCAACCCGGCGAAGAGCCACGGTGGCCGGGTCGTGCCGTGCCGCGCGCTCATGGCGTGCGAGCCGTCCCGCCAGCGTCCGCGCTCCGGTCCTCGGTGCGGGGTCGCAGAATCGCGTAGGTGGGAAGACCGATGCCACCGAAGTGTTTCAACACTTCCCGAGCTGGCGATGCCTCGAGGTCCTCCGCCCGGAACTTCACCTTCACGTAGTCTTGGAGACCGGACTCGACCGCCGGGGCCTTCAAGGTGGTCTTGTCCATCGTCAGACAGTTCTTGCACCAGGTGGCCCACATATCCACCAGCACCAGCTTGTCTTCAGCCCGCGCCGCTTCCAGCCCTTGACCCAGCGACGCGTGCCATCCCTCGTCCAACAGCTCTTGCACGCTGTCAGCCACATCGGCGGGGTCGACCCAGCGCTGCGCGACAAGCCCGTAGCCCAAATACCCGTAGTAGACGGCCGTGCCGAGGATGAAGACCCCGAAGGCATGTTTGACATGCACCATCCAGGCGCCTGGCTTGGGCATGAACGACAGCCCGGCACCCGCAATCGGCCACGGCAGCGCCATGCCGATCCCGAGAAAAAAGGGCAGCGCCAGGGCGACGGTCGTGCCGGTGTTGTAGAGGTTGCTCGAAAAGACAATCACCTGGATGACCACTGGGGCCACACAGGCGCCGGCGAGCAACGCCGCCACCGCGCCCATTCCGAAGGCGACCACGAACGACCCACCGTCGTTGCTGCCCCTCGAGAGCTTGGCTTGGAGACTGGAGAAATCGATCGCCAGCACATCGAACATGGCCAGCCCCAGCACCACGAAGAGCGCGGCGATGCCGAAGTTGAACCACGGCGACGAGTTGATCGTGCCGAAAGTGCCCGCGGTGAGAATGACCACCAACCCCAGAGTGCCGTAGACTGCGGCCATCGCCAGACCATAGGCCCCACCCAACGCAAAGCCACGTGTGCGCGACCCGGCCTTCGTGCCGGCACCGATGATAGCCAGGTTGATCGGAATCATCGGCAGCACACACGGTGTGAGGTTCAGCGCGAGGCCGCCCACCAGGATCAGCGCCAAGATCGCGAGGGGACCCCGTCCTTCGAACCAACCGCGTTCCCCTTCGCCCGACTCGGCCGCGCTCATGAAGTCGAGAAACGCGTCGGTGTTCAGATAGCCCCCGGTGCTGGCGAGCACGTCGAAGTCGTCGAGCGAGGCGACGACCGACAGGTCGTCCAGCATGGGGGCGGTAGCGGCAGGCGCCCGCACTGGGGCGTCGGCGTCAGCGTTTGCCACGCGGAGTCCGGCCAACAGTTCTGGATGGAGCGTGTTGAGGGCCTGCGTCGCCGGGGCGACCGTGACGTCGAACTGGACAGCAGTGTTTTGCGGCTGGAAGCACATGGTTTCGTTGCACGCCTGCCAGCGCAAGTTGCCAGGCACCGTGTAGGACCCGGGTGCGACGGAGTCGCTCACGTCAACGATGGCGCCGATCCGAAATTCTTCCTCGAAGACCGCCAGCGAGTCCGGCCCCACGTCGACCAAGATCGGCTCCGGGAAGGCGACGCTCTCGATCGAAAAGCCGTCCGGGGGGTCTAGCGTGAGTACTGTCGGAATCAGGCTCTCGTCGAGCGGAGCGTTGGACTGGAGGTGGAAGCCGCCGTTGAGGGCGACCTCGAGCGCCATGGCGGCGGGTGCGCCGGGGTGCGCGGCGTCAGTCTCGGTGACGGGCTCGATCTGCAGTTCGGGTATGCGTAGCTGCGCGAACCCCGGGAGCGTGAGCCCCAGCAGCACAGCCGCCAGCGAGACCCCCGGCAACCAGCGTCGCCAGCGTGACCTGCGGCGAAAAGGGGTGGTCGCTCTCACTATCGCCTCCACGCATGCATTCGATGATCAGCAAGTTCGAGGCAAAGGCCTCGCACCGCTCACTTATTAGACGCCGGTCTGGTCCCACGCGCTTCACGCCGGGTGCTGCGAATCTCCGATCATATCAAGAGAAGCCCGCGTGGGACCTCTAGTCATCCTTCAGCCGGGGCTGCGCCCCGCACCCCCGCGACCGCTACGCGGGGACCCCGAGTGCCCCACTCTGCGTCCGCGAGGCGCGCGAGTGCGCGCCTAGGCGACATCCAGGCCGGAAACCGGGCTTGCGTCTGAACCGAAGGAGATGCCACCCTTCAATGAAGGAAACAGGAGATTGAGGAGTCTGGTTCGTCGCTTGTCGCCCGCCGTGCAGTGGATGCTGGCCGTCGCCTTGCTCGCCGCGGCCGGCGTGGTGGGGACGAATGCGGTGCGCGAGTTGCGTGAGGTCACTCGCGTCGGGGGTGGGACGGTGCCGTCGCTGGATGATACGGCTCCTCCGAAGAGCGTGCCGCCCGGGGTGGTCCGTCTACCGGTCCTGTTGCTCGAGGGCGAGGTACGCGTGCGCATCGGCGACTCGGCCAGTCAGGTTGCCACGTTGCTGGGTCGTGGCGCCGAGGTTGGCCGACACGATGTCGAGCGGACGGCCGATGGCGACCGCCTGGTCCGCTTCTACGAGTACGGGGATACCCGCTTCCTGCTCGTGTTCTCGTTGGGTGAATCGCCGCAGGACCCCGTTGTCGCCGATATCTACAGGCATTAGGTTTCCTGACGATCCGTCCGCGGCCTCCCGGACTATTGATGGATCTTGGCTAGTGCGGCATCGTCGCGGTTGACGCGCACGCGGCGCAGACGACCCTTGGCCGGTATCCGCATTTCCGACACCCGATCGGTCACGGGCATGATGACCGTCTCCTCTTCGCCAGACCGGTAGACCAGGTCCACGGCTACCGGCAGGTCGAAGAGCCGGTCCGTCCGCTGCTCGAACCGGAGCACGACCTCATCACCCGTTGGGGTGGTTTCGACCCGGGACGAGAAGTCGAGCTCGGCCAGGTCCGTCTCGTGGATCCAGCGCTCAAAGAAACGGTCGAGTGGTACCCGCGACTCGGTTTCGAACGCCAGCTGCAGCGCGTCGGTACCGGCCTTCTTGAAGCGCGATTGGTGGTAGAAACGTTGGAGCCCGCCGAAAAACGCGTCGTCTCCCAACAGGCCGCGCAACATGTGCAGCACTATGGCCCCCTTGTTGTAGACCAAGGCGCGGAACACGCGTGGTTCGCCGTCGAGATGACCGAGCCGGTAACCGAGATAGACGGGTCCTTCGCGGGAGTGACGCATGGCCCAATCTCGCATCTGATCGAGGATGTCGGCAAAGACCTCCGGTCCGGCGGTGCGTTCCGCATGGAGAGCGGCGAAGTACTGGGCGAGTCCCTCGCTCAGCCACTGCTCGTGATAGTTCTTCCACCCGACCGCTTGTCCCCACCACTGATGCGCGATCTCGTGCGCCAGGAAGAACGAGGGATACCCGCTGAAGCTCACCGGGTCGGTTTTCCACGACACGATGACCCCGGGCGTCGGCGGAAGCTCGTGGTTCATGACCGCGAAGTACGCCGGGCTGTGCCCGCCGGGTAGGAGGCTGTCCGTGGTGGCGACCGTCATTGAGGGGTAGGGGATATCGCCCAGAAGACCGGCGTAGAACGAGGCAATGTCGGTGGTCTGGGCGACAACGGTCTCGACCTCTTCGACGCTTCGGGCGGAGGCGTGCGCGTTGACCACGAGCGTGTCGTAGTACACCGAGCCGCCAACGCGGTGCTCAGACGCTCGCGCCAGGTCTTCCGTAAGTCGGACCCGACGGGCCGGCGCGGCATGGGTTTCGAAACGCGAAATCAGCGCCGACAGGTATCGAGCCGGCTGGACGGCCACGAAGGAGAACTGTTGCTGTGTGTTGCCCGGCGGTCTGGCGACCGGGGGATTCGTCTCGAGCGGGGTGCCGCTGGCCACGACGCCCCAGCCGGCCGGGACCGACAAGTTGAGCGTGGCCGTCGCATAGTCGGTGAAGATGCCCTGCGGATACCAGTAGCTGTGGTTGCTGTAGATGTACCGCGGTTCCCCGAGTCCGCTGAGTCCCGTCGCATCGAACCAGAGATAGCGTGTGCCAATCCAGTTCTCGTCCAGCGTCTGCGCCCGCAGGTCGCCCGCGTATCGCACCGTGAGCGTGAACTCGGTGCCCCCGTCCGCCTCTTCCGGCAAGTTGACCACGAGGCTGTTCTGGCCGTTCATCCGGAAAAAGAGCAGCGGTCCGAATTCGGCGGAGCTCACGGACGACACCGTCAGGTCTTCGGCGAGCCGCAAGCTGAAGGTCCTGACCGGCGGTCCCTTCACCCGCACGGCCAGCCTGGCCGTGCCCACGATCCGGCACCCGATCAGCTCCGGTCTGGCGCGCAACTCCTCCTGGTTGATCCCCAACGGCTCGAATGAGGCCGCGATGTCGTAGTCGAGAATATCGAGAGCCGATTGATCATCGTCACCGAAGTAACGCGTCTGGGTGGCGCGCTTTCGGGCCGACGGATAGAGCGAGATGATGCGGCCGGTCGCCCGGTCCGACAGCGAAATGTCTTCAGGTTGATTCGCAGCCTGCGCGTAGGTCAGGGTGCCGTGGCGCTTGGTGCGTACCTCGGCCAGGAAATCGCTGGCCCCGGGAATGAGCGACCAGACGTCGTCGCTGAGGTGTGACAGATCGAGCATGAACGACAACTCGATGAGCCCATCAAAGACCTCCGTCGCCTCCCGCAGATCGGCGGGGTCCACGGTCCGCTCCACCAGCGCGCTGGTCGACACCCGCGAGTTGAAAACGTCGGGGTGCAGCCGCACGAACGCCGCGTCGAACTTCGTCTCCAGGGATTCATCCCCATCGAAGATCCGTATCTGTCCTTGCTCCGCCTCAGGCTGTGGAGCGAACTCCATGACGCCGTCTCCCAGGAGTATCAGGGCGGTGACGCCACGGTCGATCTCGGCGACGAAGACCGATCCCTCCTTCAGTGTCAACGACAGATCTTCGCCGAGAACCACCAGGTTGTTGGCGGTGTACTGCCGGGTCGGGGTCAACCGTAGGCGGTGCAGCCCCGTGAGCGTATCGACCTGTGACTGACTACGGATACCCCAGTCACCCGTGTCCAGACGCACGATGTCGAGTTGCCAGGTTTCGAGCCGTCCGGTCGCGCCAGACTCGAAGAACAGTTCCAGCGTGACCTCGTAGCCGGTGTCGCTTGGGGCCTCGTCGAGCGGAAGCTGGAAGCGGGGAATGAGCGTGACCCGGTCGACGGCGGTGGGGAGCATGTCGCGGGCGAACGCGGAGGCCGCGTCCCGGTCGGCGTCGGGGCTGAGCAGCGTGAGAAACCGGGTCTGATCGCCGGCCGCAATCGTTTGTTGCAGGGTGTCGAGCAGCGGTTGATACGCTGGCGGGGCCTCGGTTTGTGCCATCGCGCGTACACTGCAGGTCACGCACAACAGCAGCACGCCAACAAGACGACGCCAGTTCATGGACACGTGGCCTCCTCTGGGATTCGCCGCTACGCCGTCGCGCGAAACTGGGCCGTGAAGCCTGCGATAGTGTCGTAGATCGCGTCGAGTTCCGCTGGCGACGCGAGAAACACGATGCGAAAAAATCCGTCCTCCGGCGCGGTCGCGAACCCCGAACCGTATACACAGAGTAACCCGGTGGCTCGCAGCAGTCCGATCACATAGTCTTCATCGGTGCGTCCCGGGGGCAGATCCACCCTGGGCATGGCATAGAACGCCGCCCGGGGCGGCACGCATGAGATGCCCTCGATGTCGTTCAATCGCCGAGCGGTCACTTCGGCACGCTCCCGCAGCGCATGGACAAAGGTGGTCTTGTGGTCGTCGTTCCCGGTCAGTGCCGCTTCGATGGCGAATTGCATCGGTCCGGTGCTGCACAGCCGACCATCCGCCAGCTCGTTGATCGCGCCGAGGACGGTGTCCATCCGGTCACCGCCGCTCACCGCGAGCCAGCCGGCGCGCCATCCCGGTGCCTGATACGTCTTCGAGATGGACGAGAATGAGATCACCGGAGCGTCAGGGTTCAGGGTCGCAATCGGTGGCACCGGTGCGTCGTACGCCAGGTCCGCGTACACCTCGTCGGCCAGCACCACGAGCCCGTGGGCGTCGGCCAGCTCAATCAAGGCGCGACGGGTCTGGGTGGAGTACACCGCGCCGGTGGGGTTGTTGGGATCGATGACGACCAGGGCCCGTGTCGCCGGTCCGATCAGGCTCCGGATGTGGTCCAGGTCCGGCGACCACTGGTTGGCGGCATCAGTCCGGTAGAACACCCCGCGCGCCCCGAGCTTGGTCAGGGTTGCCGTATAGAACGGATACGTCGGGACCGGGAGGAGGACCTCGTCGCCAGTATTGACCAGCACGGACAACGCGAGTTCGATGCCTTCCGAGGTGCCCGAGGTCAGCACGACACGTTCCGGTCCGATCGACAGCCCCGACGCGCAGTACGACGCCGCAACCGCCTCCCGCACTCTCCAGACACCGGCGGCGGGGGTATAGCCGTTCTCGCCGTCACGCATCGCACGCACGACCGCTTCCACCAGGTGCGGCGGCGTCCGGAACCCGAACGCTACCGGGTCTCCGATGTTCAGATACGTGACCCGGCGACCCCTCGCCTCGACCCGGGTCGCCTCTGCCACGATGTTGCGGATGGCGTAGGAAAAGCCCTCGAGGCGGCTCCCGACACCGATAGGGGGTGGCACCGGCGTGAGCATGTGTCCATCTTATCGCAGCCGGCTGGGCTCTCCCGCCGTGGCTGCGTTATCCTCACGGGCATGGCGATTCGAACCGAGCTGACCCTGCGTCTGGAGAACACCCCTGGCGCCTTGGCGCGTTTGTGTGACCGGTTGGCGGCCGAGAAGGTCAATCTCCTGGCCCTCAATCTCGAGAGCGGCGGGGTTCTCCATCTGGTGCCCGACAATCCGGTCCATGCCGCGGGGTTGCTCCGAAACCACGAGTACGCCGTCGACGAGCAGGAGGTGCTCTACGTCTCGATGCCAAACAGCCCCGGCGCGATCAGCGCGACGACACGGATGCTGTGCAATGCGGGCATCAACATCAACTATGCGTTCGCCTCGGCGGTCAGCGAGCACGACATGACGGTGCTGGTCGTGGCCGTCGACGACGCGCAACGCGCCGCCACCGCCGCCGGCATGTAGGTTTTCCAGGCGAGGCGTCCGCCTGGCGGCGTTGCTTCCTCGGTCACATGCCGCCTGCATGCTCCCTCGTCGCGCCTTGCCAGGCGAACGCCTCGCCTGGAAAACTTGGGTGGGCCCGGGGAGTGTTCGGCGGCGTTGCTGCTCTCGTCGGCCTAGGCGCAACTGCGCGCCTCGCCGGTTCGCGGAGAAGGCCCGGGCGCGCGACAATGCGCGCCCCGCGGCCGTGGAGTGGGGCACTCGGGGTCCCCGCGGAATGGTCGCGTGGGGTTCGGGGCGCAGCCCCGTCTAGGAAAAGACACGATGGATTCCGTGCTCGTGGAGTACGACTCGGACGGTCGGGTGCGGTTCGATGAGGAAGACTGGAGCACGCCGTCTCTGCAGGAGCGCCGGGCGATTCTGCACGCGGTCCAATCGGAGATCGAGCGGCTGCAAGACCTGGGGTTGGCCCTGGATTCTGACGCGGACTAGCTGCCAGGCGGCCGGGCTACTAGCCGGCCTATTCCTCTTCGACCGACTCGGTGGACGGGGTGGGTTCGACGTCGAACCGGAGCTCGTTGTCGGCCAGATGGATTCGCACCGTGCCACCGTGCTCGAGCCCACCAAACAGAATCTCGTCGGTCAGTGGATTGCGTACCGCGGTCTGGATCAGCCGAGCCAGCGGTCGGGCGCCGTACTTCGGGTCGTATCCCTTGCGGGCGAGCCAGCCGCGTGCCTCCGGTTCCAGCGTGATCGCGACGTGCCGTTCGGCGAGTTGCGCTTCGAGCT
>JAPYUM010000209.1 GCA_029940535.1 Vicinamibacterales bacterium
GTGGGACGCCGCGCACCCGCGTGAGCCGTAAGGCAGCCAGCGGTAGAATCGGCTGTTCACCCCGTCATTACCAAGGAGATTACGGTGACTCGACAGCTTCAGGCCCTCTTTGCCGTTGCGATACTCGCCCTGCTCGTTGTCGGCGGGTGGACAGTCTGGGCCGCGCCCCAACGTCCCAGCGACCAGCAGCTCCGGAACGCGGCCGCCGACGACGCGAACTGGCTGATGTATGGGCGGACGTACGACGAGCAACGATTCAGCCCTCTCCAGCAGATCAACGAGGATACGGTCGGTGGGCTTGGCCTGGTCTGGAGCCGGGAGCTGCCCACCACCCGAGGCGTCGAGGCCACACCCGTCGTCGTCGACGGTGTCATCTATACCACGGGGCCATGGAGCATCGTCTACGCGTTCGACGCGAAGACGGGCGACCGCGTGTGGACCTACGACCCCGAATCCGATCGAACCCGTGCCCGACTCATCTGTTGCGACGTCGTGAACCGGGGCGTCGCCTTCTACGAGGACCGCGTCTATGTCGGGACCACCGACGGTCGGCTGATCGCCATTGACGCCGCCACCGGCGTCCCGGTGTGGGAAACGCTGACCATCGACCTGGATAAGCCGCTCGCCATCACCGGTGCCCCCAGAATCGCCAACGGCCTGGTCGTCATCGGCAACGCCGGGGCCGAATACGGCGTGCGTGGATACGTCTCCGCCTACGACGCGGAGACCGGCGGGCTGGTGTGGCGAACGCACACCGTGCCGGGCAACCCGGCAGAGGGTTTAGCAAACGACGCGATGCAGCGCGCCGCGGAGACCTGGAACGGCGAATGGTGGCTGGCAGGTGGTGGCGGCACCGTGTGGGACGCGATCGTCTTCGACCCCGAGCTCAATCTTGTGTACGTGGGTACCGGAAATGCCGACCCCTGGTATCGCGACCTCCGCGGTCGAGGCGGCGACAACCTCTACGCCTCCTCCATCCTCGCCCTGCATGCAGACACGGGCGAATACGCGTGGCACTTCCAGCTGGTACCGGGCGACCACTGGGACTACGATGCCACCCAACCGCTGATGCTGGCCGATCTCGAGATCGACGGACGGCCGCGTCGCGTGATTATGCAGGCGTCGAAGAATGCCTTCTTCTACGTGCTGGATGCTGCGACTGGAGAGTTCCTCTCCGGGACACCGTATGCGCAGATGACCTGGGCGACCGGCATCGACCCCGAGACTGGTCGACCGATCGAGGCACCGGCGGCGTACGAGGGGATGGAACCGGTCATCGTGACGCCGGATCCTGGTGGGGCGCACAACTGGTATCCGATGGCCTTTCATCCGACGACCGGGCTGGTCTATCTGCCGGTGAAGGACGGCATGTTCTTCATCCACCCGCCCGACCCCGAATGGCAACCGGGCAAGAGAGCCTTCAATGCCGGGATCGAACCGGGCTATGACGGCCCACTCCTGGAACAGCTACTACTCCAGCCACCCCCTCAAGGCAAGCTCGTGGCGTGGAATCCGGTGGCGGGGCGCGCCGACTGGACCGTCGATTTCCCGGTGGCCGAGAGCGGCGGCGTGCTGGCCACGGCCGGCGGTCTCGTGTTCCAGGGACGTGCCGACGGGATTTTCGCCGCCTACCGCGCAACGGATGGCACCGTATTGTGGGATTTCGACGCGGGCACCGGAATCATGGCGCCTCCCGTCAGCTACCTCGTCGACGGCGTGCAACACATCACGCTTATGGTGGGATGGGGCGGCGCACCCGGACTCATCAATCCGCCCGGGATGGGCCCCGTCAAGCCTGGTTATGGACGCGTCTTGACCTTCGCGCTCGACGGCAACGCATCGATGGAACCGAGGCCCTTTGGCCATACGGAGCCGCCCGTGCCGGCGCTCCCCTTGGAGGCATCCGCCGCGACCATCCGGGACGGTCGAGAGCTCTACGAGGGACTGTGTTTCGGCTGCCACGGCTTCGCCACCATCGCCGGCTCACTCCCCGACCTACGGTACTCATCGGCGGACGTGCATGCCCAATTCGAGCAGATCGTCCTCGGCGGGCTGCGCGAGCAACGTGGGATGCCGAGATTCGACGACCTCATCGATGCCGAGCAGGTCAGGGCGATCCAACAGTACGTATTGTCGAGAGCCAACGCGACCTCCGGTACGCCCTGAGAACCCATGGCTCGGCGAATACTTCCCACAAAACGCCGACCCCACTCACCGCTCGGGTCTTCTGGGGCCGGACTCGGCCATTGATGCGTCCAGGAGAACGCGGTGACGTCGGTCACCGGTACAATGGCCGCGACGTGCGACGACCGATGTGCACAGCCCGTTGATTCTTCAGATTGTGGGGTAGCCCGATGCGCGAGATGACGTTGGCGACGGTCGCAATCGCGGTGGTGGTCTTGATAGGTACCGGGCTGGAGGGCGTCGCCACCGCGCAGCGCAGCAGCTTGGCCGACTTTTTTACCGGTCCGCCCCCAACGGTGGTGGACAGTGAGGAGGTCGCGAAGGCGAGGGTCCGGCTGACCCCAGGGGCTCGCGCGCACTGGCACAGCCACGGCTGGGGACAGCTCCTGCTTCCCGAGGAGGGTCTCGGGCGTTTTCAGATTCAGGGCGAGCTGCTCCGTGAACTGGTGCCGGGTGAGCCGGTGTTCACCGCCGGCGGCGTCATGCACTGGCACGGCGCCGCGCCCGACGAGGCGCTCGTGATGCTCGCCATTCAAGGCGGCGGGGCCGAGTGGGGCGACCCGGTCAGCGATGAGGAGTATCTGGCCGCGCCGTCACGCTAGCTGCTAGCCTGCCGAACTGTTCTCCGCGTCTACTACCGCCCGCCACCCGCCTCGGGTGGCTCGAGAATCGCCGGGTCGGTCTTAATCTGGATCTGGCGACGGGCAATGAGCCACTGCCCATCGACCCGCTCGAGGTCGTCCTCGTAGAACCCAGCCGTAATCGTATCGATCCGGCCCTGGCGCTCGGCGATCACGCAGAATTCGCAGACTGAGTGCGCCCGGTCGTCATCGATGCTGATGACGTGGTTGGCCATGCGATGCTGCGAGTGAGGGCGGCCTTCCTGCGGACGCCCGGCGATCGCGGCCGCGATGGCTGGGCGGCCCTTCGTGGTGTTGCCGAACAGCTCGTACTGGCCGTTTTGGGTGAATACCGCGGCCCACCCTTCGGCGTCGCCAGTGTCGATGGCGTGCGCGTAACGGCCGAAGAGTTCTTTGATCGCCATCTTGTCGACACAGTCTCGCAAGGCGGCGAGCAGCTCGACGTCGACCTCGGCCGTCGCGGGCTCCTGCGCGCTCGCGCCTTCCGTGAGTCCCAGCGCGGCCAGCGCCGCCAGCCCTCCGCCTGCCGATGCCACGATCTGACGTCGCGATGTCTTCATCTCTAGCCTCCTAAGGTTTCCTGGCGATCCGTCTGTGGCGCTCCGCCGGATCCGATAATGGCGATTATGTCAACAGGGGGAGCTCTAATGCTTCCTACC
>JAPYUM010000009.1:0-3427 GCA_029940535.1 Vicinamibacterales bacterium
GCCTCGGGCCGCGAGAAGCGCTCAACCAGTGTGAGGTTCTCCCCAGACCCGCGCCAGGGCGCCTGTCCCGTGAAGTGGCTGGTCTCGACGACGAGCGTCTCACCTTCCCAGTGCCCGCGTGAGCGGCCCAGCCATTGGCTCGGCGTCTCGCTGGGTTCAGAGCCGCCACTGAGCGGGATGATGCGCATTTCGTGCACCATCTCCAGCAGGATCGCCACGTGGGTTTCACTCTGAAAGATCTGGAAATTGTTGTTGTAGACACCGCCGAGCCGCACGGTGCCGCGTGACAGGCAGCGCTCCCACAGGCCGCGGTCTTCGGGGTTCTCCGAGTTCTGGCGGTTTGGCGCCCCCGCGCGTCGCGCATCCGCCCGGGCGACCGCCTCCGCGGTGCGCTCGGGGATCTTGCCGTCGGCTGGTTCGACAATCAGCGACGTCCGGCCGTCAGACAGACCCCGGTCCCACCAGAACTGGTTGTAGGCGAGGCCCACATCCCGCTCCGCGCTCAGTTCGCCACGCCGCTCCGAGGTCGCGAACGTGGTGGCGTTGATGTTGGCTTCGGCGACCTCCTCCGAGGTCAGGAATTCTCGTCCCTCGTAACGGTCCGGCCGCTCCATCGGGGTAGCCGTGCCGTGATCCCAGACGCCCTGCAGATCGGGCACGCCCCATGGCATGCGAGGCGCCGGGGAGCCGTCTGGGGCTCGCCCGGCCGATGCGGGTTGGGCCACGGCCATCGGCGCCACTGCAACCATCAGGACCACGGCCGACACAACGGTGAGCTTGAGGTTCGTCATCGGTTCCTTGTTCTCTTGACCTGTCGCGATCGTCGCTACAGTTAATCACGATTCAGTGGACTCGTGCGGGCGTTGATCGTGCAGGGTCATTGGGGGGTATGATGCGCACACCGTCTGTTCATGGTTCGGCGAGCGATGTGCCCCCCTCGCCGGAATGCTGCGTCGTCAGCCCGCGAGGCATGCAGGAGGAGTCCGAGATGCGCCGACACCGTCGCTGCACGACTGGTGGTCCTATTGCCGTGGCCCTTCTCTTGGCCGCGACGGCCGTCGATACCGCGGCCCAGGCGCGAGACAAGGCGTTTCAACGCGAGTTCATGCTCAACGCCGAGATCGTGAAGGCGGAGCGGATCGGAAAGGGCGTCACCGAACCGTGGCGGCTGACCTTGAGCGACGGGACTGTCACCCACGACGTCGGCTTCCAGTCGGTGAACGAGCGGCGTGACCAGGCGCGGTTGGGCGGGCGGGTGGAACTGGGCTTTACCGATGCCTATCGATACAACATCGCGGCCTACCAGGTCAGTGGACTCCTCGGTCTCGACGACATGATGCCGATGACGGTGGAACGTCGGTGGAGAACGACACCCGGTGCGATGACCTGGTGGGTCGATGACGTGATGATGGACGAAGCGGCCCGGTTGGCCGACCGGCGGTGGGCGGACGATCTGGACGTCTTCAACCGGCAATATGCCCGCATGCAGGTGTTCGCCGAACTCGTGTACGACACCGACCGGAATCACGGCAATATCCTGTACGACGCCGACTGGAACCTCTGGATGATCGATTTTTCCCGCGCGTTTCGCATCTGGGAGGAGTTGCAGGCACCGGCCGGCCTCAATCGATGCGATGCGGATCTGCTCGGGGCCCTGGGCGACTTGACCCGTGACCAAGTCGAGCAGCAGGTCGGTCCCTACTTGACCGGTGGCGAGGTCGATGCCTTGATGGCACGACGCGACCTGCTGGTGCTGCACTTCGAGGAACTGATCGCGGAGCGGGGCGAAGCGGCGGTCGTCCGCTAGGTTTCCTGGCGATCCGTCCGCAAAGGCGGACGTCGCGGCATTGACTTCGCAGGGTCACATGCCGCCTGCATGCTCCCTCCTTGCGCCTGGCCAGACGAACGGTTTGCCAGGAAACCACTCTCGTGTTTTTCAGCACGCTCCTAGTTAGGGTTTTCCGACGATCCGCCTGCGTGGCAAGGCGCGAGCAGGGAGCAGCCAGGCGGGCTGTGACCGACGAAGCAACGCAGTCCACGCGGGCGCCTCGTCGAAAAACCTAGGGGGCCGTCTCCGGAATTGGAATACGCTGACCCAAGTACACCGCGGTCAGGCGGTCGCCATCGATCTCGAGCGCGGACGCGCGGCCGGCGTAGGCCGTGGTCAGCATGCCAGTGTCGATGATGAACACTCGATTGTCGAAGCGTGGCGTGATGAGCCGGCTTGGCTGAGGCGTGTGACCAACCACGATCCGATCGGTCTCATAGCGCTCGGTCATCGCCCGCACCTGCTCCAATCCTTCAGCTTCGTCCCAGCGAGCCAGCCCGCGAAACCAGACCGGGCCGTTCTCGTTGATGATGGACCAGGCGCCGAGGGTCTGCACCTCGAGGAGCAGGTCGATCTCTTCGCGTTCGTCCGGGGTGACCCGCACCCCGGGACCGGGCGCCGGTGGCCCGGCCGGTGACACCAGAATGCGCCATCGCTCCAGTTCGAGGTTGACGGCCGCGAGCGTCTCCTGGAAGGTCGAAAAGGGGAGGATCAGTCCGCGTTCGACAAGTTCGCGCCGGTACCCGTCGTGCGTGTCCAACTCGCGATGCGCCTGATCGTTGATGTCGGACAGGTCCGTCGGGGCCGAGGGGTGGAGTCCGCCGTGCAGGAAGATGGAGTCACCGACACGCGCCACGATCGGCTTCGAGCGCAGCCATCGGCCATACGGGCCGTCGGGCCCGAACGCGTCCAGATACTCCAGAAATCCCGGTGGGTGGGTGTCCATCCACTCGTCGCGCGACAGCGCGTCGGGCGCCAGCGGACCGAGCGCATCGGCGCGTTCGGCGGTCAGGGCCAGGTAGTCTTCGTAGGCCGCCGCGCGACGGGACGTCGAGTCCGGCCCGGCAAACCTGGCCAGCAGCTCTGGTGTCGTATCTCGCAGATTGGCCATCAGGCTCATCGTCTCGTGGTTGCCCAACACCACGATGACCTCGCCGCCTGCCTCGGCCGCCTCGGTTTCCAGTCGCATCAGCAGGTCGAGGACCGCTCTCACGCCGGTGCCGCGGTCCGTGAGGTCGCCGGTCTGGACCAACGTGTCCTGACCACCGATCCACCCCTGGTCGGCGTCCGTGAGTTCGAGGGTTTGCAGCAGGGCGCGAAATTCACCGATGGCGCCATGCACGTCTCCGACCGCCACGATCCGACCTGGCTGGGCCGAAGGGGTCGCCACCGAGACCAGCAGCAGGCCGCTGACGCACAACCGTCGTACCCAGCGTGTACCGGAGCGAACATCGTGTGTGATGGACACTGTCTCTCCAGCGTGCCTCAATGACATCAGCGCACGCTTGTTGCTAGGGCCACTATATGATGGGGTGGATCATCATCGCCACAAATTCCACGAAGGGCTGACCCTATGCGATTCGCGGTGCCCCTTGCGGT
>JAPYUM010000009.1:3527-12556 GCA_029940535.1 Vicinamibacterales bacterium
TTTCCCGGCACGATCACGACGCCGCCCCGGGTGTTCGAGCAGGTGTTGGAATATGCGGCGCGGAGCTTCAAGCAGCACGGGTTTGTCGATATCGCCTTGCTGGGCGACAGCGGCGGCAATCAGGCGTCTCAGGCCGTGGTGGCTGAGCGGCTCAATGCGGAATGGGCGGACACCCCCGTTCGGGTGCATCATCTGACCGACTACTACCCGGGTCGTGGCGACGACTGGCTGGTTGAGCAGGGGGTGGCGGCTGAGGATGTCGGCTCGCACGCCGGTATGCACGACACGGCGAGCTTCCTGTTTCTCGACCCGTCACAGCTACGGCTCGATCAGATGGAGCGGGGCACCGGGCCCAACGGCAACGGCGTAGTCGGTCATCCTGGGCGCTCGACGGCGGCGTTCGGTGAACAGATTCTCGAGATGCAGATCGATGCGGCGGTGCGGCAGATAGAGCGTCTGCGGACGAGTAGCCGACCATAACGTGGGAGAGGGAACACAATGACTGACGGGATCCGTATCAGCCTGTTCGCGGTGGCGGCCACGGCATTGCTCGCCACATCGCTGATCGCGCGACAACCAGGGTCTGCCGACCAAGACCTGTCCGGTGTCGTCCAGACTCCCGCCGGCGCGGAAGCCGGAGTCTGGGTTATCGCGGAGACGGACGATCTCGACACACGCTTCCGGAAGATCGTGGTCACCGACGATGACGGGCGGTTCCTCGTACCCGACCTCCCGGCGGCGTCGTATCGGGTCTGGGTGCGTGGTTACGGGTTGCTCGACTCCGAACCGGTCGCGGCCGAGCCGGGGCAGACCGTGACGCTCGACGTCGTGGCGGCCGGCACGCCGCAGGAAGCGGCACGCGTCTACCCGGCCAACTACTGGTACTCGCTGCTCGAACCGCCGGCGGCTGATGAATTCCCCGGCACGGGCGAGGATGGCAACGGGATCTCCCCTCGGCTTCAGAGTCAGGCCGCCTGGGTCGACCTGACGAAACAGGGGTGTCAACTGTGTCACCAGATGGGCAACCGGTTTACGTTTGACACGAGTCATCTCTCGCAGTTCGACTCGACCATCGAGGCTTGGGACCATCGCATAACGTTCGGGCAGCGTGGCTCGCAGATGAGCGGCGCGCTGACGCGGTTCGGTCGACAGCGTGGTTTGGGGATGTTCGCTGACTGGAGCGATCGGATCGCGGCCGGCGAAGTGCCCGAGGCGCCGCCACGACCACAGGGCGTCGAGCGCAATCTTGTGCTGACGATGTGGGACTGGGCGGGCGAGACCTCCTACATGCATGACGAAGTGACCACGGACAAACGGAATCCGACCGTCAACCCCGACGGACTCGTCTACGGGGTGTCGATCACGAACGACAAGCTCGTGATCACGGATGTGGCCCGGCACCAGTCCATCGAACTGGACGTGCCGCTCCGAGAGCCGCGAGAGATGGTGCCGTCGATGTTCCCGACCGCACCCGGGTTCGAGCCGTCGCCATCCTGGGGTGAGGAGATCATCTTCGATGCGCCGGCCAATCCCCACAACCCGATGATGGACGCGCAGGGGCGCGTGTGGTTGACCTCGACCGTCCGTCGGCGCGACAACCCCGATTGGTGCAAGGCCGGCTCAGACCATCCGTCGGCCGCATATTTTCCGGTCTCCCGCAGCGGGCGACAGATTTCCGCCTATGACCCCGAGCGACAGTCGTGGCTCTTGATTGACAGTTGCTACGCGACGCATCACCTGCAGTTCGGGGAGGACGCCGACGACACGCTCTGGTTCAGCGGAGACGCCAACGTCGTCGGCTGGCTCGATACGAAGCTCTACGATGAGACCCAGGACGAGCGAGCGTCCCAGGGCTGGTGCCCCACCGTCATCGACACCAACGGTGACGGTCGCATTACGAGGCCGTGGAACGAACCGGGCGAGGCGGTCGATCCGGCTCTGGATACCCGTGACGCGGGGTTTGCCTACGGGGTCATTGCCAGCCCCGCGGACGGGTCGGCGTGGATCGCGCGGACGGGGCCGTTTCCTGGGCGGCTCGTTCGGCTGGACCGGGGCGACAACCCGCCCGAGACCTGTATCGCCGAGGTCTATGAGCCGCCGTCCATCGAGAACCCGGCGGCCGACGCCTCGCGGACGGGGCACGCTCCACGCGGTGTCGACGTCGACCGCAACGGTGTCATCTGGACCGCGCTGTCTGGTAGCGGTCACATCGCCAGCTTTGATCGCACCAAGTGTCGGGTGCTCAGCGGACCGGAGGCGACCGGCCAGCATTGCCCGGAAGGCTGGACGCTGTATCCCACCCCGGGGCCGCAGATGAAGGGCGTCGACGACTCCGGCAGCGCCGATTATCACTATTACAACTGGGTCGACCAGTTCGACACGCTGGGTCTTGGGCCGAACGTTCCGATGGCGCCGGGGTCGGGGTCAGATTCTCTGCTGGCCTTGCTTCCCGAGACAGGCGAGTGGGTGGTGCTGCGGGTGCCGTATCCGCTCGGGTTTTTCGCGCGGGGACTCGATGGTCGTATCGATGATCCCAATGCCGGCTGGAAGGGACGCGGCCTGTGGGCCAACTACGGATCGAACCTGAACTGGCACATCGAGGGCGGCAAGGGGATGCGGAGCTCGATCATCCACTTCCAGTTGCGACCACACCCGCTCGCCGACTGATTCCGGTTTTCTGACGAGGCGCCTGCGTGGACGGCGTTGTTGCCTCGGTCACCCCCGCCCGGCCGGGCGGGGCGGACGCCTGCATGCTCCCTCGTCGCGCCTTGCCACGCAGACGCCTCGTCAGAAAGCCCCCTCGGATCTTTTCAGCCGCCTCCTACCGCAGGGGCAATCCATCCAGCGCGAACGTGTACACCCGACGGACCCGTCTCCCGGCCGCGATGGACACATACTGTGTTCCGTCGAGTTCGTAGGTGATGGGTGTCGCCGTACCCTGCCCGACTGTGGCCGACCACAACTCGTCTCCGGTGCGGGCATCGTGGGCGATGAGCTGGTCCCCGGAGCCCCTGAACACCAGGTTTCCGCCGGTCGACATGGTCCCCCCGTGCGCTCCGTCTGACACGACGCGCCACGCCTCGGTATTGGTGATCGGGTCCAGCGCCAGGAGCACCGTACGGGGCCCCGTCAGTTCCGGTCTTTCGGGCCGGTCCTCGCGTCTCGCCCGGCCGAGTCCGGTGTTCCACACGCCCTGGCGGTACTCGAACTCGTCGGCCTTCGAGTAGTACGAGCTGCTGTTCTGGGCCGGAAGGTAGACCAGTCCGGTGGCGGGGTTCCAGGACATGGGCGGCCAGTTGTGTGCCCCGCCGGGCCCGGGCGACAGGTAGACGCCCTGCCCCGTTCGTCCATAGCGAGCCTCGGGGGTCTCGATCGGCCGCCCCGTGTCGACATCGACGCCGATCGCCCACGTCAGATCGTCGGTGAAGGCGGAGGCGGAGATGAGCTCTCCGGTCAGGCGGTCGACCACGTAGAAGAAGCCGTTCTTCGGCGCCTGGATGATGACCTTGCGGTCGCGTCCCGCGATGGGCAGATCGAGCAACATGAGCGGCTGCGTGGCGGTATAGTCCCAATCGTCGCCCGGTGTCGTCTGGTAGTGCCACACCGGCTCCCCGGTGTCGGGGTTGAGCGCCAGGATCGACGAGAGGTAGAGGTTGTCTCCGCCACCGGGGCTGCGCGTGTCGCGGTTCCAGGGCGAGCCGTTCCCGGTGCCCACATACAGCAGGTCGGCCTCCGGGTCGTAGGCCATTCCGTCCCACACCGTCCCGCCACCGCCCACGATCCACCACTCGCCGGTCCACGTGGCGGCTGCCTCCCGCATCGCTTCGTTTTCGAACCCGTCGGCCGGATTCCCCGGCACCGTATAGGAGCGCCAGACCTGGTCGCCCGTCTCGGCGTCGTAGGCGGTGACGTAGCCCCGCACGCCGTACTCGGCTCCGCCGTTGCCGATGATGACGTTGCCCTTCACGACCCGAGGCGCACCCGTCACGCTGTAGTCCGCGCCGCGCGGTGTCGTCTGGACGGTCCAGTCGACCAGCCCCGTCTCGCGGTCGAGGCCCACCAGCCGCCCGTCCAGCAGTCCCACGAACACCTTGTCGCCGTAGAGGGCCACCCCGCGGTTCACGTCGCCACAGCAGATGCTGGGGCCACCCTGCCGCTCGTCTGGAATCCCCGGGTCCCACTGCCACTGCTTCTCTCCCGTGCGAGCATCGAGCGCATAGACGAAGCTCTTGGGCCCCGTCGCATACATGACCCCGTCGGACACCACGGGGGTCGCCTCGAGCCTGGCCCCCGATTTGGGGATGATCCAACTCCACGCCAGCCCCAGCTCATCGACATTGTCGACGTCGATCTGGTCGAGCGGGCTGTAGTGTGTCTCGGCTTGGTCCCGTCCGTTGGTCAGCCATTCGGCGGGCGCTGCGGCCCTGAGCGCGGCCTCGGACACACCGCTGGCTTCCTGCGCCACCAGGACCTGTTGAAAGGCAAGGGTCAGGGTGACCGCACACAGTGCGACTACGCACCGGCCGTGAACCTGTCGAGCGACACGAACCATCATGGGGTAGCTCCTGTGGATGAACAGCGATCGCGCTCTGTGTCGTACGCTATGACCCCTGCATATTAGCGGGGATTTCCATCCTGGCGAAGCGCCGACCGGGACCCGAGCTGGAACCTCGATTATCTGCTATCGTCAGGACTGCAGCCATCAGGCGTCGACCGTCAGATCGCTCAGATGCGAGGCGCCCGATGCCGTCCGGTTGAAACATCTCGAGTGCTCCAGGCCGTCACGAGGAATCCCATGCTTCGACCGCTTTCCGCCTCATCCCTGTCTTGTGTCGCCATCCTGCTGTGCATCTTGGCCCGGAGCGAGGCACCCGTCGTCGGACAGACACGCCAAGACACCATCACACCCGTGACTGATGCCGAACTTCAAAACCCAGATCCGAACGATTGGCTGATGTGGCGTCGCACCCTCGACAGCTGGGGCCATAGCCCGCTGGATCAGATCAATCGCGACAACGTGGGGGGCATCAGGATGGTCTGGACGCGAGGGCTGACTGAGGGCTTGCAGCAAGGGACCCCGTTGGTGCGCGACGGCGTGCTCTATATGCCGAACCCCAGGGACGTGGTGCAGGCCATCGACGCGACGACGGGCGACCTGCTCTGGGAGCACCGCCGGGAGCGTCCAGATGACCTGGCCGACCACCTGAGCCGGTCGCAGATGGACGCAAACCGCAACCTCGCCATCTACGGCGCCGCGATCATTGACACCAGCACCGACGGCCACGTCTTCGCGCTCGACGCCGCGACCGGCGAGCTGCTCTGGGACACGGAGATCCTGGACCACCGTCGAGACCCCGTCACGCAGACCTCCGGACCGATCATCGCCAACGGCAAAGTCATCTCCGGGCGGAGCTGTATGCCGACCGGCGGGCCGGATGCGTGCATCATCGCGGCCCACGACGCCCTCACTGGTGAGGAACTCTGGCGTCGCCGGCTGATTCCCGGGCCGGGCGAGCCGGGCGACGAGACCTGGGGAGGCGTGCCGTTCGAGGAACGCCGGCACGTTGGTTCCTGGATGGTGCCCAGCTTCGATCCCGAGCTGAACCTGGTGCTGGTCGGGACGTCGGTCACCTCACCGGCGCCGAAGTTCAGGCTGGGCGGGGTCGAGAACAAGCACCTGTACCACAACTCGACCCTCGCGCTGGACGCCGACACCGGCGAGATCGTCTGGTACTACCAGCATCTGAATGATCACTGGGATCTCGACCACCCGTTCGAGCGGTATATCGTCGAGACCCCGGTGCGGCCGGACCCGGCGGCGGTGCAGTGGATCAACCCTCGACTGCGGCCAGGCGAGACCCGCCGGGTTGTGACCGGCATACCGGGCAAGACCGGCATCGTGTATACCCTCGACCTCGCTACCGGTGAGTTCCTGTGGGCCACGCCCACCGTCATCCAGAACGTCGTCAGCGACATCGACGGCGCCACCGGTGCGGTGACCGAGAACGCCGAGGTCGTGTTCACCGGTCCGGGCCAGCAAGTGCTGACCTGCCCGCACGCCAGTGGTGGGAAGGACTGGGAGGCCGGTGCCTATAGCCCGCAATCCAACACCATGTTCTTCCCCCTGCGGAACACCTGTTCCCGGATGCGCGCCACCAACGCCGAGACGGGCCCGAACGCGTTGTACGCCATCGACTGGCGTCGCGAGATTGCCCCTGGCACGGACAACGTCGGCACCGTGCGTGCGATCTCCGTAGAGACGGGAGAGACGCGGTGGGTCTACGAGCAACGGGCCGCCACGATGTCACTCGTCGCCACAGCGGGGGGACTCCTCTTTGGTGGCGACACCAACGGTCGGTTCCGGGCGTTCGACCAGGACACGGGTGAGGTGCTCTGGGAGATCAACCTCGGCTCGGGGGTGACCGGCTTCCCGATCACGTATGCCGTCGACGGCACGCAGTACGTGGCCGTCAGTACCGGCACGAGCATCACGACGGCCGCCTTTGGGATGTTGACCCCGGAACTACGTCCGAGCGCAGGAAACAACCTCTTCGTGTTCGCGTTGCCCTGATTCGCCGATGCTGTGGCGCACTACGGGAGCGGCATCTCCGGGCTGTCTTCGTTCCGAGCGCGCTGGAACGAGGCGAGCGGCGTGCTGGAGCGTACCTGCTCCAGCCAATACACGCCGTCATACGGAGCACTGTTGCCCCGCGTGCCGAAGAAGTCGATGTCGCCGTCGCCATCGGCGTCACGCGCGATGAATTTGTCGTACATGCCGCGCTTTCGACGGGAGACATCGTGCCGGGTCCAGGCGCCGGTGCCATCGCCGCCCGGATGCTCGAACCAGCCGATGCGTCCGAGTGCGTCGTCGACATCGACGTCGCCGTCGCCCTCGCGTGGGCCGCGGCTGTAGCTGCCGGCCATGACATCCAGGAACCCATCGCCGTTGATGTCCGCCATCTCCATGCCGGTCATGCTATCGGGCGCGAAGGTTCCGATGCGGTGCGCGTTCCAGGCGTCGTCGATCAGCGTCGGCTGCTCGATCCAGGCCAGGCCGCCGGTGGCGGCGCCAATGATGTCGAGCCGGCCGTCGCCGTTCAGGTCCGCGTACTCCAGGTTGAACCCCGCCGCCCGCGCGCCATTGATGCCGATGGCGTGTTCGCGGAAGCTGAGGTTGCCGCGGCCGCTGGTGTTCTCGAAGAACACCAGTCGGTTCTCGCCTCTGCTGCCCACGATGAGGTCGAGGTCGCCGTCGCCATCCAGGTCGACCGGTTCGGCGTTCTGCGGCACGCTGTAGCGTCCCAGTTCGACCTCGCTCCAACTCGACCCTTGCAACGGGTCGCCATTCAGCGTGTAGATCACGACCGGCGTCGACCGTGCGAAGTCGGCCGGGCCCAGCCGTTGCGCGCCCTTGTTCGCCGCGGTCACCTCCGGGACACCGTCGCCATCGAGGTCGGCAAAGAACACGCGGATGTACGACCCACGGCCCTTCGTCAAGGGGAGGATGAGCCGTGGCCACGGTTCCGTGCGGGCGCCAGGGCCAGGGTTCTGCAGATAGAGCAGATGGGCCAGCTCGGCGGCCACGATTACGTCGAGATGCCCATCTCGGTTCAGGTCCGCAATGGCCGCGTCTTCGGCCGCTGACGCGTCGGCGCCCTCGGCCAGCGTGATATTGGTCCAGACGTCCGGGTCGGCCGACCCGAACGCAATACGCACGTGACCATCGGTGCCGACGTCGAAGCTCGCGTCAGCTACGGCGGAGTCGTATTCGCTGTCGGACTCGTGCACCGAGACGATGTCGTCGAAGCCGTCCCCGTCGATGTCCGCCATCACCAGGCCGTCGCTTCCGCTTAAATTGAATCCGGCCGTGGCCGGGTCGTCGATGATGTGCTCCCGCCAGCTGATGTAGCTGCCATCGTCGGCGCTCGCGGTCGTCGGTGTGTCCCCGACCGTGGGCTGCGCCCCGGCCGCGTCAGCCCAGAGCAACATGGCACATAGTCCGACGCAGGTGATGTTCCGCATGATGCCTCCGCTGTCTCGACGGTCGATGGGTCCAGGTTGCTTCATTCTACGCGCTGTACCCAAATGGGGCTCGACCACGCCATCACCGCTCGTCCCCGTATATGACCTCGCTGGGTGAGTCGAAGATAGTAGATGGAGTCGTCGCGGAAGTCGCCGTCGGGGCCGGCCCACTCGAAGTCGAGGGCGTGTGGGTCCAGGTCCTGAATGACGACGAAGCCGCCATCTGGGTCCGAGTAGCGAAGGATCTGGACCGAGTCGATCACGTCGGTCCCGTGGGCCACGACGTGGAGCCGCGGCGAGCCGTCACTCGTGGTCTCGCCACCCATCGGTTCGTCGTTGACCCTGAAATCCAGCAGGATCCGTGCTCCGGTGGTCCCGTAGGTCCGGCGCGCGTGGAGTGCGTCGAAGACCGCGGCCCGGGTCAAGGCGGGTGCGGTCACGGCGGCCAGACCCCAGTGGGGCTGTCCCGGGTGCGACCGGTGGTCGTCCGACGCGGCGACCGTGCTCAGGGTCAGACCGCTCGCCCAGGCTCGCTGGGCCGTGAGGCCCTCGGGGGCCGAAGTCGAATAGTTGGTGAAGTCGCTCTGTTCGAAGGCCAGTGGATGGGTCGGGTCGTACGCCTCGCTGAGGCCGTGGGCGGAGTAGATTTCGAAATTGCGCCGCAATGCGGGGTCGTCGTCGGCGACCTGGATCGGAGCTGGGAACTTGCCCGTGTGGTGCGGAATGGTCAACGCTTGACCGGCGTCGAGGCTGCCCCACAGTTCGGGGAGTGTCACACGTTGTGGGGCGAGCAGCGGCCCCGGGGTGCCGCGAAAATAGACGTTGTGATGACCGTAAGGTGACTGGAATGACGCCTCGTAGGCGTGCAGGGCGACGAACTCGCCCGGACTGTTGTGGGCGTCGGTGGTCGCCTGGTACTCGTCCCAGACCTCGGGTCCAAGACCGCGGGTGAACCCGTCCGCGCTGGTCTGGCTGTGGTCGGTCATGGCATGGAAGTCGAGCCCCGA
>JAPYUM010000009.1:12656-77861 GCA_029940535.1 Vicinamibacterales bacterium
ACCCGTCCGCGCTGGTCTGGCTGTGGTCGGTCATGGCATGGAAGTCGAGCCCCGACACATACCGAGCGTAGTCGTGGACCCCGTCCCCGACGCCGTCGAAGCTGTGGCGCGTATGTGAGTGAAGGTCACCCCAGTAGACCCGCTCCGACGGGGCCTCGCCGAAGACCTCCATCGGGTTGCTTCGCGCCCGCAGGATACCGGCCCGGGCCACCGCCTCGAGACGCACGATCCCGAGCCCGCGTGGCGTGAACGTCACCGCCTGATAACCGCGTCCGTCCGTGAAATGCACGGTGGCGGGAAGCTCGACGTTTCCCTGGGAGACTCGGAGTGAGACCTCCTCCCGAAACGGCCGCACCTCGTTCGAGTAGAGGTCCACCGCGGCCAGTTGGAGCGTGGCCGGCTCATCGACGACCAGGGCGGACGGACCGGTCAGGCGCAGTTCGGTGGCAATGCCGCTCCGGGACGTGAGCGTGGCCCCGTGAATCACTGGGGCGAACGCGCCGCTTCCGTCGGCGTCGACCGCCACCAGCACCGGTTCCGGCTGGGTCGAGACAATGGCGGCACGCATCCCGCGGCTCCCGGACGAGGTATCGCCGTAGATGACGTCGACGGTATCGCCCGCACGCAGCCGGCCCGATGCCACGGCGACGCGCACGACGAAGACGTAGCGTTCCAGCCGCCCGTCAAGTCCCGGCCTGGACGACTTCACGAGAAAATTTGGCGATTCGGACTCGACCTCGGCGACGAGGCGCACCCCGGCTCGAGATGTTCGCGTCGACACATAGTGGTCGCCGGTCGGGTCGGTCGCTTGGAGACGGTTCGCCGAGTTGCGCTCGCCGGCATGCCACGTGTCGGGCAGTTGCACCCGCAACGCGCCGCCCTCGACCATTCCGGCGTCCCCGATCTCGTAGGTGACCGTCCAGGACCCGTAGTGTCCCGCGACGCCGGACGTCGGCGCGACCCGCACCGGGTCGCTCTGCAGCACCGCGGTGACAGCGAGGAACAGCGCAACGATGAAGGTCATGGGGTTCTCCTCATGGTGTCTTGGCGAGGAAAGTCTACCTGCGTCCTGCACGGAGCGGTCCGACGGATTAAGATCGCCATCGAACCATGACAATACTGCCGTTGCGTTTGAGTCTCTTGCTCGGGTGTGTGGTCGCACTCGCCGTGCCGGCCGCCGCGCAGACTGGCGTCGAGGTGGCGCGCGCCTACCGCGAGACGCACGCTTCGGCGATCGTCCGTGATTTTGCCGAGATGCTGGCGTACCCCAATCGGGCGCGAGATCTCGACGACGTCGCGCGAGCCGCGGCATACATCCGAGACCAGATGCGCGACGCTGGGGTCGAGACGCGGTTGCTCACCCTCGACGGCGTTCCGCCGATGGTCTTTGGCGAGCTGCGGAGGCCGGGCGCGACGCGCACGCTCGGCCTCTATGCCCACTACGACGGTCAGCCGGTCGATCCGTCGAATTGGACCCACCCGCCGTTCGAGCCAACGCTCTACACCGCGGCGATGGACGCCGGTGGGCAGCCCCGCGATTTGCCCATGGACACCGAGGTGGTCGATCCCGAATGGCGTATCTACGCTCGGTCGGCCGGCGACGACAAGGCGCCGATCCAGGCATTCCTGTCCGTGTTGCGGGCGTTCCGAGACGGCGGCATCGCTCCGACCTCCAATCTCATCTTCTTGTTCGATGGGCAGGAGGAGGCGGGGTCGCGTCGGCTCGGCGACTACATGGAACAGGTGCGTGATCGCGTCGACGATGTCGATGTGTGGCTGTTCTGTGACGGGCCGGCGCATCAGAGCGGCCGCCCGCTGCTGGCGTTTGGTGCGCGTGGATCGATGGGGATGGAAGTCACTGTCTACGGCGCCATCCGCAACCTGCACTCGGGACATTACGGGAACTGGGCGCCGGACACGGGGATGATTCTCGCGCGCTTGTTGTCGTCGATGAAGGACGAGCGCGGGCGGGTCCTGGTCGACGGGTGGTATGACACGACCGAGCCGCTGGGGGCGGAAGCGGCGGCGGCGCTGCGGGCGATGCCCGACTGGGATGACGAGCTGAAACGGGAGCTGGGTCTCGTCCGCACGGAAGGCGAGCCCCAGACCCTGCCCGAGCGGCTCATGGTGCCGGCGTTGAATGTGCGGGGAATGACGAGCGGAAACACCGGGTCGCTGGCCCGCAATATCATTCCGAACACCGCGGTGGCGGCGTTGGGCATCCGGCTCGTCCAGGGCAACGACCCGGCTCAGCTGCGTCAGCTCATCGTCGACCACATCGAGCGACAGGGCTTTCGCGTGGTGGCCGACGATCCCGATGTCGACACCCGACTGCGCTATCCGCTCATTGCGAAGGTGACCGGTGGCGGTGGCTCGGTGGCCGCCCGCACGCCGATGTCAGACCCATTCGTCCAACAGGTCATCGCGGCCGCGACCGAGGCCGCTGACCGTGCGTTCGTGGAGGGCGCGTTGGTGCTGTCGCCCGGACTGGGTGGCACGCTCCCGATCGCGTTGTTCACCGACGTCTGGCGAAAGCCGGCTATCGTGGTGCCGGTCGCGAACCACGACAACAATCAGCACGCGCCGGACGAGAACCTGCGACTCGCCAACCTCTGGTATGGCATCGACCTGTTCTCCGAGATCATGACGATGCCCTGAGGGCGGCGCCGAGCCGCGCGGCGCGTTGCGATACCATGGGGCCGCATGCAGCGGCAGTTTCAACCCGTGTCCAGGACACTTGGCGCCGTGTTCGCCCTGTTCTTGGTCGGGGCCACGCCGGCCTCGGCGCATCCGGCGCCGTTCAGTTTTGTCGATGTCCGCGTTGACGCGACCACCGTCGATCTGGAGGTGGTGCTGCATGTGTTCGACGTCGCCTACGAGTTGGGGGTCGAGCCGTCGGAGGTGTTCACCTCTGGCGTTCTCGAAACCGCGGGCACGCGTCTGGCCAATCTGCTGCGTGAGCGACTGCACTTCACCGTCGACGGGCGGCGGCTGGTGGTCGATGCGACGGCGTGGTCCGCGCCGGATCCGCTGGTGGAGCGACAGTCGGTGAGTCTGCGGGCGCGGGTAGCGCTCGAGCGGGGACCAGGCGTATTCGAGGTCGCGGCCGAAATGTTTCCATACGACCCGGCCCACCAGACGTTTATCAATTTTTATGATGCCGGCGAGCTGACCTCGCAGGCGATTCTCGGTGGCGATGACACGAGCGCGGAGTACTTTGTCGGCAGCCGCCAGGGGACTCTGGCGGTCATCCAGAAGTTCGTGCCGCAGGGCGTCTATCACATCCTCATCGGACCGGACCACCTCCTGTTTCTCGTCGGGTTGCTCCTGCTCGGCGGTCCGATTCGCCGCTTGCTTCTGGTTATCACTGGGTTTACGGTGGCCCACAGCGTCACCCTGGTGCTGGCGGTGCTCGGGCTGGTATCGCCGCCTGGCGGCGTGGTTGAGCCGATCATCGCGCTCAGCATCGTGTATGTTGGAGCTGATAACCTGCTGGTGCGCGAAGGGCGGGACATGCGGGTCTGGATTGCCCTCGTGTTTGGCTTGATCCACGGGTTCGGATTTGCCAGCGTGTTACGTGAAATGGGTTTGCCGAGCGGCGCTCTTGGCTGGTCGCTCTTTTCGTTCAATATTGGCGTAGAAATCGGGCAGGTGGCGGTCGCGGTGGTGGTCGCCTCGGCTCTGATGGCGCTCCGGCGGCGCAGCGACCTGGTCGGGCGCCGGGTGGCGGTCATCGGCTCCATCGCGGTGATGGCGGCCGGGGCGTTCTGGTTCATTCAACGGGTCTTTTTTTCCGGAGGCATGGCATGAAAAGGGAAGTCGCGCTGGGAGTGTTGGTACTGGGCGGTGCGCTGGTGATGGCCTGCGCGGGTGGGCAGGAAGCTGAGCCGATGGCTGAGGCACCGGCTGAGGCACCGGCGGAGGCGCCGGCCGAGGCACCGCCTGAGAACGTCGTCGAGGTCGAGCGCCTCGAGGACAACCTGTTCGTGCTCCGGGGCGGCGGCGGCAACTCGGCTGCGTTCATCACCGCCGATGGCGTCGTCCTGGTTGACACGAAGCTGACGGGCTGGGGCCAACCGCTCATCGACGCCATCGGCGAGCTGACATCGAACCCGATCACGACCATCATCAACACCCACGCGCATTTTGACCATGTGGACGGCAGCGTCGAATTTCCGGCGACGGTCGAGTTCGTGGCCCACGAGAACACGCAGCGGCTGATGCGGGAAAACAACGCGGTGCGCGGCATTCAGCCGGAGCCGCGGCCCAGTCCCTTTGATGGAGACGACGGCGTCGGGATCCCCGAGCGGACCTTTACGGACACGCTGACCCTCGGGAGCGACAGCGACACCGTCGAGTTGCACTATTTCGGGCGCGCCCACACCGGTGGCGACATCTGGGTCGAGTTTCCCTCGCTGCGCACCGTGCACGCCGGTGACGCGTTCCCAAACACCATGGTCCCGATCATGGACTCGAACAACGGTGGGAGCGGCGTCGACTATCCTGAGACGCTCCGGAGCGCGTCGGAGGGCCTCACGGACATCGATCGGGTGATTACGGGGCACGGCCCGGTCATGACATTCGACGGCCTGGGCGAGTACGCTGATTTTGTGGCCGGTTTCGTCTCGGCGGCACAGGCGGCGAAGGCGGCCGGCACGTCGGCCGCCGACTTCGTGGCCGGCTGGGAACCCTCGGGCGACTATGCCGACTACACCAAGGGGCCGGCCGAGCGTCTGACGGTGTATGTGCAGGACATCTACGACGCCACGGAGTAGCGTCGGAGGCCCCGGCATCGACAATAAGGGGTGACCGGACATCGCCGGATCGGGATAATAGCGCCAGGACATGCAGCGGTTGCCTCCACACAACCGCTTGAGAAAGGGATCGACCATATGTCGAAGCAGACCACCCGTCGCGAAGTGCTCAAGGGGGGCGCGGCCATGGCCGGGCTCGGTGCGCTCGGTTTTCCTCAGTGGGGCCTCCCAGCGCTGGCCCAAGGCGAGACGCTCGTCGAGTTCACCGATCTGCCGGATGAGATCGTGTTGGAACGGACGCCTGACCGCCGGATCATCGAGGTCCGCGACATCGACGGACCGATCACACCGGCCAATAAATGGTTTACGACCCAGCACTACGGCCACCCGGCCGTCGACCGGGCGACCTATCGGTTGCGGGTCTCCGGAATGGTCGACTCCCCGCTTGAGCTCTCGCTGGCGGACCTTCGTGCGATGCCCAGCCGGGAACTCGTCTTCGGGTTCGAGTGCTCAGGCAATCGAGGCCCGCAGAATGGGCTCTCGAGCAACGGCCGGTGGAACGGCGTCTCGTTGCGCACCGTGCTCGATCGAGCCGGCATCCAGGATGCGGCCAGCGAGTTTGTTTTCTTCGGGGCGGACCGCGGGGAGGAAGAGGTCAATTTTCGTGGTCGCATGACGACCGTGGAGCAGCAGTATGGGAGGAGCCTGCGCCGTCACGTCGCCCTGTCGGACGAGCCGATGCTGGCCTATGCCCTGAACGGCGATCCCTTGACCGTTCACCAGGGGAGCCCGCTGCGTCTCCTGGTGCCGGGATGGTACGGCGCCCCGAACGTCAAGTTCCTCTCCGAGATACATGTGCAAGAGGACCAGTATCTTGGCAAGTTCCAGACGCACTGGTATCGCACGCTGAAAGGCGAGAGGATCAACGGCGAGATGAAATGGGTGGAGACCGCCATCAGCAAGATGCGGCTGAAGTCCTACATCGCGCGGGTGACCAAGTTGGGGAACCAGCACAAGGTGTTCGGCGTGATCATGCACGACGGCACCCCGATCCAATCGGTCGAGGTCCGCATCGACGATGGTCCCTGGCAGGCGGCGACGCTCGACCCGTCGACCAGCGAGAAATACTCGTGGAAGTTCTTCAGCTACGACTGGATGGGCGCGACGCCGGGTGAGCACACCGTGACGTCACGGGCCACTGACACCAGCGGCTATGTGCAGCCGACGTCCGAAGAACTCGAGGTCAAGAAGACCTTCCTTGAGCAGAACAATCAGCATCCGCGGACGTTGATCATCACGTAAAGGAACGAAGCGGTGAGCCCAGGGCATCGGGCTTCAGGCTACGGTTCTCGGACAGACACGGCAGCGGCCCTCCGGATGTGAAATCTGGAGGGCCGTTTGTCGTGTACGCGCGAACAGTGTGAAGGCTCTTGGTACGGCGTCCTCGACGGGGACGATCCGCGTGCATCCTCAACTCAGTCGATCGCAAAACAATAGAACAGTCCGGCGCCGCCGGTGGCCACCAAATCCTCCTGGCCGCAGCCGCGTGACGGGTGCTCCGAGTTCCACGAGTTGACGCCGTCACCACGGCCGATGCGGTCGTGATGGCCCAGCATGGCGCTGCCGTCATCGCTGGATGTCCAGTTGCCGCACGAGCGGTCCTCGCCGGCCGGAAACGCGGTGCCGTCCGCTTGCGACCCGGTCAGGATATCGTGGCGATTGGGGTCGTCGCCGACGCCGTTCACCGGGTCCAGTCGCTCGGTGGTGGCGCGTTCCTTGTTCACGTTGTTGTCGTCGCTGTGCAGCGTGTCGACACTGGCCGCAATCAACAGCGCCTCGGCGTTGTACCAGGGACCCGTGCCGATCCGGTCGCGCGCGTGCACGGCGGGCCCCGTGTCCGTCGCCGAGGTGCTCAGATACGCGCGCCACGTGTGGTCACCGGCATACTCCGCCTGGGCCAGTGCCTGGCAGTGGGCGTCAGCCCCCTCCAGACCGCCAAGATCGCCGCCATTGCCTGGCCCGACACTGGTTATGAAGAAGGTCGTGACTGACTTGGCGCCGCCCATCTCGATCATGTCCGGCACGGCGGTTTCTGGCTCCGCCTCGGGCGGCGCGGTGGGCGCGGTTGCGGCCGACTCCGGCGCCGGGGCTTCGGCCGTATCACCGCAAGCGACGAGGCCGACCGACAAGAGGCAGGCCAGACTGGCGATACTGAGTGTGCGCGTGAGGTGCGTCATCTGAGTTCTCCTGTCCGGTATTCTCCCTCTTCTCGCTTCCTGAGGGAACGTGGGAGCCGGCGGTCTTCAGACCGGCCGGGGGCGGGCCTGAAGACCCGCGGCTACGAAAGACGAGACGCCGTCGGTATAATCGCTCCACTTCTCGTTACAACTGAACGGACGTGTGAGGTATCACGACGGCATGGAACCGAAACGATTCTTGATCACGGGGGGGAGCCAGGGGATCGGCGCCGCGCTGGTCCGATTGGCGCGAGCGGCTGGGCACACCGTGGTGTTCACCGGCCGGCACGACGAGACCCTCACCCAGGTAGCGACCGAGACCGGCGCATTCGGGCTCAAGGCCGACAGTGGCATCGACACCGAGAACGAGATGACGGTCGACGTCTGCCGGCAGCGTATGGGTGGCATCGACGTGCTGGTCAACAACGCCGCGTCCTGGTATGACGCCGCCATCGGTGAGCTCGACCTCGGGGCGATGCGCCGGCTGTTCGACAGCAACGTCTTTGGCATGGTCGATCTGACGAATCGGGTGGTGCCCCTCATGAAAGCCCAGGAGCGCGGCGACATTGTCAACCTGTCTTCGACCTCCGGTACCAAGGGGCGCAAGCTCGGAACCGCCTACGCCGCCAGTAAGTGGGCCGTGCGCGGCATTACCCAGTGCTGGCAGGCCGAACTCCGTCCTCATAGCATTCGCGTGGTGAGCATCTGTCCATCCGAGGTCCAGACGCGGTGGGGCGGTCGGGAGGGGCGTGACAATCCGAACAAGCTGTACGCGGTCGATATTGCCGAGACGGTCATGGCCGCGCTGGCGATGCATCCGCGGGCATTCTGGCCGGAGCTGTCGGTGTTTGCCACGAACCCGTGGAACGAAGAGTAATGAAGAGCGAGGGGGCTGCGATGACGGCGCGTGACGCATTCGGATATCGATGGAGGTGGGTCGGCGTCGTCGTGGTGGTGCTGTCGACCGCGGTCGCCGCAGCGGCTCAGCCGGCGCCGCTGGTGAATGCCGCCGGCGAGGTGCGTGAGGAAGCCTACGACCATTTGCGGCGGGCCCTGTCTGGGGCTGACCAGGCCTATGGTCGGATCGATGGACGCGAACTGAAGGGCTGGATGAACGACGTCGTGGCGATCTCCCGTCAGAGTCGTGACGACGGTCACCGGTATTGGGGCCGGATTGCCGGCACCGAGTATGAGGTCTTGGCGGCCGACTGGACCGAGCGGCACTTTCGCCGGCTGGGCATGGAAACCGTACATCGGGTCGACTTCGACCTGCGGCCGCAGTGGTTCCCGGTGGACTGGAGCCTGACCGCCAGCGGCGGCGGCCAGCAATTGACTTTCGCGTCGGCGAACCCGGCGACCGGGTCGCCGTCGTTCCCCCAGGGCATCGAGGCGGAGGCGGTGTGGGTCGGGCTCGGGACCGCGGCCGATTTCGCCGGGCGTGACGTGGCCGGCAAAGCGGTGATCATTCAGACGATCTTGGCGCCTGGGCAGATGGGGAACTCTGCCTCGTGGGAAGGCGCGACCATCCGGGCTGAGGCGGCCGGTGCGGCGCTGATTGTCGGCATCTGGGGCTACGGAGGCAATCTCGCCGTCTGGCAGAGCACGAACGCGTTTCAGATGGTGCGCAACGACGACGGGACCTCCCGCTACGTGAGCGAGAGTGTCGACACCCCTGGGTTCTTCATGGGGTTCGAGGACGGTCGCACGTTGCGAGACCTGGTGGCGACGGGGCAACCGGTCACCGTGTCGGCGCGGGCCGAGACCGAGACCCGCGAAGGGCTGTGGAGCCCGAGTATTTACGGAACCTTGCCCGGGACGACTGACGAGACCATCTACGTCATGGCGCACATGGATGGGTACTACGACGCGGCCCTCGACAACGCGTCCGGCATGGCGGTCATGATCGGGCTGGCCGAGCAGTTCGCCCGGGTCCCCGACGCCCAACGTCGCCGGAACATCACGTTCATCGGCACCGCCGGCCATCATGTCGGTTCGCCGAACGCGCCGTATCTCCGCGACCAGGGCATGCTCGAGAAGGCCGCGCTGATGCTGAACCTCGAGCACATCGCGCCCACGCAGTTCATCGCCTTCAACAATGAGCTGCGATTGACCAACACCGTGTCTCCGCGCCGATGGTGGGTGCATGGGAGCTCACGTCTGTTGGATATCACCCTGGACGCTTACCGCACGTTCGGGGTCACGCTCATCGGCGAGATGGATGGGCGGGCGACGGGAGAAATGATGGCCATCGACAAAGACGCGCCGTCGGTGCAGTTGATCCGGTCGCCCGAGCACAAACACACCGACGGCGACATTCCGGCCCTGGTGCCGGCGGCCGGGCTCGAGGCGGTGGCCCGCGCGTTCGCGAAAATCATCGACCAGGTCAATACGTTGGATCTGGCCGAGCTGCAGCCGGCGCCGATGCGGTCGAGCCGGTAGGCGGTGCGTGCTCAACGTCACACCCGCTCGGTCACGATAGATTCGTAGCCGCGGGTCATCAGACCCGCTCAGGGAGCCCCGACGCGATGCGTGTAATTCTTTCTTCTCGGCGATGCCCGGGTTCGACCGCCGTGGTGGCGGCTATCACGCTGCTACTGGTCGGCGCCGTCGGCGCCACAGCTCAGCCGCCCGGGCTGCCGCCACTGCCCCTGCCGGATGGCCCACGAGTGTTCGACACGGCAGAGCATCCCCAGGTGCGCCTGGTTGTCGTGACGAAGGGCCTGTCACATCCATGGGGCCTGGCGTTTCTCCCGGACGGGCGTCTTCTCGTGACGGAGCGAGACGGTCGCCTCCGGGTCATTCGCGACGGTCTACTCGACCCCGAACCGGTGTCCGGCGTGCCGGCGGTCCACGCCCGGGGGCTCGCAGGGTTGATGGACGTTGCGATTCATCCACAGTTCTCTGAGAATGGACTGGTCTACCTCGCCTACTCCAAGCCGATGGGCCCCACCGAGAACGATCGGGTGGAGGTGCGAGTGGCGCTCGCCCGGGGTCGGCTGGATGGGATGGCGCTGCGGGACGTGCGCGATCTGTTCGTGTCGGATCCGGTGGGTGGCGGTGGCACCGCGGCCTCGCGGGTGGTCTTCGGCCCCGACGGCACCGTATTTATGACCGTGGGAGGCGCGTTTGGCGCCAGCGCCGGAGGACAGCGCGCTCAGGACCCCGCCAACACGATCGGCAAGCTGGTGCGGCTCACGGACGACGGTGGCATCCCGGCCGACAATCCGTTCGTGGGTCGAGACGGCCACCGGCCGGAAATTTTTTCCTCAGGACATCGCAATCAGCTCGGTCTGACCATTCATCCCGAGACCGGGGCGGTCTGGGCGCACGAGAACGGGCCGCAGGGCGGAGACGAGGTGAACCTCATTCGCGCCGGGGCCAACTATGGGTGGCCGGTCGTCTCCCATAGTCGGGAGTACACCGGCGGTCGCGTAGCGGATCGTACCTGGCAGGAGGGGATGACGCCGTCCGAGATCGTGTGGCTGCCGGCAATCGCCCCGTCCGGCATGGTCTTCTATGACGGCGACAGGTTTCCCGCGTGGCAGGGTAATCTCTTCGTCGGTTCCCTCAGAATCGGAAGCATCCGCAACACCGGGCATCTGCAACGGATTGTCTTCAACGAACGTGGCGAAGAGGCGCGCCGAGAATCACTCCTAATGGAACTCAGACAGCGGATCCGAGACGTGCGGCAAGGGCCTGATGGTCTGCTTTACGTTCTCACCGACGCCGATGAAGCGGCGCTCCTGAGGATCGAACCGGTCGATTAACGGGGCGCTGGCGAGTCGGTAGGGCGTGCCTGTCCGGTACTGCCGCGAGGGGTTGGAAAGAGGCGCTCGAGTGCGCGGCCATCGTAGTCGGTGCGAGATTGTTTTAATGTGCTACAATGTAGCACATGTCCACGGTTGGAATCCGAGCCCTCAAACAAAACGCGTCGGCCGTTGTGGCGGAAGCGGCCAGTGGCGCACTCGTCACGATCACCGATCGTGGCCGCCCGGTCGCGCAATTGGTGCCGGTCACCGGGAGCCGGGTCAAGGCGCTTATCGCCGCGGACCGAGCGCGACCGGCGCGACGCCCCCTGAGTGAGCTTGCGGCTCCACCACGACGACGACGAGGTCGTCGAGCGCTGTCGGCAGAACTGGAGCGGATGCGTCAGTCGGAGCGGTACTGAGCGTGTTCTACCTGGACACATCGGCCGCCGTGAAGCTGGTCGTGGCCGAACCGGGTACGACGGCACTCCGGAGGTGGCTGACGCCGCGCGACGGCCAGATTGCCTCGAGCGATCTTCTGCGCACCGAGCTCTTGAGAGCGACGCGACGGGTTGCCCCCGAGCAGATGGTGTTGGCTCGCGCCGTACTCGATGCGCTCATCCTCGTGACGCTGCCATCGTCGGTGTTCGAGCGGGCGGCGATGCTCGAGCCCGATCTGCTTCGCAGTCTGGACTCGCTCCACCTGGCCGCGGCGCTCGAACTGGGTGATGAACTGGACGGAATCGTGACGTATGACCGTCGACTTGCGGCCGGAGCCCAAGCGGTCGGGATTCGAACGGTCGCTCCGAATTGAGCCCGCCTTCGCCGAGGCTACGGCGGGCGGGCCCGCCAGGTGACGGTATGGTGTGGGGAGTCCGCTCCCGGTGACGCCTACTCGATCACCGTGACCGTGACGTCCGAGTCGACACCCAGGGCGCCATCAGACGCGAGGCACCGCAGCACATATGTACCCGGCTCGTCAAAGGTCACTTCGGTTTCGAAGACGCCGTCCTCGGGGAGGGGCGGCGGATACCAGTAGTTGGCCCACGGCGAGTTCGCGTGTACCCGGGTGTCTTCCCAGACCTTGGTCTGCTCGGGGGCGAACGTGACCAGTCCCGAGCCTCGATACACATACCAGGACAGCCGTAGTCCGGTTGCGCTGCCGACCGTGATCTGTCGCGGCTTCATCCATCCGGTCGGCACATCCGACGCGGCGCGACCGAACGGGCTGGTGCTCCGGCGAGGTTCGGTGGTCTTGGGTACCCCGTCGTCGGTCGCTACCGCAGTGAGCGTGAGCGGTTCGCCGACCTGGACCGTGTGTGCCCCGTCGCCACGGACGGTGAGTGTCGGGGCCACGTTGGCCCGGATCACGGGGTCCGTCGTGCCGGCACCGATCGCGCCCTGCTCCGACGCTTTGATCAAGCCGTCGACCCGGTAGTCGAGCCGGAGCGACGCGTAGGCGCTCACGGTCGTGCCATTCGCGGTGAGCGTCCAGACGACCTCGTCCTGTTCCCTGAATCCCTCCGGCACCGGCACCCGAAATACGAAACGGTTGCGCCGGGGGAGGAAGTGGGTCGGTTGTCCCTGGTCCGCCACCGCGGCGTCGAAAGTCGCAGACTCGGGGCTTCCGGTTCCCGCCTCGCCCAGGACGAAATAGTTGTCAGGACCGACCGGGATGTCCAGCTCCTGCTCCCAGTTCGAGTTCATGTAGCCGAAGAGAAAGTATCTGCTCCCATCCTCCTCGTCTTCCCAGCCCTCGAAGGCGGTCGACACCGGCTGTCCGGAGCGGTAGGTGAGCTGCGCCTCGGCGGCGGGTGCGACCAGCAGCATGGCGGCCAGGGCCGGGAGCGCGACTGCGGCGACGACACGTCGAAGTGTGACGATCATTGCTGCTGACCACCTGCCGCTTCCGCCGCGGCCTTGGCCGCCTCGGCCGCAGCCTCAGCCTCCTTGAGCGAGGTGCGTGCGTCTTCCACCTGCTTCTCGGCCCGTGCCAGCTCGTCAGCCGGGCTCACCTCTTCGGGAATGACGAGGCACAGCGGGCACCCGATAACATGGTCATTCCGCGTCAGGTTGTGCTGATCGCGGCGCTCGCTCATCGCCGCCTGGAACTGGTCGTCGGTCAACGAGACGCCGTTGCCCAGGTCGATGAACATGTTCGAGACCGACCGGTTGCCAGAGCCCTGCCAGTTCCGCGGGTCCGGGATGTTCTTGTTGGACTGGGTGTTGTCCATCTCGCCGGTGATGTGCAGAATCGTGCCTTTCGGCAGCAGCGGCTCGTAGCCATGCGCGTATTGATACCCACGCACCCAGTTGTGGTCGTATCCCACGCAGGTGAGCGTCTCGACGTTGATGCCCCAGATCGCCTCCAGGCACATCCGTGCCCCCGGTGCGTGCAGATGCGGTTCGAACGTCGTGATCTTGGTGTTCTGCGGCAGGACGTAGTAGGCGTGGAGTTCCTGATTCTTCTGGTTCGGCAGGATGTCGATGTCTACCCCATTCCCGAGCGGACGAAGTGCCCACTGGAACTTCGGCTCGTAGTCTTTCGGCTGGAAGCGCCAGCCGATTTCCAGGTGCGACTTGGTGTCCTTGCCGTTGGAGTGCAGGTGGACCGAGTCCGACACCACCTTGCTGCCCGCGTGTAGCAACGGTGACCCGTCCGGGTCGAAGACATCGGCGTTGCGACCGACCTCGTGCACCGGCCAGAACGACCCGCCGGTTGGTTTGCCGTCCTCGCCCATCGCCTGCGTGCTCCAGATCATGTGGTGGAAGATGAACCGACCACCCACGGTCTCGCGCGAGTCCTCGGTATCCAGCACATCATTGATTTCGCGAATCTCGACCGAGGCCACATACCTGTCTTCCGTGATGCCCACGTCGACCGGGGTAATCTCGCCCCACCAGTCAGGGGCTTCACCGGCCAGGATGAGCTCGTCGGTGACGGTGATCAGGTCCGGTTCACCGGCCGTCCAGAGCCCGGCCCCACCGGTCGGCTTGGGCGGTGGCATGTCGGCCGGGTTCCCGCGGGGCGCGCCGGCGTCGGCCCAGGCGGCCACTTTCGCCACCTCCTCGTCGCTGAGCGAGGGGTCGAACTGATACTCCTGGATGCCGATGTTCCTCTCGACATACCACGGCGGCATCACCCCGGCCACCGGTCCCATCCCGGTCCGCATCTTTATCGCGCGGGCCCAGGGACGTACTTCGTCGTAGGTGATCAGTGACATCGGCGCCACGGACTCCGGCTGATGACAGTGCTGGCAGCTGCGTTGCAGAATCGGCGCGATGTCTTTGGTGAATGTCACCTCGTGGTCGGCCGGCGCCGACTGACCCACGGATACACCGGGAACCGCGAGGACGGCCACGAATGCCGCGCCCATGCCAAATTTCACGCTGCGAGTAAGATGCGAACTCATGAGGGACCCCTTGTTTGCGAGCGACACTCCGGTACCTGAATCAAGTACTTCCGCCAGAATACGCTGCCCGCCAGTCAATGTCTATTGGACTTAGGGCCCAGATCCACCGGTTGGGGGAAGCCTCAGTCGGCCACCAGGGCTGACTCAATCTGATACAGATACACCCGCATGCCAAGACGTGCCGCCGCCTCGTCCCGACTCGAACTCCATGTGCGCGAGCTGCTCCGCTGCACCAGATGTCCCCAGATGCACCGGCCCGCCGTCAGCGGAGGCGCCGTGCTGAGCAAGGTGCTGCTCGTCGGTCAAGCGCCTGGAGACAAGGAGCCAAAGCTGGGGCGGCCGTTCGCCTGGACGGCCGGTCGGACGCTGTTTCGCTGGTTCGAGGAGAGTTGCGGGATCGATGAAGCCTCGTTCCGTTCGTCCATCTACATGGCCGCGGTCTGTCGATGTTTCCCCGGCAAGAAAGCGTCAGGAGGCGATCGGGTGCCGTCGCGTGACGAAATTGCCAACTGTGCGGTGTGGCTGCAGGCGGAGTTTGACCTGCTCAAACCGGAACTGGTGATTCCGGTGGGCAAGCTGGCGATCGAGCAGTTTGTGCCATGCCCGTCGTTGGTGGAGGTGGTTGGTCGGCGGCTGCGGGTCCGGTATGCGGGACACACAACCGACTTGATCCCGTTGCCGCATCCGTCCGGTGCCTCGCCGTGGCCTCGGATGGAACCGGGAAAAACGCTCTTGAGACGTGCGCTCGGGCTGATTTCGGCCCACCCGGCGATCGATGCGGGTGGAGGCGGAAGGTGAGCATCACGCCCCACGGCGCGACGCTCACCATCACTGATGCAGTTTGCTAGCGAGCCGGCGAGAAATTGGTGGGGTTGAGGAACATCGACTTGACCTCAGTCACGATCGGTCCGTCGGCGACGGAGGCAGCACGCATTGGCGCCCACTCCGGGTTCTCGCCGAATCGCGTCCAGGAGGCCGCCGCCGCTTCCCGGCTCTCATGCGCGAGCATGTAGACCAAGGTGTTTTCCGACAGCTCGGGATCGTCCGGGACCCAGTAGCCCACGCTGTTCATGCCGGCGCGATGAAACAACGACACTTCACCGCCGCTGAACCTGGCGAGCAGATTGGGCAGCCGGCCCTCGGCCGTCGTGTAGGTGCGAAGCTCGTACACCATATTGCTCTGCGCCTTGACGACGGAGTACTGGTTCACGGCGATCCCGGCCGCGAACGCGAGGACCACCAGACCGATCGTTTTCGCGTGTCTACGGATCATTTTCACTCCTAGTTTCTATCTGGCGGCTACTTGAGGTTCGAGTAGTCCGTGGGACTCATGTAGTAGACCTCCGCGCTGATCGGCACCGGGTACTTGGCGAGAAGGGCGTCCCAGGCGGGATCGGCACCGAACTTTTGCCAGACGTCCTGGCGATGCTCGAGATCGCGATACGCCAGCATCCACACCAGGGTGTTCGGATCATCGAGACGCTGCCAAACGGCGATCACTTCCGCCCCATGCTTCTCGAAGATGGACACTTCTTCCTCACGGAAGCGCTGATGCAATGTGTTGATGTCGCCGCCTTCATCCGCATTCGCGGTATACATGCGAATTTCAAAACAGCGGGCGGTGGGCGCCACGTTCTTGGAGAAGTCGGCCGGAAGCTGGCTCTGGGGTCCGCACGGCGGCGGCCCGGGGCGCTGGGCCTGCGCCGTCCCAGTGAATGTGAAACCGAGGACAACGGCGGCGAGAATCGCTCTCTTCATGCTTTGTCTCCCTCTGAAATGGTTGGCGGTCCTCGCGACACATCCTCCGTCGCGACAGAGACCGGTTCTAGATATACGTCGACACGGCATTATAGGGAAGTTGTCGGCGTCTCGGAAGCGGGGGCTCGGGACGGTTCGGCTCGGATAACGATCGGGCGGGGCCCGTCGACGTCTCGGCAGACGTCGCCGCGAGACCCCGGTCCAAGCCACTCGAGTTCCTCGGCCGAGGCTCGACGACGGTGTGTCATGGGATGCAACCTGCATCGTAGTTGCCAGCCTCAACCGAACACGAGGTCGAGCCGGCCGGGGCAGTCCGCGACAGAGCAGGCGTCGCCCAACCGGTCGGCGGCCGACAAGGTCTGCGCGAAGGGTGTTCCGGCGACGACGGTCTCGCTGTCCATGTGCGCGCCTCCGATGTGGCCGAGTCACAGAATCATAACGCGACCTGGCGGCGGGCCTGAAGCACGCGTCGGGCTCCGAGCTCCCTCAATCGTCCTGTCAATTCCTCGACCGCCTCGACCCTGGGGCAGGTCTCGGCTACATACCCGGCCCAGTTCGCCGCATACCGTTCGAGCCAGCGCTCATATTCGTGCCGAGCGTCCGGAGTTGAGACGACTGCGAGGCCCCGCTCGGTCCAGATGTTAAAACGTTCCACCGCCAGATCGAACAACTGGGAGCGGTACACGGTGGGGTCGAGCGTGACCTGCGCCGTGGTCGCGATCCGAGCGTCCATGTCGCGCAGCCGGTTGCGGGCGGTTCGGGTGGCCGCCACCCACACTGAGTGCTGGGGCGAGTCTGGATCGAACGGATTGTCGCGCTCGATCGGATCGCGATGCGACCAGCGCGGCTGGGCAGAATCGAGCGCCGTGGATGGAAACTCTTCGGCCACTCGAAGAGTATAACTGCCCGATTGTTTGACGAATGGTGAGTTCCGACGGACAGCGTCGGGAACCGACCCGGCCCGACGACCACAACATGTGGCGCACGTTTGGTTTACAATGTGCGCTCAGTAGTTGTGACCGGCGAAACGGGCGTGTCGAATCGCCCTTGGTGCCTATGAGAAACCTCGCGGTTCTGCTCGGGCTCGTATCGGCGCTTGCGTTTGTGCTCTCGTCGTCGCCCGCGTCGCTTCCCTTTGCCGCGGCGCGTGCCCAGACGCAACCCCCATTGCCGGCGGTGGAGGCTCCACCCCGGTCGGCGCTGCTCCCGGCCCAGGAGCATGTGCATGCGCGGTATCAGGCCGATATCGCCGCCGTGCAACGCTTCCGGCCCACCCACCACTTCTGGCGTCACATCTTCACCATTCCTGACGGCAGCATCATTTTCGGGAGCGCCGAGGACGGGCGGCTGCTAGCGACGTTCCCCACCCAGGGCAACTGGGCCCGCGAGGGCGTCTGGGAGGATGCGGCGCTCGAAGACACGCTCGAAGGGATCCGACTGCAGTCGCGGTTGACCCGGCGGCGCGACCAGGTGGAGGCGCTGCTGACGCCGATCGTCGGCGAGGTCGTCCACAACCCGACCCGGGGACGGTTCCTGTCGCCGCACGCCGCGCGCTACGGTGGGTTCCTGGACCAGTGGGGGCTGATTTATGAGCGGTTCGGGGTGCCAGCCGAGATTGGACTGGCGCAGGCGGTCGTCGAGTCCGGCTTGAACGGGCGAGCCCGGTCTGGGGCGGATGCCCGGGGTTTCTGCCAGTTTCTCCGCCGGAACTGGAATCATCTGGACCGCCTGGCACCCAACGTGATCGAGGTCTACAACCAGACCACGCAAGCACCCTACTGCGCCGCGTATCTCAGTATTCTGGCGACGATGTACGGCAGCTTCATTCCCGCGTTGTCAGAGCACCACGCGGGGGGCGTCAACGTCGGGCGCACCGTCATCAATGGTGAGCGGCTCGGTGGGGCTGACACTCGCGAACAGTATCTGATGGGGTCGGAGTTTGTGCGCGACCTGCGCAATATCTCGATCCGCCGATACCGAGAGCTGTTTCGAACCTACGGTCCACGGTCGTTCCTGTATTCCGAGATGGTGTTCGGCAACACCGTCAACGTACAGCAGCTGAGGGTTGGGGCGGTGCAAACCCCAATTTTCGCCATGCGAACAACGCGCAACCTGCCCTTGAGCGAATTGCGGCGAAAGACCGGGTTGTCGACCACCGAACTGAAACGCTTTAATCCGGCCTTGGTCAAGCAGGTGCCGGCTCGGGCGAACGTCTACCTGCCAGAGTATGTGGAGGAATTCGGTGAAGACGTGTCGTTCTGGCACCGTCCGGCGACACCATCTTTCGCCGCCGCCCTCAACGATTTTGTACGCCTGGAAGCGGGCGTGGAACGCTGGCACGAGGCGTCGTTCGAAGCGACGCTGCGCGAGTTTCAGGAGCGGTTTCAGGAGACCGGCACCGAAGAGGGCACGGTGATGGCCACCACCCTGCGCTATGTCATCGGTGACCTTCGCACGAGTCGGCGTGCCGCGATTCTGTCGGAGTTCCGGACCAACGGACGTATCCTGGACCTGTTTCGACGCGGACTTCAGGAACTACGGGCGGGGGCGTCCGACGACTGAAACAGATTCCGTGGGGAGCAGCGGACCAGACCAGATAGCTTGATGGAGAAAGTCATGCCCAATCGAATGCAGACGGTGCTCAGGGTTCTCGGCGTGTGTGCCGGTGTCCTGGTTGCCCACTCGAGCACCTTTGCCCAGGGTGGCGCGGAGATACCTCGCACGTCGTCCGGTCATCCCGATCTCTCCGGCTCGTATGACACCGCTACGGTGACCCCGCTGCAGCGGCCGCGTGCCTTCGGCGATCGGCTCACGTTGACGGCGGAAGAGGCGGCCATCGTCGCGTCCGATCCGGACGGGTTGGCCAGTACGTTCAATCTCGCTCCGGCGGGGTCGGATGAGCGACAGGCGGCACGTGAGGAGGCCCAGATCGCCGGGTTCGAAACTGGTGACGGCAACCGGGAAGCGCCACCGGCTGGGGGCGATGGGTCCGGCGGCGCCGCCGGCAACGTGGGTGGTTACAATACCTTCTGGATCGACCGTGGCGACGACGCCTTCCAGATCAATGGCGAGATTCGCACGTCCATCATCACGGACCCGCCGAACGGCCGACAGCCGCCTCGTACGGAGGCGAACCGGGCCGCGATGGCCGCCCGCGCCGGTTCCTTCCGTTCCAACAGCGGTACTGCGTGGTGGCTCGAAGACGATTTGAACGCGACCGGACCCTACGACCACCCCGAACAGCGCCCGCACGCTGAGCGGTGCCTGATGGGGTTCGGGTCGACGGCCGGTCCGCCGATGTTGTCGGTGCTGTACAACAACATGAAACGGATCGTGCAGACCGACGACACGGTCATGATTCTGGTGGAGATGGTGCACGACGCCCGCATCGTTCGGATGAACGCCGACCACAATCCGCCGGAGATTCGCAGTTGGTTGGGTGACTCGGTTGGGCACTGGGAGGGCGACACGCTCATCGTCGACACCACGAACTTCACTGACAACCCCTCGCTGAGCGGCGCGTCACGCAATCTGCACGTGGTGGAGCGCTTCTCCCGGCTTGACGCTGACACGCTGCTGTACGGGTTCACGGTCGATGACCCGACCGTCTGGACTGCGCCGTGGAGCGGCGAGTATCCCTGGCCGTCTTCAGACAACAGGGTGTACGAGTACGCCTGCCACGAGGCGAACTACTCGTTTGGCGGAATTCTTCGGGGCGCGCGAGTGCTCGAGCAAGATGCTCGAGACGCGGCCGGCGCCCGCGACTGAGTCCGTCGGACAAGACGTCCTTACGCACGTAGACGACGCCGGGTTCCCGGAGCGCTGCCACCGACTCCTCCTCGGTCATATCGTCACGCACGGCCGACTCAAACGGGTCGCCGTGAAACAGCTTGCCGTTCAGCGTCTCCATCGCCGTGTTGACGCGCATGTAGACGTGGGCCGGTGCCCGGTCCACGATGACTGTGATGCGTGTGTCGCGGACGAGAATGGCCCGCACGTTGGGCAGACTCCGCATACGTCGCACAAAACGTTTGAGTTGCCGGCGACGACGGTTTCTCACCCAGCGAAAGAGCAGGAGACCGACCACCGCCAACCCCAGCATCACTCCGACGTTGTTGACAGCAACGATCACCCACACCAGCACTCCGACCACCAGGGCCGTGACCACCAAGCCGGTGGGCGCGGTCGGTAGGGTATCGCGCACCCAGTCCAGACCCCTCCGTACCCGCTCGTTGCCGGGCAACGCGCGCTGGACCCCGGAATCCAGGTCGTGCTTGAGCCGGCGCAGATCGTCGGCGAGCGCGGTGACCTGATTGAGCCGGTCCTGAGTCGGTCGTTCACGTTGTCAGTCTGATGACGAGATGACGACCCGAAACCCCATGAACGGTCGTCTCACACCAGGGTCGGCACCGCCTCTGACGGCGGCGCGCACGTTGCGTTCGGTGTCCGAGAACGAACCGCCCCGTATGACCCACAGCGCGTCGTCACCCAGTCGGTCGCGATCGTCAGCCGCGGAAAACGGATACGGCTGATAGGGGCTCCGGGTCCACTCCCAGACGTTCCCGCTCATGTCGAACAACCCGAACGGGCACTCAGGGCATGGAAACGTGCCGACCGGTGCGGTGCCCTCGCCGCCGTAGTTGGCGTGGGCGCGGCCTGGGGGCCCGTTCCAGGGGAACACACGGCCGTCCGTGCCCCGGGCGGCCTTCTCCCACTGGGCTTCGGTCGGGAGCGTGACTCGCCAGCCCGCGTCGAGGAGCCGGGTGAGCTCTGACGGGGTCTCGGACGACTGGCGGAGGACCCGGTCGAGCCAGCGGCAGTAGGCCAGGGCGTCGGGCCAGGAGACCGACGACACGGGGTGGTCGGGCGGACCCTGCAGCGTGTCGACGCCGACATCGACGCCGGCGTCTGCGGCGAACGCACCGAACTGGGCCACGGTCACCTCGTAGCGACCGATATAGAACGAGACCAGGTCCAGACGACCCTGCGCCTGTCCAGCGGACCACCGCTCGTTGTCGAACGCCATCGGGTCAGTCCGCGCGTCGTTTCCCATCAGGAACGTGCCGGCCGGGACCTCCACGAACCCGAGGCGCACGTCGTCAGGAAGAAACCAGGCGCCGGCACGGAATCCCGCCAGTGCAGCCGGCAGGGCGACGACCGACGACTGGGTGTCGCCGGTCGCGGCCTGGTCCGGCCGCTCTGCCCACAACCACCCCGCCACCCCCACGACAAGCAACGCCAACACGGACAACCCCACGACCGGGGTCGCCGGGGCCTGGGCGTTCGATTCCTTCGTCATGGCCAGACCCCCGAGGCATCCAGCCCCGCACACGCCGGCGTACGTAGGCGCTGGTCTTCTGATCGGCCAGCCTTGGCACCACACGAAACGTCCGAACGCGGCTTCAACATGCGAAGCTCCATCCGTGGTCGCACGCCCGTGCGAAGAGCGCTGGCTCCGGCATGTCGAGGAGGTTCGGCCCAGCCTCTCGCAGCAGCAGACGGAGATCCAGGGAGCGCGGGTCGGCTGAGAGCGTGTCCCCGTCCCGGAGGTTCAAGCACGCGGCCTGGAAACGGAGTTCGCAGGCCTTCCCGAAGTACGCGAGGGCCTGCTCGGTGTCGGCGGCCACGAGCGCACCGTCCGTGAAATGTCGGCCCAGTTCGTTGCAGGCCCAGCCCGCATTGTCGCCGCAATAGTTGGTCTCGATCTGGAGGAGACGCTGGCACGCCAGGGGCCGATCCTCGGCGCAGGCCTGCTCCCAGAAGGGAACTGTGTCGCCCCGGTGTTGGCCATCGGTGGCGCCAAGCGCCGTCATGGCGCCAAAAAACAGGATCCACGCGGTGATGTGCACCAGGTTGGCTCGCGCCGGGCTCCAATTCGCGCCCCACTTCGCCCAGACGGCAGCCCCGCTCGTGCCAAGAGACGCCGCCAGGCGGTCGATCCACTGTACGCTGAGATTGAGCAATGGCACACACAGCAATTTGTCATAGAAGGTCGGGATACCCAGTGCCCCGAGCACCGCGTAGAGCACGAACACACCCATGCCATACAGCATCCCGAACAGCGCTTTCCCGAGTGGTGTCCGGGGCGACGTGGAGGGATCGGTGACCAGCAGATGGAGCCCGAGGAACACCGCGCTCGGAATTTCAGAGTCGATGAAGTACGGCACCCCGGTGACGGCGGAGTACAGCGCGCTCGAGCCGAACAACACGATCGCCGCGGACCCGGCGACCAACGTGATCGAGAAAAAATACATCACCACCAACCCGATCGCGAACAGGAACAGGTAGATGCGCGGCGCGAGCGTGAGTGTCGACGCGATGTCCTGGCCCCAGGTCAGGTCGGTGGTGCCGGTGACGATCAGAATCAGGGAGAACAACCCGAGCGAGAACGCGGACGGGTTGAAGATGTGCGCGCGGCGTCCGTCGCGTCGCCACTGGACCAGCTCTTTCCCCAGGAAGCCGGCCGCGATCATCAGGAATTGGAGGTAGAACCAGTCGTCTCGGAACCAGAGGAACAGATTGGTGCTGAAGATGATGGGAAACGGTCCGAAGCCCAACGTATAGCGTTCGCGGCGCGACCAGGCCAGTAGCATGTCGAACCCGTAGGCGAAGAGCAGTTGGGCTACCAGCAGCCAGGCATGGTCATAGACCGGCCGCCAGAAATAGCCCCAGTAGATGAACACCGCGATTTGCACACCCGCCTGGAGGTAGTGCTGGGGACGTAGCACCAGGTGCACGGTGCGTCCGGCCGTGTCTCGACGGAGTCTGACCAGCAGCAGACCAAGCCACGCCAGCAATCCGGCCCCCGCGGCCCAGACCGAGCTGACGAGGGTGAGGTTGCCGGATACGCGGGGCATGAGCGACACCGCCAGCAGAGCCGATGCCAAGATGGCGGGGATCCAGAGCGGACGGAGCGAGACCGCGGGCGTGATCGCGGCGCGGGTCTGTGCCTCGCGGGGGTCGTGTTGGCGTCCCGTCTGGGGGCGCCGTCGTCGTGCGGCTGACATCGGATAGGTCTGCTGCTTGTACCGCACCGGTCGGCCGGGCGCAAGCCGACACATCAGTCAAGGCGCGCCGGAGCGGCGTATAATGCTGGCACGTCCGGCGCGAACAGGACTCCCCGGCACGTGTAATTTCCGTGGTCACCGCATTCAGCGTCTTCATCAACGGCATCAGCGGCGTGTTCACCGGTATCGCGGTGCTCTATGTGCTGATGAAACTGCTGGCGATCGCCGCACCGCGTTCGACCGCCGACTCGACCCCGCCCAAACCAACGACCCGCTAGCAGCCCGTGGCCTTCTTCGAGCAACTCGGCATTCTGGCCGTCACCCCGGGCATGGTGGTGATGTGGCTGGTCGCCTTGACGTTGATCTATCTCGCGATCGGCCGGGAGTACGAGCCGCTCCTGCTGCTGCCGATCGGGTTCGGCGTCCTGGTCGCGAATCTGCCACTCACTGGGTTGATGACCCCGGGCGAGGGGCTGATCTGGCGGTTCTATCACTACGGCGTGGAGTGGGAAGTCATTCCGCCGCTCATCTTTCTCGGGCTTGGCGCCCACACCGACTTCGGCCCGCTGCTGTCACAGCCACGGCTGATCTTTCTCGGCGCGGCCGCCCAGGGCGGTGTGTACGCGACGTTCTTCGCGGCGCAGGCATTCGGCTTCACGCTGCAGGAATCGGCGACGATCGGGATCATCGGCGGCGCCGACGGCCCCACCACCATTTTTCTGGCGGCCCAACTCGCGCCGCATCTCTTGGGTGCCTGCGCGGTCGCGGCGTATTCCTACATGGCGTTGGTGCCGATCATTCAACCGCCGATCATGCGACTGCTGACCACCGAGCAGGAACGCAAGATTCGCATGAAGAAGGCGCGCAAGGTGACGGCGCGAGAGAAGCTCTGGTTTCCGGTCACGGCCACCATCGTCATCCTGCTCCTGGTTCCGGCCTCGGCGCCGCTGATGGCGATGTTCATGCTGGGCAATCTGTTTCGCGAGTCGAAGGTGGTGGAGCGGTTGACCGACACGGCGCAGAACGCGCTGATGAACATCACCACCATCTTTCTGGGAGTGGCCGTGGGCGCCACGATGAGCGCCGACGCCTTCCTGCGGGGCGACGTCATTTTTATCTTCGGGCTGGGGTTGGCGGCGTTTTGCGTCAGTACCGCGTGCGGGCTGCTGCTCGCCAAACTGATGAACCTGTTCACGAACGATAAGATCAACCCGCTGGTCGGTGCCGCCGGAGTTTCCGCCGTTCCGATGGCGGCACGGGTCGCCCACAAGGTGGGAGCCGAGGCGGACAAGAAGAACTATCTTCTGATGTTTGCGATGGGTCCCAACGTGTCCGGCGTCATCGGCACGGTGGTCGCGGCCGGTATTTTCTTGACGATGTTGGGGTAGCTCGACAGGGTGACACGGGCCGCACCCGGTCTGCCCAGCGGGGGGAAGCGACATGGCAGAGGATGTATTGGCGCCGCTGGCCGGCAAAGTGCTGTCGGTGACCGTCGGCGTCGGGGACGTCGTCGAAGAGGACGATGAACTGCTGGTCCTCGAAGCGATGAAGATGGAGACCGTGGTGTACGCCCCGGCCGATGGCACGGTCAGCACAATCATGGCGCAGGTGGGTCAACAGGTCGAGGAAGACGATCCTCTGATGACGCTGGGGTGAGGAGACCATGAATTTCGAGCTGACCGACGAACAGAGGCTGGTGCAGGAGACGGCCCGGGAGTTCGCGCGGAACGACATCGCGCCGACCCTGGCGGACGAAGAGAAGCGCCACGAATTCCGACTGGACCGGGTGGCCAGGATGGGCGACTTGGGCTTCTTTTCCTGCGGAGTGCCGGAAGAGTACGGGGGCACCGGATTCGGGTTCATGGAGTCGGTGCTGATGGCCGAACAAGTGGCCAAAGTGTCGGCGTCGTGGCGTTTGCCGTTCAACATGCAGAACCTCGGCCCCGCCCTGACGGTGGCGAGATTCGGTAGCGACGAACAGAAGCAACGGTTCATCCCCGGGTGGGTGGACGGCACCCAGATTGGCTTTTTCGGCATGACCGAGCCAGACAGTGGCTCTGACGTGGCCAGCATGAAGACCGTGGCTCGCGACATGGGCGACCACTGGGAGGTGACCGGTAGCAAGATCTGGGTCTCGAACGCGACGCAGGGCGACGCCGGACTTCTGTATGTGATGACAAATCCGGAGAAAAAGCACCGCGGCATGAGCGCGTTCATCCTGCAGCCGAAGGTCGTCGACGATTTCGTGGCCACTGACATCGAGACCAAACTCGGGTTGCACTGTGCGCCGACCGGTGAGATGGCGTTTCACGGGACAAAACTGCCCAAGGACGCGTTGCTTGGTCAGGCGGGCGATGGCTTCAAGATCTGCATGTGGCAACTGAACAACACGCGTATCGGCTGTGCGGCCGGGGCGCTGGGCGTGGCCGGGGCGGCGCTCGACGCGGCCGTCGAGTACGCCAATGAACGTACCCAGTTCGGGAAGCCCATCTCGCAGCACCAGATGGTGCAGGCGCAGATCGCCGAGATGGCGGTGGAGCACCACGCGGCGCAGTTGCTCGTGTATCGCGCCGCCTGGCTCAAGGACCACGGCAAGCCGAATCAGTACGAAACTTCCATGGCGAAGTTGCAGGCCTCCGAGGCCGCGGTGCACGCCGCCAACGAGTGCATGAAAATCTTCGGGTCGTACGGGTATTCCACGGAGTATCCGGCCGAGCGCTTGTATCGTGACGCCAAGTCTCTGCAAGTGGTCGAGGGCACCTCCAACGTGCAGAAGCTGATCATCGCGGGTATCGCGAGCGGTCACGTAGCCAATCGCTGACTGGTCCGCCGCCACCTCACTCAAGGATCGACGCCGTGAAACCCTATTTCGACACGATGGACCCGTTCGGGAAGGCGCTGAAACCAGGACGCATCAAGCGCGCCGCCTCGAGCGCCGACGCGCTCCGTGAGGTCGAGGCCGGTATCGGCGAGGCGGTCACGGCCGCCCACGAGGTCGGGTTTCCCACCGAGAAGATCAACAAACGCGGGTGGATGACCGTCTACCAGCGACTCGAGTATCTCGTGGACGCCGGTACCTGGTGTCCATTGCATACGCTCTACAACCCCCTGGAGAACGCAGAGGGCACCACCAACGTCGTCGATGGCCTGGGACAGATCGACGGTCGGTGGGCGGTTGTCATCGGGTTCGACAACAAGGTGATGGCGGGTGCCTGGCTGCCCGGACAGTCGGAGAACATCCTGCGAGCCACCGATCTGGCCGCGCGGTTGCACATCCCGCTGGTCTGGTTGGTCAACTGCAGCGGCGCCAAGCTGCCCGAGCAAGAAAAGTTCTACGCCAATCGCCGCGGAGCCGGTACCCCGTTTTACCGCCACGCCGAGTTGGAGCAAGCGGGTATTCCGGTGCTGGCCGGGATCTATGGCACGAATCCGGCCGGCGGGGGATATCAGTCCATCAGTCCGACCATCCTGCTGGCTCACAAAGATGCCAACATGGCGGTCGGCGGCGTCGGCATCGTGTCCGGGATGGCGCCCAAAGGCGGATTCGACACGGCCATGGTCGAAGAGCTGATCGCGAAGGCGAATGCGTTCACCGGGCGTCCTCCCGGTGACGTGGCCACCCACCACGACGCCACGGGGTTCTTCACGCGGGTCTACGACGAGGAGACCGGTGTCCTCGACGGGCTCAAGGACTACATGCGGGCCATGCCTGCCTACGGCGCGACGTTCTTTCAAGCGGCTGACCCGAAGGACCCGGCGTTTCCGATCGACGACCTGTACCACCTGCTGCCGGCGAATCCGAAGGAGGTCTACGACTTCGACGAGATCCTGGCCCGGCTGGTCGACGGCAGCGAGCGACTCGAATTTCGGCCCGACTACGGTCCCGAAGTGTTCACCGGCGTGTGCAAGATCGACGGACGACTCGTTGGGTGTATCGGGAATCGTCAGGGGTACTTGGGGAAGGGCTATCCCGAATACGCCGACTATCCCGGCATGGGGGGCAAGCTCTATCGCCAGGGTCTCATCAAGATGAACGAGTTCGTGGCTCTGTGCGGGCGCGACCGACTCCCGATCATCTGGTTTCAGGACACTTCAGGCATCGACGTCGGCGAGCTCGCTGAGAAAGCCGAAGTGCTGGGATTGGGGCAGGGTCTGATCTACTCGATTCAGCAGACCGATGTGCCGATGATGCTCGTCGTGCTGCGCAAGGGAACCGCCGCCGCCCACTACGTCATGGGTGGCCCCACCGCCAATCGTCACAACGCCTTCAGCCTCGGCACCCCGGCCACCGAGATCGAGGTCATGCATGGCGAAACGGCGGCCGTGGCGACCTACGCCCGACGCGCGGCCAAGGAGCAGGCGGCCGGTCGCTCGCTGGATCCGGTCATCGAGAAGATGAACGAACTCGTTGAGCGCTATCACGAGACCTCGCGACCCGCGTATTGCGCGCAGCAGGGGTTCGTAGACGAAGTCGTCAAGCTCACCGAGCTCCGACGCTACCTACAGGCGTTCACCGGCGCCGTCTATCAGAACCCCACGTCAATCTGTCCCCGTCACCACATGCTGCTACCACGCGTGATACGGGGCTAGCAGCCCGTGGCGTTCACGGCCGCTTGCTCTCGCTGATTCCAGCGCTCACGCCACCGCTGGCGACCTCCCCATCCGGTCGGGTCAGGCCCGTCCTCGAATGACTTTCAGTGTCGTCCGGATCTGTCCGACGTGCATGGTGGTGTGTTCAGCCGCGTGAAGAAACAACCCACGGACGGTGGACGGCAGCTCGCCGCGACCGACCGGACGGGGCTCTGGCAGCACGTGGTCCGGTGTCTCTTTCAGCGTCGTCAGGCAGACGTCGATGCGCGCCAGCGTTGCCTCGAACAGGGCGTCTTTGGAGCGTTGCGCCGCGAATTCCGCCTCGCGCCGAAGATACTCGAGCTGGGCCGGGTCGAGCGACTCACATCGGGCATAGGTAAACAGGCGGTCCAGGCTGCCGGCGATATGCGCGAGGTGGAACCCGATCGGCGCCGCCCCGCCCGGAGCGGCACGAATCTCCAGGGCTGAAGTGTCGCGGGCCAGCGCGGTCAGCTCGTGCCGTGCTTGCACGAGTGCATGCGCGACCGGCATGAGGGCGTCCGTATGGCCGTCGATGTTGCCAAGGAGCCACGCTTCCGGTTCGGTCACCACGAGGCTACGACTCGTCGATGGGGAGCGTGAGCGCGATCAATCCGGGGACCTCGCCGCCAACCGTCAGGGCGATGTACTGCTGCCGACCCAGCATGTAGGTCATGGGCGAACCGAGCGCCCCGCCGGGGAGATCGAGCGAGGCCACTTCCTCGCCCGTGGTCTTGTCATAGGCGACCAGCCGGGGGCCTCCGTTCGTGCCGCCGGCGACCAGGGCCTGAATCAACAGGGTCTTGGTGAGCAGCGGCCCGGTTCGACCCCAGTCGCCCCCAAGCGGTGGCAGGTCGAGGTCACGCAGCATCGGGTGATTGCGGATCCGCTCGCCGGTCCCCATCGGGGTCATCCAGGCGTGGTCGCCGGTGTTCATGTCGATGGCCGTCATGCGCGAATAGGGCGGCTTCCACAGTGGGAGTCCGCGCGGCATTACCGGACCGGCGGACAGGGACCGGCGGAGATAGCCGAGCGTTGACTGTTCTTCGCCCGGGCCTGGCGGGCTGAGCCCGATGGTGGAATGTGCATTGACCGATGGCACATAGAGATAGCCGGTGTCGGGGTCGACCGCGGCTCCCGACCAACTGGCGCCGCCGCCGACCGACGGTCGCATGATGGTTCCGTTGGTCATCTGAGGGGTGAACAGCGGCCCCAGACGGAAGCCGTCGACCGCCGCGACTGCGAGCTCTCGAATCTCTGGCGTGAAGTCAACGAGGTCGTCGGCGGAGGTCCCCTGGTATTCGAACGGTAACGGTCGGGTGGGGAATGGCTGGGTCGGGGCGGGCTGCTCGCCCTCCAGATCGGTATCGGTCGGCACTTCCCGTTCCTCGATCGGCCAGATCGGCTCTCCCGTCACGCGATCGAAGGCGTAGACAAACCCCTGTTTACTGACCTGGGCCACCGCCTTGACCTGTCGGCCGTTCACCGTGATGTCGAGCAGATTGGGTGCGGCCGGCAGGTCGTAGTCCCACAGACCATGGTGGACCATCTGGAAGTGCCACTCACGCCGGCCGGTCTCGGCGTCGACCGCCACCAGGCTCTCGGCAAACAGGTTGTCGCCGAGCCGGGCCCCGCCGTAGTAGTCGTTGGTCGCGGTGCCGATCGGGAGGTAGACGAGGCCAAGCTCGTCGTCGGCGCTCATGAGCGACCAGACGTTCGTATTCCCCGAGTAGCGCCACGACTCATTGAGCCACGTGTCGGCCCCGAACTGGTCGGGGCTCTGGGGTACGGTATGAAAATCCCACTTGTGTCGTCCAGTGCGGGCGTCGTAGGCACGGACCCAGCCCGGCGGCGCCTCCTTTGTCAGCGCGCGGTCGTTGATGCTCGACCCGATCACGACGGTGTCGCCGACCACCATCGGTGGCGATTGCGAGCTGATCGGCAGCAGGTTCAACACGTCGAGCTCGCCGCGCGTGGCCCGGGGCAGCCCGTCCATCAGATCGACCCGTCCTTCGTTCCCGAATCCTTCCGCCGGTAGACCGGTCCTGGCGTCGAGGCCGATGAGAAAGCCGTCGCCCGTGCCCCAGAACACCCGCGCCGCATCGCCACTCTCCCAGTAGGCCAGCCCCCGGTGACGCCAGGGGAGTGGCGGGGGAGAACCGGACTCGTAGGCCTTCGGGTCGTGAACCCAGAGCGTCTCGCCGGTGTGCGCATCGATCGCGGCGGCTCGATACAACGCGGTGCTCAGATACAAAACTTCGTCGACCATCAGCGGCGTGCCAACCAGGGCCCGGATGGACGGGCGCGTGAGCGACCGTTGCTTGCCGTCCCAGTCTGCCCAGCGCTCCGGATTCTCCTCCGCCAACAGGTCGAAGACCGTCTCCGCGGCCAGCAGTGACGAACCCGTCTCGGTCGACCACGGCAGATGGGTGTCCACCGTGTCCCAGCGCCAGGCGATCTCGAGGTTGGCGAAATTGTCCGCCGTGATCTGGGCGATCGGCGCGTACTTGGTGGCCCCGTTGTCGCCCGAGTGGCTCCGCCAGTCGTCGAACGCACCATACTGCGCGGCGGCCGGTAGGGCCGAGAGGCACAGCACGGCCAGCGTTCCTGCTATCAGTCGGTAGTTCGGTCGCATGATGTCTCGTTCTGCCTCTTGCGCCCACTGCTGGCAGTGGCGCGTGGTCACTCCACCCGGTCGAATTTTTGCACTCGTTGGCCCACGTTGACCTCTGTCGTGTAGAGGTTGCCCCGGGAGTCGATGGCCAGATTGTGCAGCCGGTAGAACTGTCCCGCGTTCTTCCCAAGGCGTCCGAAATAGTCGCGCACTTCGAGTGAGGCGCGGTCGAGAATCCACACGACGTTGTTGGTGCCGTCCGGAACGAACAACCATCGCTGCTCCGGGTCTTCGGAGAGGGTGACCCCTGACGCCGAACCGCTTCCCAGCGTGTCCGGTCGAATGAACGTCTCGGTGACGAACGTGCCGTCCTTTTGAAACACTTGCACCCGGTTGTTGGTGCGGTCGGCGACATAGACCAGGCCATCGTCGGCGATCGCGACGTCGTGCACCGGGCTCCGGTAGCTACGAATCGGAGCCGCGCCCGGGTCGTACGGCGGGAGCGGCGCGTCGTCCGGCGTGTCGCCATATGCGCCCCAGTGCCGACGGTACTCGCCAGTCTCGGAATCAAACACGATGACCCGCCGGTTACCGTAGCCGTCGGCGATATAGACCTCGTTGGCCTCCGGGTCGACCCGGATACCGGCGGGGCGCCCGAGGTCTTCGGTGTCGTTGCTGCCGTCGCTTTGGCCCGCATGTCCGATCTGCAGGAGGAACTCGCCGTCAGCGGTGAACTTCAGGACATGTGCGTCCTCGGCGGCGTTCCCACCGATCCAGACGTACCCCTCATGGTCAACATGGATGCCGTGTTCACTGGACGGCCACTCGTACCCGTCGCCCGGGCCACCCCAGGAGCGTAGGACAGTTCCGTCGAGATCGAGCTCGATGACCGGCGGGGCGGGCACGCAGCACATGCCTTCTTCGCCGCGTTGTCTGGCGTCGAGGGTCGCTGGTCGGTGCAGGACCCAGACGTGATCACGGTCGTCGACCGCGACTCCCGACACCTGACCCAGCATCCAGTTGTTCGGGAGCTCGCGGGCCCAGAACGGATCCACCCGAAACCGCGGGACGTCAGACCCGCTTGACGAGACGGCTGTGGTCGTGGCGCCGGCCGGGGCGGTGGTGTCCGCGGCTTCCTCAGGTTGTGGCTCGTCAGCGCAGGCCACGACGAACAGTGGGACAAGGAGGCCAACCAAGAACCGGAGGTGCGCTGATCGCGTCGCCATGGCGGCACGATACACTACAATTCCAGACAACGAACACCATCGAACGCGGGACGTCGCGCGGTTGCGCGCCTCGCGCACCAGGAGATTGCAAAATGAGGCTGTTCCTGACCGTCGTTGCCCTGGCCGCGCTCGTTTCGCCGGCCTCCGCTCAACTCGCGGTGCCCGACGAGGCGGGGCTGGTCTACGGGCACGTGCACCTGAACGTTTCCGACATCGACGAACACGAGCGGATCTGGGTCGAGCACTTCGGGGGGGTCGCGTTCCAGAAGGGTCGCCTGCGGGGCGTCTGGCTTCCGGGCACCCTGATCGCGTTCACCGAGCGAACGCCCACCGGAGGGTCGCAGGGGTCGGTGATGGATCACTTCGGGGTCAAGGTGCGTGACACCGGCAAGTGGCTCGAGAAGTGGAAGGCGGCCGGCTACACGGTTGACTCCGAGTTCACCGGGGCCGAGGGACAGCATAACGGGTATGTGACATTGCCAGATGGCGTGCGGGTCGAGCTACAGGAAGACCAGATGCTTCCGGTGGAGGTCGTGGGATACCACGTTCACTATTTCACGCCGGAGTTCGAGTCGCTGCTCGATTGGTACGTGGACGTGTTCGGTCTCGAGAAGCTGCCCCGCGGCCGGATCGAGACCACCACGAACGTCCCCGGCATGAACATGAGCTTCGGGGGCACCCAGGGCGGCCACGTGCCCAGCGCGGGCCGCGCGATCGACCACGTTGGCTTCGAGGTGGATGACCTGCAGGCGCTCGTCGCGCGGCTCGAGGCGAAGGGCATCGAGTTCGACCGCGGCTATAGCGAACTGCCCGATCTGGAACTCAAAGTCGCGTTCCTCACCGACCCGGCCGGTACCCGGATCGAACTGACCGAGGGCCTGGATCAGTACTGAGACGGGGGCTTCGCCCCCGCCCCCCCACGGCCGCTCCGCGGGGACCCCGAGTGCCCCACTCCGCGGCCGCTGGGCGTACATTGTCGCGCGCCCGGGGGTGGCGCTGCCGCCCTGCTTCCGCGGGGGTGCGCCGCTAACCCCCACACGGACGCTCCGCGGCTCCTACGAGACGACGCATTAACCGTCGTCTACACCGGGACAATGGAACGTATTCAGGGCGTATTTAGGGTCGTACCAACGGTCCGGCTCCTCTGAACCGTCGCGCCTTCAGGACCGCGACCGATCCGCCTGGAATGTCGCCAGGGCGCGACAGGAGTCAGATATACTACCTATATGAGTACGAGGCTTCAGGTGGTCATGGACGAGGCTGAGGTCGGGGAGTACCGCCGACTCGCGAAGCGCGATGGGGTCACGCTGGCCGAGTGGGTCCGACAGAGGCTTCGCCGCGCCCGGCGGGAGGAGCCGTCTCGTGACGTCGAACGGAAGCTCGGCGCGGTGCGTGCCGCGACGAGCCATGAGTTTCCGACGGGCGACATCGAGCAGATGCTGGGTGAGATCGAATCGGGCTACCGGTCGTGATCCTGGTCGACTCGAACATCCCGATGTATCTGGTCGGGGAGCCGCACCCGCACAAGACCGACGCGCAGCGATTGCTCGAACGGCTGGTGCTCGAGCACCAGCGTCTGGTGAGCGACGCGGAGGTGCTGCAGGAGATTCTGCACCGCTACACCGCGATCGACAGACGCGACGCGATCCAGCCGGCGTTCGAGGCGCTGTACGGCGTGGTGGATGAGGTGTTCCCGGTGACCGCCGAGGTCGTGGGGCGGGCCCGGGAGGTTGTGCTCGCGACACGCGGTCTGTCGGCGCGAGACGCGGTGCATGTCGCGGTCATGCAGCAGCACGACGTCGCGGAGATACTCTCGTTCGATCGTGGCTTCGACGCGGTCGCCGGTATCAACCGCGTTTCGGCCTGAGCCGACCGCCCATCTGCCGGGTTACGGGATTATTCGGTCCTGACTGAGACGGGGGCTTCGCCCCCGAACCCTCCGCGACCGCTCCGCGGGGGTCCCGAGTGCCCCACTCCGGGGCCCCCTGCCACCGCGAAGGGGAGAAGCGACGCAACAAAGAGCGGCTGAAGAACCTGAAGGAAATGCAGAAGCAGAAGATGAAAGATGCGAAGCCCCACGGGGATGATGACGGAGAGGAACGGGGCGCGTGAGAACACTACCGCTACTCGATCCGCAGCGAGCGACACACTAGGTCCGTGCTGAGGAGCAACCCAGCGCCAGTCCGCCGAGCACCGGGCCGCCGGCAACGAGACCGAGTAGTTCACCGGTGCTCGCACCCGACGCCATCCGCACGGCCCGGTTCACGGGTACGCGGTCGCACCCCGAAGGCCACGACACTGAAGAGACCGACGGTGGCCATGACCACGGTCACCGCCCGCGAAAACACTGAACGCGACTCCAAACAACGAAAGGCCAGGTCGTGACGATGACCGCCTGGCGCTCACTCTCACCGATGGCGGGGCGGTTACGGCCCAACCCAGGCGGCGCTCAAGCCCGCGCGGTCGACGGCCTCGCCGCGGAGATAGACGTTGGCGATGCGCCGGGTGTTGGTGATGTCGTCCAGCGGGTTGGCCTCCAGCACGACGAAATCGGCGCTCTTACCGGCCGCCAGCGTCCCCAGATCGGCAAGCGCCAACATCTCCGCCGAGTTACCGGTAGCCGCCACCAGTACGTCGGCCGGGCTCATGCCGGCGAGCACCATGTCTTCCATTTCGGTGTGGGGACTCCAACCCGCGCCGCCGTCGGTACCGAAGGCGATGGTGACCCCTTCGGCACTCAGTCGCGCGAGGTTACGGGCCTGGATGCCGAAGGCCTCCTGGGCGGCGGGACGGTCGACCGACCGCTCCTGCATCTGCTCGAGTTGGCCCGCCGGGATGGTACCGCTGAGCCAGCTCAGGTCGGCGGCCACACCGCTGCCGGGCAGATTCGGCACCAGCACGACGTTCGGACGTTCCTTGAACAGCTCGACCACTTCGTCGTCGACGTCCATGTCGCGGATGCCGTGCGCGAAGGCGTCGAGGCCGGCACGTAGCAGGCCCTTGGCATCTTCCAGCGTGTAGACATGCGCGGTGACCCTCAGGCCATTCTGGTGGGCCTCGTCGATGACCGCGCTGTAGAGCTCGGGTGAGAGTTTGCCGAACTGGCCGCCGCGGTCGTCGACCCAGATCTTCACCATATCGACATTCTGCGGCACGAGTTCCTGGACGGCGGCGCGGGCTTCTTCCTCCGTCGTGATCCAGGACGGCACTTCGGTCCGGCCTGGTTCCGGCGCCGTGATGCCTCGGCCGACGGTGCGATAGCGGGCCGCGTTCGGGAGGATCTCGTCCCGGAGCTGGAACGCCATTTCGCTTACGCCACGCCCCAGGCTCAGCACGACGCCGACACCGTAGTAGGCCTTCCGTTGCAAATCTTCGACCCGTTCGTCACGCGTCTCTCTGAGGTGCACGTGGGTGTCGATGATGGCCGGCATCACCGTCCGGCCGGTGAGATCGACGCGAGCCGCCCCGGCGGGCACCTCCACGGCGTCGCCGCTGCCCACGGCGACGAGGCGGTCGTATTCGACCAGCAAGGTGCCGTTCTCGATGACCTGACCGTCTCCGATGATCAAGCGCGCCCCCTCATAGGCGATGGCGTCGGTGGCAGGGGTCTCTGGCTCGCTGGGAGGCGCGCCACACGCCGACACGAGTACGAGCGTGGACAGCAGGAGAGCCGGCGCGGCGATTGTGGGATGCGACGGGATGAGCAGACGACGCATGGCAGCCTCCTCGGGACAGTACCTAGAGATACAAAACGGGCCGACGCTGGAGGTCTTGCCAGCATCGGCCCGTGCCAACGACGGAATTCGGTCTAAGGCTACGGACGCAACTTACGACCCTGTCTCTCGAGTTCACGCGCGCCGGCCAGAATGCCGTGCATGCCGATGTTGCCTTCGTGACAGGCATACTCGAACAGGGGGCCGTCCGTGCGCCGGAACGGCATCATCACCGTGAACGGAGCGGTGTAGACCGTCGGGTCCGTCACGGTGTACTCGTAGACCACTCTGTCCGCATTGACCCGGGTGAACCGCTCGACCAGATGCTTGTTGGGGCTGGTGCCGCGGCTTTCGCCCCCACGGAACTGGTCGGTCTCGACAACCATCGTGTCGCCTTCCCAGTGACCACGCGAGACGCCGGAGAACTGCTTGAACGGCGGTTTGGCGACATCGTCAATCGGGATGACCCGCGCGTTGTGCACCATCTCGTTGAGAATCACGAGGTGGTCTGGCGTCTGAAAGATCATGACGTTGTTGTTGTAGGCGCCCGACGACATCGGCGGGCCGGCGTTGAACCCCATGATGCAGCGGTCCATCATGCTGCGGCTGGTATACGAGTCGTACCGGGCCGCGTTGCGCTCGTCCTCGGCTTCTTCGCTCTGTTCCCTCGGCGCCCTCACCCCGGGCACGCGTGGTGGCAGCCGTCCATTCGGCGGATCGACGACGAGCGAGGTCCGCTTGTCGTCGGTCAAGTCGATTCCGCGCTCGTACCAAAATTCGTTGTAGGAGAGCACGCCGCCCTCGGATCGAGGCTGATATCCAGCGCTTCGTGCGCCCGATTCGGGATCGAACAGGTCGCGATTCTGACGAGTGCGCTCCGACGCCTCGAATGCGGCCGCCGCCTCGGCCGACAGCGTTTCCTGGTCCTCGAACTGCCGAGGGCGCTGGTATGGCGTCAGTGTGCGAAACGTAAAAATCCCGGAGATGTCCGGCTGGCCATCTGGCCGGCGCATCGGCGCGTCGCTCTGGGCGTCGGCCGCGATCGGTGCCAGGGTCACGACAAGGGCCACCATGAACACGAGCGCGACGAATTTCTTGATCATCTGTGTTCCTCTCAAGGGGCGTCGATGCCAAGCGCACCGAACCCGATCGCACCGCGACGTGAGCGACCGGCCCGCCATCCTGTCAGATAAATCTACACAAAATATTAAACGGTGGGCGTCTTGTATGCAAGCTGCGGGTCAGAGGTGAAACCTGATCGGGTCCTCACTCCGGTTCTAGGGTCGGGCTCCACTCGCGGGCGCGTTGCTCCGCGACGGCGAGCTGGTCCGGGGGCAGTTGTTGGGCGACGGTGTCTCGCCCCTGGCGCGCGCCCTCGCGGGCCGATCCGGTGCTGCCGGCGGCGGCCAGGCTCAGCCACACGTGGGCCGAGACGAAGTCCCGAGGGACGCCTTCGCCGTTGGCGTACATGATCCCGATATTCTGCTGGGCGGACGTTTCTCCCTGTTGGGCGGCCCGTTCGAACCAGCGTGCCGCCTCTGCGGCGTTCCGCTCGACACCGGTTCCGGCGTCGTAACTCATACCGAGATTGAACTGCGCTCGCGCGAAGCCGTGGTCCGCCGCGAGGTGCATCCACCGTATCGCTTCGCCCGGGTCCCGGGTCACACCCCGTCCACTCATATACATGTTACCCAGGGCGAACTCGCCCTCCGCCGTGCCCTGGTCGGCCGCTCGTCTGATCCAGCGGACCGCCTCGGCGTCGTCTTCAGCCACCCCGGTACCCGCGTCATACAGATAGCCCAGGGTGACCTGCGCCGACGGGTCTCCCTGGACCGCGGCGAGCCGATACCACCGGAAGGCGAGCGAGGCGTCCGCGGGGACGCCGGCCCCCGTCTCGTACATGCTGGCCAACGTGATCTGGGCGGTGGCGTGGCCCTGCGCCGCCGCGCGCTCGACCCAGCGCGCCGCCTCGGCGCGATCCGCCTCGACCCCACGGCCATTGAAATACAGTTGTCCCAGGCCATATTGGGCTTCGGCATGGCCCTGGTCGGCCGCAAGCCGGTACCACCGTACCGCCTCGGCGTCGTCGCTGGTCCGCGTCGCACGCTCGGTTCCTTCCGCGTCCCGTGACAGGTCGGCGCCCTCGGCGTACAGACGTCCCAGCCTGAACTGCGCCTCCCAATGTCCCTGGTCTGCCGCCAGCCGATACCACCGCGCCGCGTCGGCGTCATCCTCACCGACGCCGGACCCCGTGTCATAGCGCACGCCAAGACTGTGCTGCGCGCCGGCGTGGCCCTGCTCCGCCGCCAGCCGATACCACCGCGCCGCTTCCTGGTCATCGCGCGGAACACCGGTCCCCGTCACGTATTGGCGCGCAAGGTTGTACTGGGCGGATGGATTCCCTTGCTCCGCTCGTTCCTGTAGCTCGGTGAGATCCCGCTGAGCGCGCAGCGGCGCGGTGGCTGCGGGTAACGTCAGGCAGGCCACGAGCCACGCGGTAACGGACCGAAAGGTCACTTATCGTGCTCGGGTAATCGGGCTTGCGTCCGACAGACCCTCGCCCTCGGTGATCGTTATGATCTGGTCGGCCTCCACGGGGCCGATTTCGTCAATCTGATCGCCGGGCCAGACGACCTTGATGGCACTCACGGTCGTCGCCTCTCCAAGCCCGAAGGTCACGGGCAGCTCGCTTTGCGACAGGTAGCTGGACCCGGTCTTGACCAGCTGCCAACGTGTGTCGCCTGCGGCGGTGATCTCCACGCGGGCCCCGATGCCGTTTCGGTTCGCGGTGGTGCCGGTGAGGCGCACGCGAAGCAGGTGATTGGCATTGCCTCCATCGTTGCGCAGGATGCGGGCCGACCCGCCGTTGGCCGTCACGACCACGTCGAGGTCGCCATCGTTGTCGATATCGGCGTATGCGGCGCCGCGCCCGACCAGCGGTGTGGCCAGCGCGTTGCCATCGTCGCCCGCCACTTCTTCGAACCCGCCCTGCGCGTCGTTGCGGAACAGTTGCGGGCGCTGGGCGTGGGTCACTCGGTTTTGGACACGTTCGACCAGATCGTTGACATGGCCGTTGACGGCAAAGATGTCTGGCCAGCCGTCCAGGTCCACATCGAAGAAGAAGCAGCCGAACGTCAAACTCAGCAGCGAGGCACGACCAACCGCGGTCCGGGGCCCTTCGTCGATGAACAGGCCGCTGCCTTCGTTGTGATAAAGCGCCATCATCTCGGACGAAAAGTGTCCAATGATGAGGTCGGGTCGTCCAGAACGGTCGTAGTCGATGGCATCGACCCCCATGCCGGCCCGGGCCACACCAGCGTTACTGAACGCCACACCAGCCAGTACGCCGATATCCTCAAATGTGCCGTCGCCTCCGTTCTTGAACAGCATGTCCGGTTGCAGGTCGTTGGCCACGAACAGGTCCATCCAGCCATCGCTGTCGAAGTCGAGCATCGTCACACCCAGGGTCTTGGCGGATGGCGCTCGGAGGCCCGCGGCGGTGGTGACGTCCTGGAAGGTGCCGTTGCCCACGTTTCGATATAGCGTCGGGCTCTGGCCCTGGTACGACTCGGGGGTGCAGTACGACTTGGCGTCGTCGACAAACGGGCAAAAGAGGTCGGTCTCGGCCGACCACTCGACATAGTTGCCGACGAACAGATCGAGGTGGCCATCCTCGTCGTAGTCCAGCCACAGCGCGCTGGTTGAGAAGCCGGGGTCCCCGACGCCGGCTTCGGTCGTCACGTCCACAAAGTGCCCGTCACCCTGTCCTTTGAACAGCCGATTCGGGCCCAGCGCCGTGACATACACATCGACGAAGCCGTCGTTGTCGAAGTCGGCTGCGGTGCCGCCCAGACCGTAGAGCGGCGTGTCGAGGCCAGACCCGGCGGTGATGTCCGTGAACGTGCCGTCGCCGGCATTGCGATACAGCGCAGCTGAGGTCGGTGGCCCCTGTTGTTCGGGCCAGGTCGTTCCGTTGACTAGTAGCAGGTCCTGCCAGCCGTCGGCGTCGACATCGAGCCAGACCGCGCCAGAGCCGAACGTTTCCGGCAAGTACTTCTCGCCGAACGCGCCGTTGTTGTGTGTGAAGCGGACACCCACCGACTCGGTGATGTCGGTCAAGACCACCGGACCTGCGGCCCGGACGGTCGCGAGTGCGGCGGCAGCGACAGCGGCGGCGATGGCAACGATCGGAGTCGGTTTCATGGCGATACGCGGGTCGCGACGTGCGGTCAGAGCCCTGAGCGGGTCCTAACATTGTAGTGCCGCGGCTGATTTCGGAGACCGTCGGGTCGCAGCCGGTATAATTAGGCCGTTTTCCAGGAGGGTACACATGCGTAGCATCGTGCTCGTCGCCGCGGTCCTGTTTCTGGCCGTTCCCACCGTCGCGCGGTCCCAGGCTCCCGAGTCGTGGACCATACCGCGCACCCCGGATGGTCGACCCGATCTGCAGGGCCTTTGGACGACGCAGACATTTACGCCGCTCCAGCGTCCCCCGCAGTTTGCCGGCCAGGAGTTCTTGACAGAGGATGAGGCCGCGTCACTGGCCGACGTGTTGACCGCCCCGGGTGTCGATCCGCTGCGCGGCCGAGCGTTCGCCGACGCGTTGGGCGATGACGCTGGGGCGCGAGACGGGGCCACGGTCCAGACGGATCCGACGCACTACGACAACTCGGTCTGGCTGCGGACACTGGACCCCAAAGGGCTGACGAGTCGGCGCACGTCGCTGATCGTCGATCCCCCGGATGGCCGGCTCCCGGCCCGGACCGAGGACGCCGCGGTACTGGCCGCCATGCGACGCGAGGCGCGGGGATTCGACAGCTACGAGAACCGGCCCGCCCAGGAGCGGTGTCTGGCCTGGAGCCACGAGGGTCCGCCGATGATGCCGCCACCCTACAACGACCTGTATCAAATTTTTCAGACCCCCGGCTATGTCGTCCTGTTCCCTGAAATGGCGAACAACCCGGCGCGCATCATCTCCACCGACAATCGCGCCCACGTGTCGGACCGGATCCGTCAGTGGCCGGGGCACTCGGTGGGTCGATGGGACGGTGATACCCTCGTGGTCGACACCACGAACTTCACCATGAAGACTGGTTTCCAAGGCTCTGGCGACGGGTTGCATGTGGTCGAGCGATTCACCCGGGTCGCCGACGACCAGATTCGCTACGAGTTCACGGTCGACGATGCGACAACGTGGACCCGGCCGTGGACCGTCGAGATGCCGATGATGCAGTCGGAAGGCCCCCTGTACGAATACACGTGTCACGAAGGGAACTACGGCATGAGGAACACCATGCGAGGGGCACGCCTGGCCGACCGGCAGGCGGCCGACGGCCAGCGGTGAGCCGCCGACATCTCGCCTGGTCGTTGGTCGTGGTGGCGGCGCTCAGCACCGCGCTGTGCGCCCCGACGACGGATCGTGCCTGGCTGCCGGGCGACTCGCACATCCATAGTCATTGGAGCGCCGGTGCCGACCGACGCCGGACACCGCCGACCCCCATCAAGGGACAGGACGCGCTGTATTCCACGCCGCGTAACGCGGTCATGGCACGCCAGTTCGGATTGCGCTGGATGGTGACCACGGACCATGGCGGCCCCGACCACGCGAAGCTGAATTTCATGCAGGCGCATCGGGAGCTCACGCTCTCTCGCGAGCTTGTGCCGGACCTGTTGCAGTTCTACGGCATGGAGCTGAACATGCCCGGCATGGATCACCACACCCTGATCATTCCCAACGCCGACGACGAAGCGACGGTGCTGCGCGAGATCGAGAGCCGGTTCGACGCGAACCAGGACTGGGCCCTGCCGCCCGATCCGGGGCGGCGGTCCGCCGAAGCGCGCCGGCGGGCACTGGCACATCTGCAATCGCTGGAGCGACTCCCGGTGCTGTTTGCCAATCATCCATCTCGGTCGGCGACCGGGATCGGGAAGTACGGCCTCGACGAGCCGTGGGAAATCCGCGAGAACAACGATCTGGCGTCTGATGTGTATAGGGGGATGGAGGGGGCACCGGGGCATCAAGCGTCGACACTGTCAGCCGACGGTAGCCGGCGGCCCGATCCACCAAGGGGACCACCGCCAGGCCGAGGCGCCTATCGGAACCCCAACGCCCCGACCTTCGGCGGATTCGATCAAATGACAGCCAAGGTTGGCGGGTTCTGGGACTCGTTGTTGGGTGAGGGCCGCCGGTTCTGGGTCGTCGCCTCGTCCGACTCGCACGTGCACTACACGGACCCCGTGCGGCGGGGATCGGACTTCTGGCCGGGCGAGTTCCACAAGACCTATGTGCTGGCCCGGCCCACATATGACGATGTCCTCGATGGATTGCGCCAAGGACGCGTCTTCGCGGCGGCGGGTGGCCTGGTGACCACGCTCGACGTCTCCGCCGCCGCTGGAGGGCGGCAGACCGGGGTTGGCGGTACGCTAGACGCGGCCGCGTCCGATTCTGTAGACGTGACCATACGGTTCACCGATCCCGAGATAGAGAACGCCGCTGGTGAGGACCCGACGGTCCGACGAGTCGACCTGATCGTGGGCGAGACGCGCGGCCCGGCGTCGGCCCCACACCGTGATTGGAACTGGACCACGAAAGTCGTCGCACGATTCGGCCCGGCGGACTGGACGCGTGACGGCGACCGCTACACCGTGACCACCTCGTTGCCGGCCTCTGACGAGGACCGCTACCTTCGCGTGCGGGGCACCAGCACCGAGGCCCTCGAGCCAGCCCCTGATGAGCCGGGCGAGAACCCCTGGCACGACCTCTGGTTCTACTCGAACCCGATCTTCATCGAGGTCGAGTAGCGGACCGATGCCGCCTTGATTCTCGATCCCTGGTTCTATCTCGCGGCCTCGGTCGCCGTCCTGATCGCCGGCATCGCCAAGGGCGGGTTGGGCGGTGGCATCGCGGTGGTCGGCGTGCCGCTGATGGCCATGGTCGTGAGCCCGGCGCAGGCCGCCGCGGTGCTCCTCCCCATCTTGATGGTCATGGACGTGCTCGCCCTACATGCATACTGGGGCCGATGGGACCGCGGCAATCTGCGTGTCTTGTTGCCAGGTGCGTTGCTAGGCACGACCCTGGGGTTCCTGACGTTCGGCTATCTGTCGGACGACGGTCTCCGCGTGCTGGTGGCGGCGGTGGCGTTGACCTACGCGGTTCGATACTTCGCGGCGGCGGGGCCGACCGGGAAGCGACCGGCGTGGGCCCCGGCGGGGCTCTTCTGGGGGGCGTTGTCCGGTTTTACCAGTTTCTCGGTCCACGCGGGAGGGCCGCCGCTGCAGGCCTACCTGCTACCGCAGCAGATGCACCGGACGCTGTTTCAGGGCACCAGCGTCGTGTTCTTCTTCGTGGTGAACTGGTCCAAGGTGGTGCCGTATGCGTGGCTTGGGCAGTGGACGCCGGACAATCTCCAGACCTCGCTCGTGTTGATGCCGTTGGCGCCGCTTGGTATCTGGATCGGTCGCCGCATCCATCTACGGGTCAACGACGAGCTGTTCTTCCGCGTCGTGCATGCCTCGCTGTTTGTGATCGGGGTCAAGCTGCTGTACGACGTGGCGCCGTTGTAAACGCGCCTCCCATGCGTGAGTCTTGACGGTCCGGGCCGAGGAGACGTGGCTGGACCTCTTGCGTGGTAGGGGCGGGCATCTTAACATTCACTAGGGAGATGCTATGCGGATGAGTCTTCGACGGTGTTCGGCGTTGCTGGCGGTGCTGGTGCTCGGTGGCGGCGCTCAGTCCGGCGGCGTGGGTGTCGCATGGGCGCAGGGGCCGGACTCGACGGTCACGTTCAATCGTGATGTTCGGCCGATCCTCGCGGAGGGTTGTTACAACTGTCACGGGCCGAACGCCCCCACGCGGCAGGACGGGCTGCGGTTGGATATTCCCGAAGGACCGCTCGCCGATCGTGGACGCTACGGTGGGCCGGTCATCGTGCCGGGCAACGCTGACGAGAGCCTGCTGATGCAGCGGGTCACCCATGAGAGTGACAGCGCCCGGATGCCGCGAGGGCGCGCCGCGCTGCCGGACGACCAGATCGAGACGCTGCGTCGATGGATCGACCAAGGGGCGGAGTATCAGCCCCACTGGGCGTTCATCGCGCCCGAGCGCGTGGCGCCGCCGGCTGTGTCAGATGCCGAATGGCCTCGGAACTCCATCGATAATTTTCTGCTCGCCCGGCTCGAACAGGAAGGGCTGGCGCCGGCAGACGAGGCTGATCGCGCGACGCTGCTCCGTCGGGTGACCCTCGACCTCAGCGGCGTGCCGCCGACCCCGGCCGAACTGACCGAGTTTCTGAACACGGACGCGGCTGACGCTTACGAGCAAGTGGTCGACCGGTTGTTGGACTCACCGCGCTACGGCGAGCGGATGGCGGCCGAGTGGCTCGATGCCGCACGCTATGCCGACACCAATGGGTATCAGACCGACGGGGAACGGCAGATGTGGCGATGGCGCGACTGGGTCATCGACGCCTACAACCACAACATGCCGTTCGACCAGTTCACGATCGAGCAACTCGCGGGCGACATGCTGCCGGACGGGACCCTCGAGCAGAAAATCGCCACCGCCTTCAACCGGAATCACAGCCAGAACGGCGAGGGAGGTATCGTCTCGGACGAATTCCTGCTCGAGTATGCGGTCGATCGGGTCGCCACGACCGGGACGGTGTGGATGGGACTCACGCTGGGGTGTGCGCGTTGCCACGACCACAAGTTCGACCCGATCACGCAAAAAGAGTTCTACGAGGTCCTGGCCAACTTCAACAACATTCCGGAGCGCGGGAAGGCCTTCAAGTATGTCAATTCGCCGCCGCTGGTGACCGCCCCGACCCTCGAACAGCAGGCGGAGATCGGCGAACTGGATGCGGAGTTGATCGAAGCGCGCGCGGCGCTGACAGCGCTCGATGCGGACGCCGCCGCAGCCCGAGCGGAGTGGGAGGCGTCGCTCGCCTCTGCGGGTCGCGTCGACTGGTCGCTCCGAGACGGGTTGCTCGCCTATCACGCGTTTGAAGGCGACCTGGCGGGCACGCAGACGACGGTCGATATTCCGGCGGTCCTCGAAGACGGGCAGCCATCTTTCGTGCCGGGTCGGGTCGGCACCGCGGCCAGCTTTGACGGCGAGCGATTCGTCAACGCCGGGACCAGCCCCGACCTCGGCTATGACGACGCGTTCAGCCTGGCGGCGTGGATTTACCCGACCGCGTCCGACGGCGTCATCGTCTCGCGCGCGAGCGCCGGAGACCAGGGCGAGGTCGGGTGGGGTCTCTACCTCGAGGATGGCAAGGTTCGACTGAGTCTGTCCACGCGGGTGCTCGACGATGGCGTCGCGGCGGAGACGACCGTCGACGTCGTGCTGAATCAGTGGCAGCACGTGGTGGCGACCTACGACGGGTCGAAGACGCCGGGTGGTATGCGGGTCTATTTCGATGGCGTGGCGCAAGCGTTGACGCCGCTCCTGGACCTGGTCGGCAACCGCCTGCCGATGCGTTATCCGCTCCGCATCGGGGCCAGCGGCTCGGACAAGCCACGCTTCCAGGGGCACATCGACGACCTGCGTATCTACGACCGCGTGTTGCCGGCGCTCCACGCCGCCGTGGTTGCGACCCCGGAGCCGATCAGCGACATTGCGGCAATGGCTCCGGCCCAGCGCGACGCCGCGCAGGCCGAGAAGTTGCGGCTGGCCTTTTTTACGCAGTACGCGCCGACCGAGATCCTGGCCGCATCGCGCGCCGTCAGCGAGCTCGAGCGTCAGCGCGAGGCCCTGTGGGCCACCTATCCGACCGTCATGGTGATGGAAGAGATGGCGGAGCGTCGTCCGACGTTCCGGCTCAATCGTGGCGCCTACGATAGCCCGGCCGAGGAGGTCTTCCCGGGGGTGCCCGCGGCGTTGCCGCCCTTGCCGGCGGGGACCGAGGCCAACCGACTCTCGTTCGCGAAGTGGCTCGTCGACCCGGCGCATCCGTTGACCGCGCGGGTGACCGTGAATCGGTTTTGGCAGATGTACTTCGGCACCGGCATCGTCAAGACCGCCGAGAACTTCGGGACCCAGGGTGAGTTTCCGACCCACCCGGCGTTGCTGGACTGGCTGGCGACTTCGTTCATCGACTCCGGGTGGGACGTCAAGGCCCTGCAACGGGCGATTGTCAACAGTGCCGCTTACCGGCAGGCCTCGAACATGACGCCGGCGGAGTTCGAGCGCGACCCGGAGAACCGTCTTGTGGCGCGAGGCCCGCGTCTTCGACTCGACGCGGAGATCATTCGAGACCAGGCCCTGTCGCTGTCCGGCCTCCTCGTCGAGGAGGTGGGGGGGCCGTCCGTGAAGCCATACCAGCCTGAGGGGCTGTGGACCGACATGGTGGAAGGCGGCTACGGCGACTATGTCGAGGCCGAGGGGGATGATCTTTATCGTCGCAGTCTGTACACCTTCTGGAAGCGGACCCTGGGCCCGCCCACGATGATGACCTTCGACTCGTCCACGCGCGAAGTCTGTATCGTGCGGACCGGCGTCACGAACACGCCGATGCAGGCGCTCAGCCTGATGAACGACGTGACCTACGTCGAGGCGGCACGCCGACTGGCGGAGCGGATGATGACCGAGGGGGGTGAGACGCCGGACGAGCGCATCGCGTACGCCTACCTGCTGGCGACGGCACACCGGCCCCCGCCACGGGCGGCGGACATTCTCGTCCAAGGCTACGGCCGTCATTTCGAGCGCTACCAGGCCGACCGGGCGGCGGCGCTGGCGCTGGTGACCCAGGGACAGTCCGTCCGCGATCAGACCCTGGACGTCGCGGAGCTGGCGTCCTACACGATGGTGGCCAATCTCATTCTGAATTTCGACGGAACCATTACAAAGGAATAGCGATGGAATCGCGCCTCGACCAGTTGCTCGCCCGTCGACGCTTCCTCGAGTTGGCCGGTACCGGCATCGGCTCAGCCGCGCTGGCCTCGCTGTTCGGCCAGGACCTGCTGGCGCAGACGTCAGGCGCGACATCGGCCGCCGTTGGTGCGTTGCCCGGGTTGCCGCACCATGCCCCGAAGGCGAAGCGGATCATCTATCTGTTTCAGTCGGGGGCGCCGTCACAGCACGAGCTCTGGGACTACAAGCCGACGCTGCGGGAGCGGATGGGCGAAGATCTGCCGCCATCGGTACGTGGCGATCAGCGTGTGACCACCATGACGGCGGGCCAAGAGCGCTTTCCGCTGGTGCCGTCAAAGTTCAGGTTCGCGCAGCACGGTCAGTCGCGGGCCTGGGTCAGCGACCTGATGCCGCACACCGCCAAGATCGTCGATGAACTGTGCTTCATCAAGTCGATGCACACCGAGGCGATCAACCACGACCCCGGTATTACCTTCTTTCAGACCGGAGCGCAGTTGGCCGGCCGCCCCAGCATGGGCGCCTGGCTGTCCTACGGCCTCGGGAGTCTGAACTCCGACCTGCCGACCTTCGTGGCGCTGGTCTCGAAGGGGTCGGCGCAAACCGGTCAGCCGCTCTACGACCGACTCTGGGGCAGCGGGTTTCTCCCCTCGCGGTATCAGGGCGTGAAGTTTCTTTCGACCGGCGACCCGGTCCTCTATCTGTCGAATCCGCCAGGGGTCGATCAGGACACGCGCCGCCGTTTTCTCGACGACCTGGGCGCCCTCAACGGTCTGAAAGAGGAGGAGTTCGGCGACCCCGAGACGAGCACGCGTATCTCCCAGTACGAGATGGCGTATCGCATGCAGACCTCCGTGCCTGAACTGGCCGACCTGTCGGATGAACCGGAGAGCACCTTCGAGCTCTACGGACCCGATGCGCGTGAGCCCGGCACCTTCGCTCGCAATTGTCTCCTGGCCCGACGACTGGCCGAGCGCGACGTGCGTTTTGTGCAGTGCTTTCACCGTGGGTGGGATCAGCACACCCGGCTGCCTCAGGGCATCGAGCGGCAGGCGCAGGACGTTGATCAGGCCCAGGCGGCGCTCGTGCAGGACCTGAAGAATCGCGGGATGCTGGATGACACCCTTGTCGTCTGGGGTGGCGAGTTCGGTCGCAGCGCCTACAGCCAGGGGGTCCTGACCGAGGAGACCTACGGGCGCGACCATCACCCCCGCGCGTTCACCATCTGGATGGCGGGTGGGGGGGTCAAGCCGGGCATCACTTACGGCGAGACCGATGAGTTCTCCTACAACATCACCAGCAATCCGGTGCATATCCATGACCTGCACGCCACCATGCTGCACCTGCTCGGTATCGACCACACCAAGCTGACCTATCCGTTCCAGGGACGTAACTTCCGACTGACCGATGTGTCCGGACGTGTCGTGCAGGACGTCCTAGCCTAGGTTTCCTGCCGATCCGTCCGCCTGACGGCGTTGCTTCCTCGGTCACATGCCACCTGCATGCTCCCTGGTCAGTGTCCTAAGCGCGAGCCGGGGGCTACAGATAGCGCCAGGCGAGCAGTCGTCGCTCGAGTCGCTCGGCCACGGCGAAGAGCACCAGTACGAAGGTCATGATGATGAGGATCAGCGCGATCGTCAGGGCGGCGTTGTAGGTGCTCTGGGCAAATTGCAGCAGATAGCCGAGGCCTCGGCTCGACGCCACGAACTCGCCCACGACGGCGCCGGTGAAGGCGAAGCCCACGGCGACCTTGAAGTTGCCCATGACCCAGGCGGTGACCGAGGGCACGTAGACCTCACGCACCAGGACGCTCCGCCCGCCGCCCAGGGTCTGGATCCGTTCCACCAAGCGTCGGTCTACTTCTTTGATGCCGTTGTAAACGGCAAAGAAGATGAGCACCGTGACGAGGATCGTAGCGAGTGCAAGCTTCGACGCCAATCCGATACCGAGCCAGATGACAAACAGTGGAGCCAGGATGACGCGCGGAATGGCGTTGAGCAGGATCATGACCGGCTCGAGCAGATCGGCCACCAGGGGGGACAGCGCCGCTGCGAAGCCAAGGCCGATCCCCAGAACCACTCCGAGGAGAAGACCGGCAAATGCCGCCGTGGCGGTGGCGCCGAGATGGGGCCAGAGCTGGCCGGTGGTCACGAGGTCCACGATCACCCGACCGACACTCGACGGCGGAGGCACGTAGAACGGGTCCAGCCAGCCGATACGTGACAGCGTCTCCCAGACGGCGAGCAATACCAGCAGGGCCAACGCCCGGCGGATTGCACGTGTCCGACCGGGTCTCGGACTGGCCGCCGTCGACACCCGAGAGCCACTCCTCTGTGTCTCGGCGGTCACGTTGCAATGCCCTCCTCCGCTACCTCGCCGGCCAGCTCGTCCCAGAGAGTCTGCAGCAGCGGTCCGAAGTCGGGATGCCGCCGCACTTTCAGCACGTTGCGCGGGCGGGGAATGTCGATGGTATGACGGGCGCGGATCGTGGCGCGTGGGCCCTGACTCAGCACATGGACTTCGTCAGAGACGCTGATGGCTTCCTCGAGGTCGTGCGTGACCAGCAGCACGGTGAGCTGTTCGCGCTCAACCCAGTCGAGCAGGTCCTGGGTAATTCTGGTCCGGACGATCGCGTCCAACGCCGCGAACGGCTCGTCCATCAGCAGCAGCTTGGGGCTCAAGGCCAGCACCTGGGCAATCGCCACCCGTTTCCGCTGGCCGCCCGAGAGTTGCCCCGGATAGCGGTCGCCAAAGCCCTCGAGCCCGAGTCGTGTCAACCAGTCGTCGGCCTGCGTGTCAGCGTCGCCGAACGCGACGTCTCGGATTTTGAGACCCAGGGTCACGTTCTGGCGGACCGTCCGCCAGGGCAGGAGTGCGTCGTCCTGGAAGAGGAATCCGATGTCGCGCGCGTCCAGGTCGAGCTCGACGGAGCCGTGTAGGGGCTGCATCAAACTGGTCACCACGCGGAGAATGCTGGTCTTCCCGGAGCCGGAGGGGCCAATCAGGCTGGCAAAGCGGCCAGCCTCGAGGTCGAGGTCGACCCCGTCGATGACTGGCTCGCCACCGTAACCGACCGTCAGCCCGCGAACCCGAAGCATCGTGTCTGTCAGTGGGTCGTTGCCGTTGTGCCGCGGGCTATCCCTGGAGTGCGGCGGTGTCCAGGAGCGTGCCGAGATCGACCTGGCCCGGCTCGAGCAGGCCGGCGACTTCCTGGGCTCGTACGACCCGCGCCGCGGCGGCGACATCGATGGTGACCGTTTCCGGGTAGAGCGAGAGCCGATATCGGTCGATGATCTGCTCGAGTTGGGCCACGTCACCGCCGGCGACCAGCTCGCTCGGCAGCGAGGCCACGATCTCGGCTGGCGGCAGGGTCCTGGTCTCGGCCAGCCCGGCTGCGAGTGCCGCGCCGAGACGCTGGATCTCTTCGTGCCGCTGGTCGCGCTCCGCCGTCCGGACCGACACACCCATGAACTCGTAGGCCCCGCCGAGGTGGGTGCGCGCCTCATCGAGCTCCATGAAGTTCACGAGCTCACGGCCGCCATCGGCCGTGATGAGCGACAGTGCGGGTTCCTGCAGCATGGCCGCGTCGACTTGCCCGATGCGCAGGGCGTCGAAGAGGTTGGTGCCGATGGTAGCGAACTGGATGCCGCTGGTGTCGGCGCCGGCCTGGTCGAGCAGGAAGAGCAGCAGCGCATGGTCCGCGTTGCCGAGCCCGGAAATACCGACCGTCCGGCCCTCGAGGTCCTTGACCGAGCTGATGGCACCGGCCTGCGCGGGCGCGACCGCGAGGGCGAAGAGCGGCAGTCGGCCGGTCGACGCGACCCGCCGGATCGGCGCCCCGTGGGCGACGGCCTGCAGGGCGACGTCGAACGACGTGCCGGCGTAATCGACCGCGCCCCCGACGAGGGCCTGCATCGCGGCGCTGCCGCCGCGGGTATAGACGAGCTCCGCGTCCAGGCCCTGGTCGGCGAAGTGTCCCCGCACCCGGGCCACCTCGTAGGGCACGACGCAGAGCAACTGACCGCAGAAGGCCAGACTGACCGGCGTCGCACCAGTGTCCGGGGTCGAGCGACAGCCGCTGACGGCGATGACCCCGGCCGCACCCAGCAGGCTCTTGAGCGCCGTGCGCCGGTCCCATGTCGCGCCCGGCTCGGGTCGGGGCGGATGTCGGCCTGAACTCGCGTCGGCCGTGTCCGACACGACGCCAAGCAGCTCCGGATTCGTCGCCTCGCAGCAGCCCATGGCCCGTCTCGTGCGTAGCGTCGTTTTAGGGGGTGACGTAGCCGACGGCGAATTCCTTCAGCCGTTCGCTCCGGAGACCGATGCCTTCGGCCTCCGCCATGGCGCGGTCCTGGGCCCAGCCGTCTTGCTTGACCCGCTTGATGAACCACATGGCGCCCACGCGGTTCGCCGAGGCGCAGTGAATGTAGGCCGGCTGGTTCGCGCTGTCGGCGATGGCGGACAGGAACTCTTCGGTCGTCTCGTCGGTCGGCGCCCGAAACGGGATGTGGATGTAGTTCAGTCCCGCCGCGGTCGCCGCGCTCTGACTGGCCCCGATATTGGCGCCTTCCTCCTCGGCGGTGCGGAAGTTGATGACCGACGCGAAGCCGAGCGCCTTGATGGCCGGCATCGCCTCGGCCGGGGTCGCCCCGGCGCACGCCACGGTGGCGTCGACCCGCGTGTAGTTCACAACGCCTTCGGGGGCCTCGTCCTGGGCGCCAACGACGATGGGACCGACGGTGAATGCCAGCAGGGCCGCGAAGAGACAGCCACTCAGGGCCGGTCGCGAGTTCTGGGGAAGGCGTGACATGGCAACTCTCCTCGAATGCGGGTTAAGGGTGCGGGCCGCCCAGTGACGGCCAATATGATTCCTGTCACGATATCATTTTCACTTGAGACGACGCCTCCAGGGTGACGCCGGTCGCGCTCAGCGGCGCCTGGACGTGAGAGAATTGTGTCGAGATCTCGGCATGCGATCTGTTTCAGGGAGAGACACATGAGGACGCGGACTGACGGCGCGCGATCGGTGGTGCGGATGGTGTCCGGTTTGATTGCGGGACCGGTGCTAGCCGCGGTGGCGGCGGTATTGATTGCGCCGGACGTGGCGGTCGGTCAAACTGGCCCCCGAGACCTGCAGGGCGTCTGGGATTTTCGAAGCGTGGTGCCATTCGAACGACCTGACGAGCTGGTCGGGAAAGACACCTTGACCCCGGAAGAGGCGGCCGCGTTCGCCCAGGAGCGTGTGGACGCGCTGAACGTCGATTTGCGGCGTGACGAGAATGGCCGGGTGCCACTGTCGGGGGGCTACAACAATTTCTGGTACGACCGCGGGAACTCGCTCGGTGATGAGCGTCGCACCTCATTGGTGGTGGATCCGCCCGATGGGAAGCTGCCAGCCCGGACCGAGGCGGCGCGGGCCAGAGGCGCCGCGCGAGGCGCGCTCCTGGGTCGTGACGCGTTTGGTCCGGAAGACCGAGGCGCGTTCGAGCGCTGTATTCTCGGGTTCAACTCCGGTCCGCCCATGAATCCCAGCGCCTACAACAACAACATGCAGCTGTTTCAGACCGACAATCACATCGTCATCCTGAACGAGATGGTCCACGACTCGCGCATCATCCCGCTCGATGGGTCAGCGCATCTCCCAGGCGATGTCCGTCAATGGATGGGCGACTCTCGCGGCCGCTGGGACGGCGACACGCTGGTGGTGGAGACTCGTAACTTCACCGGGAAGACCAGTGTCCGTGGGTCGGGCCCGGAGATGCGGCTGGTCGAGCGATTCACCCGGGCCGACGCCGACACGCTCGTCTACGAATACACCGTCAGCGACCCCGCGTCATTCGCGCAACCGTGGTCGGTCAGGACCGCCATGCGCAAGTCGGACGCGCAGGTCTACGAGTACGCATGCCACGAAGGCAACTACGGCATGCAGAACCTGCTGGTTGCCGCCCGCGGCGCCGAGCAGCCGTAGAAGCTGGAGCGCCTGATGCAGCGACCACCCACCTCCGTGCCTCGGTTCGCCGGCCTGATCGGGATGCTGGCGATGGCGGTCGTCGGCGCGTCCGCCTCGGCTCAGACGCCCGCCGACCCGCACGAGATCGCCCCACTCGTCGAGGAATATTGTTACCGGTGCCATGGGCCGCAAACGCAGACGGCCGGTATCGATCTCTCGACGTTGGTCGAGCAACGTCCGCTGGTGAAGAACCGCGAGACCTGGACCCGGGTGACCGATGTGCTGGAAGAGGGGAAGATGCCTCCCGCCAGTGCCCCGCAGCCGGCCGACGATGTGCGGCAGCAGATGGTGGGACTGCTGAACCGGGACATCGAGCAGTTCGACTACTCGACCATCGATGACCCTGGCTTCGAGTTGATGCGGCGGCTCACCCACGCCGAGTACGACAACACCGTGCGTGACCTGTTCGGAGTCGAGTTGAACGTCACCGACCGGTTTCCGAGCGAGTTGACGGGGTCGAGTGGGTTCGAGAACTCCGCGAACACGCTCTTCCTGCAGCCGTCCCTGATGGAACGGTATATCGCGGTGGCCGAGCGGGTGGTGGATGTGGCGCTTCCCACCGCCCCGACGAGCGCCGTCCATCGTGCTTCTCGTGATTTGATTTTCGTGGCCACGCCCGACGCCCAGACCAGCGACACCGACGCGGCCGACACCGTGTTGCGCCGGTTCCTGACCCGCGCCTATCGCCGTCCGCCAAGCGAGGAAGAAGTCGTCAAGGCCGCCACCCACTACGCCACGGGGCGCGCGGCAGGCATTGGCTATGAAGACGCCGTCAAGCAGGCGCTCCAGGCGATCCTGATTTCGCCGAAGTTCCTGCTGCGAGTGGAGGCGGGCACCGAGACCGACGTCCCGTTTGCGGTCAGCGACTGGGAGCTCGCGTCCAGGCTGTCCTATTTCCTCTGGGCGTCGATGCCCGACCAGGAACTGTTCGATCTCGCCGGTCGCGGAGCGTTGAGCGATCCGGACACCCTGGCTGCCCAGGTGTCACGGATGCTGGCCGACGAGAAAGCGGACACGCTGGGCGACATCTTTGCCGCACAGTGGCTGGGGTTCCAGCACGTCGGCACCCGGATCTGGCTCGACCCGATCGACAACCCGTGGTGCACCGACTCGCTGATGACCGCTATGCGCGACGAGTCATCGCTCTTCTTCTTGTCGCTGCTTCGTGAGAATCGACCGATCCGGACGCTCATCGACGCCGACTACACCTACGTCAACGAAGAACTGGCGACGACGCTCTACGAGATGGAGGGGATCACCGGCGACCACATGCGTCGCGTCAGTCTGACCGATCCCAATCGTGGCGGGGTCATCGGCCAAGCCAGCATTCTCGCGCTGACGTCGAACTACAAGGATACGAGTCCGGTGAAGCGAGGCTACTACGTGCTCGACACGCTGCTGGGCACGCCCCCGCCCCCTCCGCCCCCGAACGCCGGCGTGCTGAGCGAAGAGGTGGCTGACATGCGCGGACTCAGCTTCCGCGAGAAGCTGGAGATGCACTCGCAGAACGAGGTCTGCCGGGTGTGTCACAGCAAGATCGACCCCATCGGCTTCAGTCTCGAGAACTTCGATTACTTCGGGAAATGGCGCGCAACCTACGATTTCCGCCAGCGGGTCGAAGACCCCGCCGACGCCGACGAGACCATCGAGTTCCAGACCGAGACCAGCCCAGACCCGGTGGTCCGGCACTTCAAGACCACCCGACGCGCGATCCCGGCCGACGGGGGACTGCCGGACGGCACCACGTTCAGCGGCCCGGCCGGGCTCAAACGGGCGCTGCTCGAGACACGACATGACGACCTGGTCCGTCAGGTGGTCTCGAAGATGCTCGCCTACGCGCTGGGTCGGCAGCTCGAGTACTACGACGAGCCGGCGGTTCGCACGGTAATCGCCACGCTCGAGACGGACGGCTATCGTTTCCAGACGCTGTTACGGGAGATCGTGACCAGCTATCCGTTCCGATACAAGAAGAACCCCACACGGGAGACCAACTGATGCGTGCACGCGGTCTGTCACGACGCACGGTGCTTCAGGGGCTTGGCGCCACGGTGGCCTTGCCGCTGCTCGACGTGATGCCGGCGTTCGCCACCGGGCGGGCCGGCGCGCCGGCCGCGACCGGGGTGAATCGGTTGGCGTATCTGTACTTCCCGAACGGCATCCCACGCGGCATCTGGTATCCGGAAGAGACGGGGCCGGCCGGTCAGCTGCTGAGACTCAACGAGTGGATGAGCCCGCTGGAGCCCTACAAGGACAACCTCCTCATCCCGAGCAACATCTGGACCCCGGAGGGTAACGGCCACGTCAATGGGCCGCCCACATGGCTGACCGGACACAGCTACAACTCGCGCGGCGTCAACGCCGGCGGCGTGTCGGCCGACCAGTTGGCCGCGGCGCATGTGCGCGAAGACACCCTGCTGCCGTCGCTGGAGTTGTCGGTGCAGGGCGAGGGGTATTTTTCGAACTCGTTGCCCCGAAACGCGATCTCCTGGTCCGCTCCCGATCGGCCGATGACGCGTGAGATCGAGCCACGCGCCATCTTCGATCGCATGTTCCGCCCACCCTCGGGCGGCGCGACCAATCGTTCGGTCATGGATGCGGTGCTGGCCGACGCCACGGCCCTGGCCGGGTATGTGAGCGCGGCCGACCGCAGCCGGTTGGACGAATACTTCGAATCGATTCGAGCCCTAGAGCGGCGCATCGAGTTCGCCGAGAGCCGGTCGACCGAGATGCGTGACGATGGCGCGTTGACCGACACCCTGACCACGCCGACCCCTGGTATTCCGGCTGACCACGACTCGTACATGCGACTCATGATGGATCTGATGGTCGCCGCGTTTCAGTCGGATGCCACTCGAGTCTGCACGTTCATGCTCGACCATGGGCAGTCGAACCGGTATTTCAATTTCATCCCGGACGTCACCGGCACCTGGCACGCGTTGTCGCACTACAAGAACGCCTCGGGCAAGACGGAGGATGACGACGGCGTCACGTCATGGGAGTCGGTGGAGCAGAAGCGAGCGATGTATGCCGAGGTCATCCGCTGGCACCACGGCCAGGTCGCCTACCTGCTCGACCGGATGCGCTCGGTGGTGGAGCCCAACGGCGGGACGCTGCTGGACAACAGCATGATCGTCTACGGGGCCAGCCTTGGCGATGGGAACGAGCACGACGCGCAGCACCTGCCGACTCTGATCGCCGGCGGCGGGGCTGGCACCATCAAGACCGGACGCTTCCTCGAACACGCGGAACCCACGGACCTGTCCGCCGTGCATCTTGGACTGTTGCAGCGCATGGGACTGCCGATCGATGCGTTCGGCACCGCCGACGGGCCGCTCCCGGGCTTGGCCGGCTAGCCGGCCTCCGTTGGGCCCGGAAGGATGGAGATGGCAACGTGGCACCTCCGACACTCCGGCCGATGGGCAGGCCCGGCTGATCGAGGTGCCTTCAGTCCGCAACTGCTACAATCGTCCATCCAGCGACCGCGTCACGAAGGTGCCGCTTGCTACCAGGGAGACTCGCCATGCGTGTACTCAGTTGCCTTGCCGTCCTGATGCTCGGTGCCACGTCGGTGTCGGCGCAGTCGAGCCGGATCCCGGCCGAGGACGGCGATATTGTCATCACCCCGATCATTCACTCGAGCGCGCAGGTCGAGCATGCCGGCATGGTGGTCCAGGTCGATCCGTGGAGCGTTGGCGACCTGTCCTCGGCGAAGCCAGCCGACCTCATTCTGATTACCGATGATCCGGGCCATCATCTCGACCCGGAGGCCATCGCTCAATTACGCAAGCCCGGGGCGCCGGTCGTGCTGACCGCGACCGCGCACGCGCGATTTGCCGATGGCACCGTACTCTCCAACGGTGAGAGCGGACTGTTTGCGGACATTCATGTGGAAGCGGTGGGCGCTTACGACATGACACCGGGACGCCCGTTCCACCCCCGTGGGGAAGCGAACGGATATGTGGTAACGCTGGGAGGGAAACGTCTGTTTTTCTCCGGGGTGGGGCAGTGCGTGCCGGAAATTCAGGCGCTCCAAAGCATCGATGTGGCCTTCATGCCGATGAATCTCCCGGTGGATCGGATGCGGCCGATTCCTCTGGCCGAATGTGTCAAGACGTTCAAGCCGAAGGTCGTCTATCTCAACCACTACGACCAGACCTACACGCGGTGGCTCTCCAATCCCCAGGGCGCACCGCCGCCAGACGCGCAGGACACGCCGGCCACGATCCGCGCGTTCCAGGCCGCCATCGACGGCGAGGGTATCGAATTCCGAGACGCCGCGTGGTACCCGCCACGAGCGCGGTAGCACGGAAGGCCGAGAGACGCGCCGCTCACGTCTATGGGGTTGCGAACTGTCGGTCCGTGGTTTGCGGCCGGCGAGTCAGCAGCCGCCGTAGGTCTTCGACGATCACGTAGCCGGCCGGTACGAGGACGAGGGTGATGACGGTGGCGAACACCACCCCGAAGGCCAGTGAGATCGCCATCGGCACCAGACTCCGCGCCTGGATGTCGTTGTCGAGAATGATCGGCAACAGACCGGCAAAGGTGGTGAGCGAGGTGAGCAGGATCGGCCGGAACCTCGCCACGCCGGCCTCCCGGGCGGCTGCCGTCACGTCGGCGTGAGCCAGTCGCTTTCGGTTGATGAAATCGATCATCAGGAGGCTGTCGTTGACCACCACGCCGGCCAAGGCAACCAGTCCGAACAGCGAAATAAGGGTGAGGGGCACCCCCATGATGACGTGTCCCCAGAAGGCCCCGACCAGACCGAATGGGATCGCCGCCATGATGATCAACGGCTGTATGTAGGATTTGAGCGGAATCGCCAGCAACGTGTAGATGAGGAGCAGCGCGAACAGGAAGCCCTGCGCCAGCCCTTCCATGCTATCCGCCTGCTCGGCCAGCATGCCCGCCAGGCTATAGGCAACGCCGGGATGGGTGGCCAGGATCTCCGGCAGCACGGCCGCTTCCAGGTCGCTCACTACGCTACCGGTAGACGTGTCGGCCCCGACGGCCGCGGTCACGTTGACCGCGCGTTGTCTGTCCACCCGTCGAATAATCGAGAACCCTCGCCCCGTCTCCACCTCGGCCACCGAGGTGAACGGGACGTCGGCTCCGTCGGGGGTGCGGATACGCATGCGGTCCACGTCGCCGATCGATTGCCGCCCCTCCCGTGGGTACCGCACCATGACCCGCACATCATGCCGCCCGCGCTGAATGCGTTGAACCTCTTCGCCATAGAACGCTTGTCGCACCTGCCGGCCGAGGTCTCGCTGTGACAGGCCCAGCAGGGTGGCGGCCGGCTTGATCCGCATGCGCAGTTCCTGCTTGCCTGGTCGAGCCGAGTCGTTGACGTCATACACGCCAGGATACCGTTCGAGGTGGTTTTGCACCTCGACCGCGGCCGATTCCAAGGTGGGCAGGTCCGACCCGGTGAGCTGGATGTCGAGGTCCATCCCCGGGCTGAACGAGGAAGCGAGGAACGACAGATCCTCGACGCCTGGGAGTGGTCCAATGAGGTCGCGCCACTGCGCGGCAATCTCGTCGCCAGAGAGGGTGCGGTTCGGTCCTGACTCGATCTCGATGGTCACTTCACCGACATGGCTTGCTCCCACCGCGATCCCACCGGACATCATGGCTTCGGCCTGCGCGCTGCCGAACGGCTGCTCGCCGACGGCGGCGTACACATGACGCACGCGAGCCCCACTTGAGCGTTCCCGATACTGGGTGGCGAGCTGGTTGGCGCCGGCCTCGATCCGGGCGACGACGTCCTGGGTCATCTGAATCGGCGCCCCCGGAGCCAGCGCGACGTCGGCCGTCACATAGTCGCTTTCCGGTGCCGCGAAGAACTCGAATGGCACCCGCCCCGACAGCAGCGCGCCCACCGTGAGCAACAGGATGGCGGTGCCGCCGGCCACGGTCAGATAGCGCCATCTGATGCTGGCGTCCAGGACGCGCCCGTAGACCGTATTCGTGAACCACCGCATCCGGCGTCCGGACCCGGACTTCGCACCCGACCGGCGCGCCGCGTGTCGACGTCCAGAGTGCGCCAGGTGGGCGGGGAGGATGAGCGTTGATTCGACCAGTGAAAAGCCCAGGCAGCACATCACGACCATCGGCACCGCCGCGAAGAACTTGCCCATCATCCCCTGCACGAGCATGATCGGGAGAAAGGCGGCGACGGTGGTGAGCACCCCGAACGTGACGGGGACGACCACCTCCTGCGCGCCTTCGATTGCCCCGCGCAGCCGATCGCCGTGGCGTTCCTGATGGGTATAGATGTTTTCGCCGACGATAATCGCGTCGTCCACCACGATGCCCAGCACAACCAGGAAGCCGAACAAGGTCATCATGTTCAGCGACAGGTCGAGGCTCGGCATGAGCATCAACGCGCCGAGGAACGAGATCGGGATCCCGAGACCGACCCAGAAGGCGAGTCGGGGCCGGAGGAAGACCGCGAGAAAGACGAAGACCAGCGCGGAGCCAGTCAGTCCGTTACGGACCATCAGACCGAGGCGGTGTTCGAGTAGGGTCGCCTGGTCTTGCCAGACGGTGAGCGAGACGCCCGGAGGCAGGAAGGTGGGGGCCCGCTCGACATATTCATTGACGTTGGCGGCCACCTCCGGGGCGTTCACCTGGTTTGACCGGAACACCTGCAGGACGATCGCGGGGACCCCGTTGAATCGGGCTGCCTGGTCGGTCTCGGCAAAGCCGTCGACGACCGTCGCGACGTCACCGAGTCTGACGTAGGTGCCATCGGCGCTCGTGAGCAGGGCCAGCGATTCGAATTCCGTGCCCTCATACACCTGACCGACGGTGCGGAGCAGGATTTCCCCGGCGTCCGTTCTTACCGATCCACCTGGCAGGTCCAGCGACGCGCCGCGCACCGCGTCGGCCACGCGGTCGAAGGTCAGACCGTGGCGTCGAAGCGCCGTCTCCGACACTTCGATCGAGATCTCGTACGGCCGAGCGCCCAGCAACTCGACCTGACTCACACCCGGCAGCGACGAGAGTTCGTCCCGCACGGTGTCCGCCCAGCGGCGCAGCGACAGCTCGTCGACGTCGCCCCACACCGCTACGTGCGTCACCTGGAACTTGGTGGTGATTTCGCGAATGATGGGCCGCTCGACCTCGGCGGGGAACGTGTCGATCGCATCGACGCCGCCCTTGATGTCATCGACCGCTTTGCGGAGGTCGGCACCCAACTCCAATTCGACGACCAGCGACGCCACCCCTTCCGACGCCGTTGACGTCACCTGTTTGATGCCGTCGAGCCCTTGAATCGCCTCCTCGAGGCGCACGCTCACCGCTTCTTCCACCTCGGTCGGGCTGGCCCCGAGATAGGTCACGTTGACCGTGACCATGTCGAGCGCCATCTCCGGGAAGATCTCCTGGCCGATCGACGCGGTGGCAAGAAAGCCACTGACGACAATCATCAGCATCGTCAAGTTGGCGGCGACCGGATTGCGGGCAAACCACGCGATGACGCCGTTCACAATACGTCCTCGCCGAGTCCTCGTTCATTGGTCATGCTGGATTTAAAAAAAGGCCGATTCAACCCCATTGTAGTTGGCTTCGCGCTACGATCAGGGTTTCCCCGCGTGGAAAGGGCTCGCACTGGCACATGGAGACCGTCTTTCTCATCGTGGTCTCCTTTGTGGCCTCGACCCTCACCGCCACCGTCGGTCTCGGTGGCGGCATCCTGCTGATTTCGGTGATGCCCGGCCTCATCCCGGCCGCCGCCATCGTCCCGGTGCACGGGGCCGTCCAGCTGGCATCCAATTCGAGCCGGGTCCTGCTGGGGATGCGACACATCGACTGGCGCGTAGTGTGGCCGTTCGTCGGCGGATCGATTGTGGGCGCCGCCGCCGGGGTTGGCATGGTGGCCCGTTTCAGCTTCGAACAGCTCCCGCTCTATCTAGGACTCTTCGTGCTCGTGGTGACGTGGATGCCGATCCCGTCGCGCGTGATGGCGTTCCCCGGTCAGTTCGCGGTCCTGGGCGCGATTCAGACGTATGTGTCGCTGTTCATGGGCGCCACCGGCCCGCTGGCCAGCCCGTTCCTCCTTCGCCGCGGCCTGTCCCAGGACCAACTCGTCATCACGCTTGGCACCGTGATGATGGCCATTCACGTGCTCAAGCTTGTGGTCTTCGCGGTGGCCGGGTTCGTGTTCGCGCCCTACCTCTCTTTGGTCGCCGGCATGGTGACAGCGGTGGTCCTCGGGTCCTGGGTCGGGACGAAGCTGCGGGGGCGACTGCCGGAACGCGCGCTTCGTCGCAGCCTGAAAGGCCTGATCACGGTCCTCGCCCTCCGAATGATCGTGGCGGCGGTGCTCGTGCGCTGACGCCGCCCGCCGTCCCGTCCGCATGGCGCACCAAGACCGAATAAAATCACCGGTCAGGCGTAGGCGTGGGTATGTGGAACAGGTGGTGGAAATTTTCAGAGGTTCGATTGTTGTCTATGCCCGCCGTGGCCCTGGGTCCGCCGTCGGCGTCGCAGGGCCGCACGGTGCTGATCATGCTGCCAACAGTGATCACGCTGGTGATCCTGACCGGCGCGGAGGTGCTTGGGCTGGCATCCCCGCCCAGAGCAGTATGAAGACGGCGGCGAGCAGCGTCCCCGCCCCGACGACCACTGCGACTGTCCGCGTCCACAGGCGCCGCTGAGGCTCCGGGGTCGGCGGACTCCTGGGCGCCGGCACGTCCTCGTCGACCACACCGATGACGCAGTTCGGGCAGAAGCCCGTTGGCCCGTCGGATGGCAGCACGGCTCCGCATTGATTACAGCGACGACCTTCGTCCATGGAGACTCCTCGGGATACTTGTCGTTGCATCCCGTTTGCCTGGGCTACACGGAACGGGGTGCGGAGGTTACATCCCGCCGGACAGAATCAGCGTGCGCCAGCGGCGGAGTTCGCCGTCGACATCGGCGGGGTCGGCGACCGTCTGGGCATCTCCCCCCAGAAAGCCCTTGAGGTGAGCGAAGAGGGTGTCGTGACCGGCCTCCCGATACTCTCGACCCAGGGTCTCGACCACCTGCACCTGCTCGAGGAGGGTGAAGGCCCAGCGTCGCTCGACAACCTCCTCCGGGGTCGCCGCGGGCGCGAGTTCCCGTGCGTAGCGGCCCTCAGCGTGCTGGATTCCAGGAAGTCCACCGACGTCGGCGTACGGCCCGCGCCGCGTTTCACCGCGCGCCTCTCGCTCGTGATTCGAGACAAAGTGTTTGAGCGCCGTCAGCAAAAACGAACGAAACTTGCCACGGCCTGGGTCGGCGACCCCGATGGTGCCTTCCTCCAGGAGCTTGACGAAGAACGCCTGGATGAGGTCGCGGGCATCTTCGCGAGCGTGTCCCTGGCGGCGCAGGTATGCATACAGGGGGTACCAGTAGGATCGGCACAGCGTCGCCAGCGCTTGTTCGGCGTCCGGTGACGCCGGGTCAGCGGCCGCGCGCACCACGTGCCATCGCGTAGCCTCGAAGCGGCGGGGGCCGCCAATTCCGGAGGAAGGGAGGTCGTGGGATGACATGTGTCGACCAGACTTCCTCGAACCCATCGGAGCCGGTGCCGGTAGGGACCAATCGGCCGCGGGTGATAGTCTCCCTGTGCCGGTTGTTCCTCGATGCCTCCGCGTCGTTGAACGACGACCGTCCTGACGCGACCTGGGGGTTACAGTTGAAGACTCGTCTGACACACACGTTGCTCGTTGTCGCACTCGTTGGTCTGGCCCCGGCGGCGCCCGGATTGGCGCAAACGCCGAACATTAGGCCTGTCACCGACGCCACGTTACAGAACCCCGACCCGAGCGACTGGCTGAGCTGGCGCCGCACGCTCGATGGGTCTGGCTTCAGCCCGCTTGAACAGATCAACACCGACAACGTTGGAGACCTGCGCCTGGCCTGGTCCTGGGGGCTTGAGCCGGGGGTGTCGCAGACCACGCCGATCGTGCGGGATGGCGTGATGTTCATTGTCAACCCGGGCAACGTGGTGCATGCGCTCGATGCCCGTACTGGCGAGCTGATCTGGGAGTATCGCTACGAGCTCGAAGAGCGACGCCGTGCCGGCGCGCAGATGCGCAGCCTGGCGATCTATCAAGATCTCATTCTGCTCAACACCGTCGACGCCCATATGGTTGGGATTGACGCCCGTACCGGCGAGGAGCGCTGGAATACCACCGTCGGCACCGCCGAAGGCTACACCTTCACGAGCGGACCGATTGTCGCCAACGGCACGATCGTCACCGGGTTGACCGGGTGCGGCCGGTACCGCGAAGAGACCTGCTACGTCGTCGGTCTCGATGGCCGCACCGGCCGCGAGCTCTGGCGCACGTCGACGGTGGCGCTTCCCGGGGAGCCTGGCGGCGACTCATGGAGCGACCTCCCCGTGATGTTCCGGGCCGGCGGGGACGCCTGGATTCCGGGGAGCTTTGACCCCGGCACGGGGCTCCTCTTCTGGGGGACGGCGCAGGCGAAGCCGTGGGCGCGCGCCGTGCGGGGCACGGCCGGCGATGCGCTGTATACCAACTCGACGCTGGCGCTCGACCCGGCCACGGGCGAGCTCCAGTGGTATTTCCAACACATTCCCGGTGACTCACACGATATGGACGAGACGTTCGAGCGTATTCTCGTCGACTACGACGGCCGGCAGTCGGTCTTCACCATGGGCAAACTCGCGATCTTGTGGGAGAACGACAGGGAGACGGGGGAGTTGGTGCGGGCCACCGATCTCGGCTATCAGAATCTGTTCGATATCGACAGTGGGCAGGCGATCTACAAAGACGGCATGGTGCAGGAAATCGGTGACGTGGTCGACTTTTGTCCGAGCACCGGTGGGTTCAAGAGCCTGCGGGCGATGGCCTACCACCCGGGTATCGAGGCGTTCTACGTACCGCTCAACCTCAACTGCGAGTCCGCCGCGTTTCTCCCGGTCGAGCGACGTCCCGGGAGCGGGGGCACCGGCGGCGTCCGCGACAAGGTCTATCACTTCCATCCGAAGAGTCCGGATCACATCGGCGAGTTCCAGTCGCTGGACCTGCGCACGGGCGCCACCCGGTGGCGGCAGCGTCGGCGGACCCCCTTCAACACCGCGGCGCTCGCGACCGGCGGCGGACTCGTCTTTGTCGGGGACTGGGAGCGCTATGTCATGGCCTATGACGCCGACAGCGGTGAGGAACTCTGGCAGACCCGCCTGCCACAGATGACCAACGGCTTCCCGATTACCTACGCCGTCGACGGTGTGCAGTATGTCGCCATCGGGACCGGCCCATCGATCAGCGCGAGCTGGGCCACGCTGATTCCAGCCGAACTGCTCCCCGAGAAGAAGAACCCGCGCACCACCGGCGGCATCTTCGTGTTCGCGTTGCCCTCACAGTAGCAGCCCGTGGTGCACCGGGTGACGGCTACAGCACGCCAGCCTTGATCCGTGTGTCGCCGTCGACACGCTCTCGATACTCGTCGTGGCAGGACTGGCAGGTGGCGGCGAGCGCGTCCCGGGCCGGCGCGATCTCCTGAAACGCCTGGGCCTCGAGTGCCGCTCTGATCTCGTTCGCGGCCGCGGCCGCCTCGGTCGCAATCGCGGCGGCGGCCGGCACATTGCGGGTCGCCCAGAACGCCTCGACCTGCTCGAAGATTTCTACCAGCTTGGCGGTGCCGGAGAGGACGGTGTCTCCATCACGCGCGTCCATGGCGCTGTTGAGCGCTCCGAAGGTGGTGCGGACCTCCTTCATCGTCGCGTCATAATCCTCCACCGAACCGATTTCGTCCGACTGTGCGACAACGATGGCGCTCGCAACGAGGACACTGGCGAACGCGACCAGTAACTGCTTATGCATGGGCTCCCCCTTTTGACGGGCCACTAGTATGCGATCTCTGCACGGCATAAGCGAGGCACTACCGCCTGGTCCGGAACTGCGTGTCGGTGCAGCTACTGAAATCGATCACCTCGGCGATCTTCCGCTGGATCGCCTCGAAGTCGTCGTCACCCAGGAGGATCGCGGTGAACGCGTCTCGGCTCTCCGGATCCGGATGCTGTTCGGTGAAACGGATCTGATTGACCGGCACCGCGAGCGATTGGAACCCGGTCATCCATCGCCCCGTGCGGGCCGTCATCTCGGCGCCTGGATACCGCGTGTTGACCAGCGCCACCATCTCCTCGGCCAGGGCTTCGGCGTCTGGCTCTCGGCCCGCTTCGATGTTGCACACGCGTGAGAACACGACGGGGCGCTCCGATTGCGTCGCCGGCGCCGGCGTCATGGACCAGCCGATGACCAACAAGACGATGACACTCAGGATGTGCATGGCGTGCTTCCGACGGCGCCCGTTCGCTGGCCTGTCGACCGCAGCGTGTCGTGGCTGACATGAGATAATAGCGGACTGTGTCGAGCAAGAAGAGGGGTCGGCGCACTCGGGGATCCGCAGTCGGCCTCGCCGCCGCACTGGGCGTGGCCTGCGTGGTCAGTGGCGTGGTCTTGCTGGCCTCGTCTCACCAGGAGCGGCTTGACAGCGCGGAACCGGGTATCCCGGTGCTTGTGGAGCTGTTTACCTCGGAGGGATGCTCGAGCTGCCCACCGGCCGATGCTCTGTTGATGCGGCTTGACGCCGACCCACCGGTGCCGGGCGCTCAGGTCATCGTGTTGAGCGAGCATGTCGACTACTGGGACCGGCTCGGCTGGCGCGATCCGTTCTCGGCGAGGGTGTTCACCGAGCGACAGGAGACCTACCGCCAGGCGTTAGGGGCGGAAGCGAGCTATACCCCGCAGATGGTGGTGGATGGCCGGGTCGCGTTCGTCGGGAGCCTGGAGTCCGACGCTCGGAGAACGATCGCGCAGGCGACGGCATCACCGAAGGCCGGGATGCATATGCACCAGACCGGTGTGATGGCGTCGAACGCCGTGGCGCTCCAGATACGGATTACCAACCTGCCTCGGCTGGCGCACGGCGAGAGGGCTGAGTTGTGGCTTGCGGTGACCGAGACGGGGCTCGTCACCAACGTCCTGCGCGGAGAGAACGCCAGGCGGCGTTTGCGTCACGCCGCCGTGGCCCGTCGGCTGGAGCGCCTGGAGACACTGCCCGTGGCGATGCCCGCATCCTACGACAGCGACATCGCGGTGCCGCTCGACCCGAGCTGGAACCGAGACCAGCTCCGTCTCGTCGGGTTCATCCAAGAGGCAACCAGCAAGCGGGTGCTGGGTGCCGCCCAGGTCTCGCTGGTCCCGTGATGGTCCCGTGATGGTCCCGTGATGCCAGTCGGTGCACGCCCCGG
>JAPYUM010000076.1:0-6656 GCA_029940535.1 Vicinamibacterales bacterium
GGTCCATCTTGTAGATGACGTGGCCGGGGGCATCGACGACCCAGATATTGCCGTCCGGGTCGACCCGAATCGCGTGCGCCCCGCAGGCATGGCACCCCGCCGCGCCGTAGACGGCGGTGTAGCCCGACTGTCCAGGCTGCCGGTCATCAGGGGCGATACCGCCCACCTTCCCGTTGCTAAACAGACCGTCTCCCCAAGCTCGGACGAAGCGCCCGCCAGCGTCGAAAAGCATGATCGGGTTGGCGCCGCGATGCAGCACCAAGATGTAGCCGTTGGCGGTGGTGGCGACACCGGACACTTGACCGAGGTTCCAGGGAGCTGGCGTCCCGGCGGCGGAGGTCGCGGGATTGGGCCAGCCGTCGACCTCGGCATACTGAAGGTCCTGAGCGGCGGCGAACGACTCGAAGGCGATGACCACCAGGGTTGCGAATACGAGCGCTCGAAACGATCGATGAATCATGGCTGGCTCCTGGAATTCGCGGGCGCGATGACCTCGAGATGTGAGCGCGCCCGCGCCGGCGGCACCAACCGACGATCCAGTGTCAGCAACACGGCGTCGTTCGAGATGGCGAGCGCGAGGAGATAGGCATCCGTCACCTGCTGATGTCCAAGGAGGGGTCGAAAGTAGCGTTCGACGTCGGGCAGCGGCGGGGTCGAGTCTATATAGAGGTGTCCGGGGTCGGCGATGAGCTGTGCCAATACGCTCACGGCTTGGTGCGGTGTCTTGCGGACCTCGACGACGGCCGGATTCGACGACAGGCGCACAAATCCCAATTGTGTAAGCGCACAGGTGGCCCAGCGGAGCGCGGAGTTGGTGTGGAGCCTGGCGGTCACCGCCCTATGGAACTGGTGGTTCGGCCAGGCCAGCGCAACCAGCGTGTTGACATCCAACAACAAGGTCCGAGACTTAGACGATGCCATCGTCGTCCAGAGCGTCCTGGATGCGGGAGGCCGGAATCAATGGGGTGCCGGGCGGGACCTCGAATGTGGCAAAACGCGCCGCTTTCGACTTACGTTGCCGCGGCGCCCCTGGCTGCAGCGCCTGGCGCGCCATATCGGAGAGCACTCGACCCAACCGCTGACCGGTCGCCCGAGCAAGGGAGCGCGCGGCTTCGTATACATCGTCGTCGAGCGTGACTGTCGTCCGCATATCACAATGATACACTGATACACGTACATCACAACCTCGACCGTGATCAGACCACCGCGTCGTCGCGGAACCCTCGAATCTCATCGTCTGAGTATCCGGCGGCGGTCAGCACCTCGTCGGTGTGCTGACCGAGAAGCGGCGGGGCGTTTTCGATGCGGCCGGGCGTATCACTCAGCTCGATCGGCAGGCCGATCATGCGGACGGTGTCGGCGGTGGGATGGGGTCGATCAACCACCTTTCCCCGGTCGACGAGTTGGGGGTTCGTACACACCTCGGCCACGGTGCGAATTCGACCACAGGGGACTCCGGCGGCGCCGAGTAGATCGAGCCACTCCTGCACGGTGCGAGTCGCGGTCAGCTGCACGATGACCGACATCAAGATCTCGCGATGCTTGACGCGGTCCGGCGCGGCCGCGAACCGTGGATCGTCTCTGAGATCAGGCCGTTCGATGGCATCACAGTATCGGCGCCAGAGCGAATCGTTGGCGATGGCCAGATTCAGCCACCCGTCCTTGGCCCGCAGCGTCTGGTAGGGCGCCACGGAGGGATGGTCATTGCCACGCCGGCTTGGACTCTCGCCCGACGCAAAGTAGTTGCCGGCGTTATAAGTCAACAGCGACGCGACCGCGTCGAGCATCGCAATCTTGACGTGCTGACCGCGGTCGGTCGTGTAACGCGCGAACAGCGCCAGTGTGATCCCCTGTGCCGCCATCATCCCGGCCGTCAAGTCGCCGATCGGGATCCCGATACGCGTGGGAGGCCGGTCGGCCTCTCCGGTCAGATCCATCAAACCGGACTCGCCCTGCAGGATCAGGTCGTAGCCGGGTCGGACGGCATCGGGACCGGAATCGCCGAAGCCGGAAATCGAGCAGTAGACCAAGCGTGGGTGTCTCGCGGCCACGGCCTCGTAGTCGAAGCCGAGTCGCGCCATCGCGCCCGGTCGAAAGTTCTCGATGAGCACATCGGCGCCCTCGAGCAGACGCCACAGGATGGCCTTGCCCGCGTCACTCTTGAGGTTGAGAGTACAGCTACGTTTGCTCCGGTTCACCGAGAGGTAGTACGGCGACTCACCGCCGAGAAACGGCGGCCCGAAGGCGCGCGATTCGTCGCCGCGGCCAGGTTCCTCGATCTTGATGACGTCGGCGCCCATGTCGCCGAGCTGCTGCGTGCAGAAGGGTCCGGAGACGACGCGGCTGAGGTCGACGACGCGGACCCCGTCGAGGGGACGCGGAGCTGGCACAGACTGATCAGGCATGACCCTGATCAAGTATCACGGTGCGCCTCCGAGGGGGGCGGAGCCCAGGCGCAACGCCCCGTGGCACCCGCCCGCCAGATCCCCCTGAACGCAATCCAGCAGGGTACTGAAAAACGTCCGAGGGGGTTTTCTGACGAGGCGTCTGTCTGGCTAGGCGCGAGGAGGGAGCAGCCAGGTGGGCTGCGACCGACGAAGTAACACCGCCAGACTGGCGCCTCGTCGGAAAACCTAGAGTCGCGCCACGAAGAATATCGTGGTGCCGTTCGAGATCACCGGCCGGTAGTGCACGTTGTGGTGCCGGTAATACGAGATCCCCCGGCGAGTGACCCGAACCGCACCGCGCGGCAGCACCGCCACCCGCGCGCCGACCGGCGGGGCCACCACGACATGGCGCCGGGAGTGCGGGCGATAGAACGTCCCGCCCACCGAGTGGCCTCGCACGCCACGCACTGTGACGCTCGCGTGCCCACGAGGTAGCACCCGCACCACGTGACCGCGACGAGCATGCCGGACGGGGACCCGGCGTTGGGCCAGCGCAAGATCGGCAGACCAGAGCCCCAACACCCCGGCGATCACGAATATCTTTAACATCCCGCAACGGTTTGATCGAGTCGTCGTCACCATGGTCACCCTCCCTGCGGTGCTCTCCGTCCGGCGGCACATCCGTGCGCCACCGGCCTTCTATAGGGGTTGGACCAAATAGAATCAACGAGGTTTAATCGCAGCAGAGCGTAGATACGAGGATGCGGTAACGATGGCAGGGTTTTCAGCTCGACCGGGCCACAGATCCCGTTGTGGCGCACGGCTTAAGCCGTGCGAACGCAGGCCTGAAGGCCTGCGCCACAGAGCCTCGCTCGGAAACCTACTACAGGTTGGCGAGGGTCCCCGTGTTGAGCAGTCCGGTACTGTCGCCGAGCTCCTCTGAACGCACACCGGCCTTATCGAGCACACTCAGCAGCAGGTTCGCCATCGGCGTATCGTCCGGGTACGCGAGGTGGCGGCCACCCTGGAGTCGGCCACCCCCGCCGCCCGCCACCAGGCAGGGCAGGTTCGTATGCTCGTGGAGATTGCCGTTCCCGATGCCACCGCCGTAGACGATCATCGAGTGGTCGAGCAGGCTGCCATCGCCGTCAGGCGTGTTCCGCAGCTTCTCGAGAAAGTGCGCGAGCAAGGTGACGTGATACGTGTCGATCTTGGCCTTGCGAGCGATGAAATCCGGATCGTTTCGATGATGCGACACGGTATGGTGCTGGTCCGGCACGCCGATCTGCGGGAAGCTGCGCGGACTGGTTTCGCGCGCCATCATCATCGTGCCGACCCGAGTCACGTCAGCCTGATAGGCGAGCGCCATGAGATCGAACATCTGCTTGGCGTAGTCGTCAAACTCATTCGGAATGTCGATGGGCCGGTCCGGCAGGTCGATCTCCTCCTGGTCGCCCCGAGCTTCCGAGCGACCGATGCGCTGTTCCAGATCGCGAACGGAGTCGAGGTATTCGCTCAACTTGCTCCGATCGGCCGCGCCAAGCGTGCGTTCGAGGCTCAGCGCCTCCTGAGTCACGGAATCGAGAATGCTCCCGGTCTGTCGCACCTGGGCCTGGCGATCCGCGGCGCTGCCACCATCGCCAAACAGACGTTCGAACACCACGCGGGGATGCGGTTCCATCTCCAGCGGGGTGGTGGGGTCGCGCCACGAGATCGTGTTCGAGTAGAAACAATCACCCGAGTCGCACGAGATGGCGGTCGGTTTCTCGAGCACGAGCTCGAGCGATGGCAGCGGCGTCAACTGTCCCAAGGCCTGGGCGGCAATCTGATCCGCCGTCGTCCCCAACTTGATGGCCGTGGGCCCGATGCGGCCCCGGCGCTCCCACGCGTGCACGCCGCTCAACCAGACCGCGGTCGCACGGGGGTGATCCCCGTTACCATCACCGAATGAGTCCGCCTGCCGGTGGGCGAGCCCACTCAGCACCAGTAACTGGTCACGGTAGGACGCCAGCGGGCTCAGGGTCGGAGAAAACTGGAAGCCGGCCCCGGTGGTGGTCGGCACCCAACTTTCCTGGATTACGCCATTCGGGATGTAGACGAAGCCCAGGCGGGTGGCCGGGGTGGCGGCGGTCTGGGCGAGCGCGGTCGCGGCCGGAACCATCGCCTCAAGCAACGGCAGCGCCAAGCTGGCGCCCATGCCACGTAGGAACGTCCGCCGGGGCAACGCCATTTTGGTGATGAACATTTACTGAGCCTTCCTCATCTGGAACGGAGTGCTGTTGACGATGCCGACCACGACGGACGCGAATCGGTAGTCCTCGCGCGCCGCGTCCCGCACGATGGCGCGGATGGTCGGCGCATCGAAATGCTCGACCCCGCGCCCCAGCGCGTAGGTCATCAGTTTCTCGGTCACGGTGGTCATGAACTGCTCGGGCGCCTTCACCAACTCGGCTCGCAGACCGGCTGGGCCATCGAAGCGGGTGCCGTTCGGCAGTAGACCGGAGGCGTCGATCGGCAGGTTCGATTCGCCTCGGTCACGCCAGCGACCGATGGCGTCGAAATTCTCCAGCGCGAAACCCAGCGGGTCCATTTGTGAATGACAACTGGCGCACACCGGATTCGCCCGGTGCTGTTCCATCGCTTCCCGCATGGACCGGGGCTTGCCGTCCTCGGTCGTCGCGTCCAGCGACGGAACGTCGGGCGGCGGTGGGGGCGGCGGCGATGACAGCAGGTTCTCGAGAATCCACTTGCCCCGGAGCACCGGCGACGTCCGCGTGCCATAGGAAGTCAGCGTCAGGATGCTGCCCTGCCCCAGCAGCCCGCGGCGACGACCGTCCTCCTGGTCGACCCGCCGAAAGTGACTGCCGTAGACGTGAGGAATCCCGTAGTGTTTGGCCAGCCGTTCGTTGACGAACGTGTGGTTCGCCGTCAGGAGATCAAGGACGCTGCGGTCATCGCGTAACACGCTGTCGACGAACAGCGTGGTTTCGGTTCGAAACGCCTGCCGCAAATTTTCGTCGAAGCCGGGGAAGAAGCCGGCATCAGGCTCCTTCGCATCGACGTCACGCAAGAAGAGCCACTGCTCGGCGAAATTGGTGACCAGCGCCGATGACCGCGGGTCGGCCAGCATGCGGCGCACCTCACGGTCGAGCACGGCGGGATCGCGCAACTCGCCTCGCGTGGCGACTTCGAGCAACTCGTCGTCTGGGATGCTGCTCCACAGGAAGAAGGACAACCGGGAGGCAAGCTCGAGGTCGTTGATCGGATAGACGCCATCCGCCGAGACCACATCGGGCTCGCGCTCGACACGGAAAAGAAATTCGGGACTCACGAGCAAACGCTCGATGGACCGCTGAATACCACGCTCGAATCCGCCCTCGGTCCGGCCCTGCTCGTAGAACTGCAACAGACGCCCGAGGTCGTCCTCCGTCACGGGACGGCGATACGCGCGTCGCGCCAGCGCGGCCAGAATGGTCCGCGCGCACGACGCCTGGTCGGTGTCTGACGCCGCGGCGCCCGGTTGGCACCCGAAGATGCGCCGCCGGCTCGGGGTATCGCCGGCGCCGTCGGCACCGAACGGCCCGCTGATGATCAGACTGGCGATAGACGGCTGACGGCTGCGCGACCGGTAGGCGCGCACCGACCCCTCGGCCAGCGCGCCGCTCTTGGGCAGAAACGACACGGCCACGTCACGTGGGCCGGCTCGAAGCGGCACGCGCACCTCAACATCGGGGTCGGCATCGAAGGTAGAGACACCGCTTCCGTTACGTTTCGGCGGGTTCTCGCCCACCGTAAACAGATTCACCCGCTCGCCATCCACACTGATCTCCACGTCGTGCGGTTCACGCGCCGCGCGTGTGAACTGGACGGTGATCAGATACTCGCCGTCGAGCGGCAGGTGACTCCGCACCCGGGTACCGCCGCGGGTCCCGAGCGGCAACCCGGGCACATGGCCGTCCTGCACCAAGTCACGATCGAGCTGGTAGGTGTCGACGATCGGCAGCATGGTCGGGTCGCCAACCGCCAGCCGGCTGATCTTGCGCGCCGCAGCCAGGTACCGTTCCATGAGCGTCGGCGACACGAACAGCAGATCAGCCAGGTTGTCGAACCCGCTCGTCGCGTTGTCGGCGGGGAGCATCACCGCGATGTCGAGCTCCTTCGGCAGGTCGTCGAGCGCCAGCAGATCGCGCACCGCGTTCTGATACTCGGTGCGGCTCAAGCGATGGAACGCAGAGCGTCGACCCGGGTCGGGAGCCTCGGCGGCCGCGC
>JAPYUM010000076.1:6756-19255 GCA_029940535.1 Vicinamibacterales bacterium
CTCAAGCGATGGAACGCAGAGCGTCGACCCGGGTCGGGAGCCTCGGCGGCCGCGCGGTCGAGGGCGCTCTCGAGCCAGGTCGCCACCCCGTCGACGGTGGCGTCATCCGGGCGCGGGCGCCCGGTCGGGGGCATGGCCCCGACGCGCAGCTTCTTGACCACGGCTTCCCACGCACCAGCATGAGTGCCGACCGCAGAGAGGTCGAGGGTATCCAGCGCCAAACCGACAGACCGTAGTTGCCCCACGAGCGCCGAAGGCGCAGTGCCAGTCCCCTGCACGACGCGCTGGTTATGACAGGTGACGCAATACTGGTCGAGCACGGCTTGCACCGTGACGTTGGTCATGGGGGCCGGGGCCGCCGCAGCCTGGCCCGCCTCGGCTCTCACCGGGCCGAAGAACCCTGGCACCAGAAGAAGCGCCGACACAGAGAACGCCCACTTGTAATTCATCGGAACCTCTTTATTACGCTTCGTGTCGCGTCTTGTCAACGCCGGGCGCCGGTCGTTATATAGTGTGATCCTAAACGAAAGCGTCGCCACAGGATGACTCGAATGAAGAATGGACGCCCGCACGGGCTCGGGACAATCGTGTGCGTCTGGTCGACCGGTCTGACTCTCGGCGTCGGCATCGCCGTCGCACAGCCCGCCGGTCACGAATTGATCGACGTGGTCAAACAGACGGAGCGCGCGTCGGCCCGCGAGGCCGTAACTCGGCTCCTCAGCAACGGCGCCGACGTGAACGCCGCCGAGGCGGACGGGACCACCGTGCTGCACTGGGCCATTCAGCGAGACGACCCAGACGTCGTGCAGGCGCTCATCGCCGCCGGCGCCGCCGTGGACGCCGCGAACCGCTACGGCGTCACGCCACTCGCGCTGGCGGCCACCAACGGCAGCGCCGCCATCGTCGAGGCGTTGCTGGCGGCGGGGGCCGAACCGGACACCCCGAGCCCGGGTGGGGACACCCCGGTGATGCTGGCGGCCCGTACGGGCCGGGTGGAAGTGCTGCGTCTGTTGCTCGACGCTGGCGCGTTTGTCGGCTCGAGGGATGGGTGGAAAGGGCAGACGGCGCTGATGTGGGCCGCGGCCGAAGGCCACGGTGACGCGGTGACGACGCTGGTGGACGCCGGCGCCTGGGTCGACGGCCGCTCATGGGGCGAAGTGACACCGCTCCTTTTTGCCGTGCGGGAGGGCCACGCCGACTCGGTCCAGGCCCTGCTGGCGGCCGGCGCGGACGTCAACGCGCCGGCCGGCAACCAAACAACCCCCTTGGCGATGGCGGTCATCAACGCACACTACGAACTGGCCAAGGTGCTCCTGGATGCCGGCGCCGATCCGAATCTGCCGGACCCACGCAGCTCGCTGCTACACGCGCTGGCGTGGATGCGTCGACCCGGGTCCGGTCGTCCACCGATTCCCACCGGGACACTCGACAGCCTCGACCTGGCCCGCGCGCTGCTCGAGGCCGGTGCTGACCCCCATCAACAGGTCGGCTGGAGGGAGATTCGTTTCCAGGTCGACCTCGGCGTCGTGAGACCGCCACCAAGCATCTCCACCGGCCGAAGCTTCCTGAGCTTCGTAGGCGCGACTCCGTTCTACCTGGCCGCCAAGCATGCCGATGTGGATCTAATGCGGCTGCTGGTCGACTACGGCGCGAATCCGTTGACCCCGACCGACCAGCAAGTCACCCCGCTGATGGCGGCCGCGGGCGTTGGCTTCTGGGATGGCGAGAGTCCGGGCCCCGTGAACGGGACGCCGGAAGAGGCACGACTCGACGCGGTGCGTCTGGCGGTGGAGTTGGGTAACGATATCCACGCCAGGACCGACTTCGGCGACACCCAACTCGAGGGCGACGGTCACACGCTGCTCCTCCGCCACCCACTGAATCTCGGGACCTTCGATGCCCAGCGCGATCGCGGTGACATGCGCTGGAGCGGCAGCACGGCGTTGCACGGCGCCGCCATGATGGGCTCGAACCTGGTGGTGCAATATCTGTTGGACGAAGGAGCGGATATCAACGACCGAAACGCGCTCGGGTGGACCCCGCTGATGGTGGCCGAAGGCGTATTCGTGGCCAACACGGAGAAGGCGTGGCCCGAGACGGTGGCCCTGCTCCGGGAGCTCGGCGCGAGCAGCGAGTGAATCCAGTTGGAAATGAACACGGTTCGACGAACAAGTCAGGGCGCGCGACAATGCGCGCCCCGCGGTCTCGGAGTGGGGCACTCGGGGTCCCCGCGGAGCGACCGCGTGGGGTTCGGGGCGAAGCCCCGTCTGAGTACTAGGAGAGGTTGACAATGCGAAGGATCTACGGACTCGTCGTCGCCGTGACACTCGCGACGACATGGGTGACGGTGACACAGAACCGATCGGTCTCGGCCCAGGAAAACGACGGGGTCATCACCGGCACGGTTACCAGCGGCGACGGCGCCGAAGCGGGCGTCTGGGTGATCGCGGAAACCGACGACCTCGAAACCGTGTTCCGGAAGATCGTCGTGACCGACGACGACGGCAAGTTCTTGATGCCGGAGATGCCGGATGCCGGCTTCGACGTGTGGGTGCGGGGCTACGGTCTGCTCGACTCGTCGCCCGTCACCGCCCGACCCGGCGCGGACCTCCAGCTCGCGGCCACAGTCGCGCCGACACCCCGGGAAGCCGCGCAGGTGTATCCGTCGAACTACTGGCTGGCGCTGATCGACCTGCCGGGCGCCCACGAGTTCCCCGGCACCGGCGACGACGGCAACGGCATCAACGAGCGTCTGCAGGATCAGAGCGAATGGATCAACGTCCTGAAGGGTTGCCAGCGGTGCCACCAGGTCGGCAACGAACGGACCCGCGTTGTGCCAGATTTAGATCAGTTCGACTCGACCGTCGCGGCCTGGGACGACCGGACCCGCCGCGGTCAGCGCGGGTCGCTGATGAGCAGCTTCATCACGCAGTTCGGCCGCACCCGCGGGCTGGACATGGTGGCCGACTGGAGCGACCGCATCGCCGCCGGTGCGGTGCCCCCGGCGCCGCCACGACCCCAGGGGGTCGAGCGCAACGTCGTGCTCACGATGTGGAATTGGGGCGACAACGTCGCCTTCGTGCACGACGAGGTTGCCACCGACAAGCGGAACCCAAGGGTGAACGCGAACGGCCCGATCTATGGCGTCGACATCGGCAACGACTTCTTGCTCATCACCGATACGGAGCAACACCAGTCGACCATGCTCAAGATTCCGCTGCGAGCCGATCGGTCGACGGTGCCATCCATGTTCACGACGGAAGGGTTCGCGCCGTGGCGCGACTTTGGTGAAGAAGCGGTCTGGAACGACCCGGCGAATCCGCACAACCCGATGCTCGATGCGGAGGGACGTGTCTGGCTGACCACACGCGTACAGGCACCTGACAACCCCGCCTGGTGCAAGGAGGGGTCTGACAATCCGTACGCCGAGAACTTCCCGATCAATCGAGCGGGACGGCATACCGGCTACTACGATCCGGAGGCCCAGAAGTTCGTGTTGATTCACACCTGCTTCGGCACGCATCACCTGCAGTTCGCCGAAGACGACAATGACACGCTCTACTTCAGCGGCGGGGGTCAGGTGGTGGGCTGGCTGAACACCAAGATGTACGACGAAACCGGGGACGAGCGGGCCTCGCAGGGCTGGTGCCCGACCGTGCTGGACACGAACGGGGACGGGGCGATCAGCAAGCCGTGGAACGAGCCGGCACGTCGAGGTGAAGAGGCCAAGTTCGACGCGGCGCTGGACACCCGCATCAACGCCGGTGCCTACGGGGTGATCACGAACCCTCTGGACGACGCCGTCTGGCTCGTGTCGGACGACTTTCCCGGCAAACTCGTGCGGTTGGACCCGGGGGACAACCCGCCCGAGACCTGTATGAGCGAGCTGTACACGGTGCCGGCCGAGCACGGCTATCGCACGCGCGGGCTGGACGTCGACCGCAACGGCATCCTCTGGGCGGCCCTGGCCGGCAGCAGCCACTTCGCGAGCTTCGACCGTTCGAAATGCACGGTATTCAACGGTCCGACGGTGCACGATGGCCGACAGTGTGACGAGGGCTGGGAGTTCTACAAAGCGCCTGGACCCGATTTCAAGGGCACCGACATCGGCACCGACTTCCACTATTACAACTGGGTCGACCAGTTCAACACGCTCGGATTGGGCGAGAACGTCCCAATCGCCAACGGGTCCAGTTCTGACTCGCTGCTGGCGTTGATGCCCGATACCAAGGAGTGGGTCGTCATGCGGGTCCCGTATCCGCAAGGTTTCCACAGCCGCGGGGTCGATGGCCGGATCGACGATCCGAACGGCGGCTGGAAGGGACGCGGCATCTACGCGACCTACGGCGCCGACGCGGCATGGCACGTCGAGGGTGGGCCGGTCGAGCCGGGAAATCTGGTGAAGTTCCAGATTCGGCCGAATCCGCTGGCGAACTGAAACCGGACGGGGAATTCAACGCTCTTGGCTGCTGTCGGGTTGTATGGGGTATTGGCCTACACCGTGGCCCAGCGCACCCGGGAGATCGGGTTGCGGATGGCACTTGGAGCCGACCCCGGTGAGGTCCGGGCGCTCGTCATGCGACAGGTAACTCGGATGACGGTGATCGGCGGCGCGGCGGGGCTGGTGGCAGCCATCGGCCTCGGGCGCGCCGCGCGGTCGCTCCTGTTCGAGCTGCAAAACACCGACCCGATGGTGAAAGTGGCGTCCGTCGCCGCGCTGACCCTGGTGGCGCTCGGTGCCGGCGCCGTGCCCGCGTGGCGTGCCTCCCGCATCGAGCCGATGATCGCCCTCCGCCACGAGTGATCTGACGGAGTCGGCTCATCGCCAGGCGCCCCCCGGGAACAGCAGGGTGACTCGAAAGACACGTTGACTCGGGAACGGCGGCCGTCAATCATCTGAGCCGTGTCCACCCGGCGTTTACGGCTGACCCCCTATCTCCTTGTCGCTCTCCCGATCGCGGTCGTGCCAGCGACCGCGTGGCAGGGCCCATTGGCGTCGGACAGCCCAGGCTTCACCGAGGCCCAGGCCAGCGCCGGTCAGGTCGAATTCGCGCGAAAGTGCGCGCCGTGCCACGCGCCGGACGACGGCGGAGAGCGGAGAGCGCCGGCATTGAGCGGTCCCAGCTTCCGTGACAAGTGGGGAGACCGGCGCGTGCGTCAGCTGTTCGTGCGGATGCGCGACGGAATGCCGCCGGTCGGCGTGCGCCCCCGCGGCGACGGGTACACCAACATCCTGGCGTTTCTGCTGCGGAAAAATGGCCACACCGCGGGGGCGGAGCCACTCGACCCGCTCAGCTACGACCGGCTGGCGCTGGGCGTTTCCGGCCAGGAGCGGTGAGTCCGCCCTGACACGGGTGTCGGACATATACTCGCGGACGGGAGGAGGTCCCATGCGACAGACCGTCGTCACACTCTGGTTCATGCGGTTCGTGGGACTCATCGTACTCATGGGGCTCACGACACACACCCTCGACGCGCAGGACCCGGTGGCCACGATGTACGACGACCAGGTGACGCTGGTCGAAAACGAGGTGGTGTCGCTGTCCGAAGCGATGCCCGCCGACGCCTACGACTTCGCGCCGACGGAGGGACGCTTCGGCGGGGTGCGCTCGTTCGGTGAACAGGTGACACACCTCGCCACCATGATCTACATGACCTCGGCGCTGGTGCTGGAGGAGCGGTCTCCGTATGGACCGGGCACGCACAACAACGGGCCTGATGATCTACGGTCGAAAGACGACGTACTCCGATATCTGACCGACGCCATCGCGTATGCGCGGCGCGCCGTCTCCACCCTGACTGTCGACAACCACCTCGACCCGGTGCCATCGGCCTTCGGTTCGATGCCACGCTCCGCGGTGGCGGCCGGCATCGCGTTCCACAGCTTCAATCACTACGGGCAGATGGTCGTGTATGCCCGCATGAACGGTATCGTCCCGCCGGCCAGCGTCCCGACTGCCGACGAGCCAGTGCGGTAGGTTTCCGGGCGAGGCGTCCGTCTGGCGAGTGGCGCCGGAATCAGCGCCGCTTGCCGGTGAAGGTCCCGCCTCCGGCGTCGCCCAGTGAGATCTGTCCGGACAGAGCGCCATCGTCCTGCAACATCCCGGTATAGCTGACATCGAGATCAAAACCCTGCGCCGACGCGCTGAACGAGAATCGGACCTCGTTGCCGGTGACGCTCCCGGTGACGTCTGCCTCGCCCAGGGTCTCAGACGAGTAGTGACCGGTCAGATCCGCACCGTCCTGCTCCAATACCACGCTGGGCGTGGTGGTGCCCGCGTCCGTCTCCACCGTCAACGCCCAGTCACCCGCGACGTCGGCCGGGGCCTGGGCGGACAGGCCGATTGTCGTCAGCAGCGTGGTCATCGTCATGACGGCCAGTGAAAGCTTCCTGGTTGCACTCATCGCAGACTCCTCTGTCTAAATCGTGAACGGCTGGATGGCCTCAATCGGGCAGTGCGAACGACGTGAGGTTGGTACCGGACGGGATCAGCACGTGCTGTTTGCCGTCGAGCATGTGGGTGATCGCGGCGGTGCCCCAGATGGACCACCCGGTCGGATAGTGCCACAGGTTGTCGCCCGATTCGGCGTCGAAGGCCATGAAGTTGCCTTCGTTGTCACCGGCAAACACCAGACCGGACGCGGTCGACATGACGCCGGCCATGGTCGGCGTCGGATAGCGGAACTGCCACCGCCGTTCACCCGTTCTGACGTCGATGGCTCGCAAGGCCCCGTAGGCCTGGTCGCGGTCGACCCAGACCGTTCCGCCCGACGAGTTCCGACCCGGCTCGATCTCCGGCTTCTGCGGGATGAACGTGGCGCAGGTTTCGCGCGCGCTGACAAAGAAGAGACCCCGCACCGGGTCAAACGACGGCGGCATGAAATTCGTCCCGCCCCAGTAGTCCGGCAAACACCCCTGGCTCCCGTCGTTGAGCACGATGGGACGCCCGTCATCGTCCAGTTCCCGCGCCCACGTCGTGTCGGTGAACGGCTTGCCCAACAGCAGCTCACCCGTGACGCGGTCGAGCACATAAAAAAACCCGTTGCGGTTGGCCACCATCACCACTTTGCGCGGGCTCCCCTCCCACATGATGTCGGCCTGAACCGGTACGTGGTTCGAGTCCCAGTCGTTCACATCGTGCGGCGTGAACTGATAGTGCCATTCGATGATGCCGGTGTCGGCGTTGAGGGCCACGATGGACGCCGTATACAGGTTGTCACCCAAGCGATCGTCGCCGTAGTAGTCCGGGTTCGGATTCCCGGTGCCCCAGTAGATCAGGTTGAGCTCGGGGTCGAAGCTGCCGGTCATCCAGGTGCCACCGCCGCCCCGCTCGCGCACCCCGGTGAACGGCCAGGTGTCGCCGCCCGGCTCGTCCGGTGACGGGATGGTGTAGAACCGCCAGTCGCGCTCGCCCGTCTCCGGGTCGTAGGCATCGATGAAGCCCTTGGTGGGATATTCGCCACCGGAGATGCCCGCGATGACCTTGCCGTTGACTACCAACGGAGCCATCGTCGCGGCGTACCCGATGCGATAGTCGGCCAGCTCGATATCCCACAGGACGTTGCCGTTCGTCCGGTCCAGCGCCAGCAGATGCGCGTCGAGCGTCACCATGAACAGCTGGTTCTCCAGCATCCCGAACCCGCGGTTGACCGGCGCGCTTCGGCCGTAGGTCAGGTCGTCCGGCAGCTCGCGCCGATATTCCCAGAACTTGCGCCCGGTACGGGCGTCGAGCGCCCAGGCATAGTTGTTCGGGCCGGTCACATAGAGCACACCATCCCACACCAGCGGCGTCGTTTCGAACCCGCGACCCCGAGCCATGGTGCCGGATTGAAACGTCCACTGCGGCGTGAGACTTCCCACGTTCTCAGGCGTGATCTGGGTCAGCGGGCTGTGGCGGCGACCGCTGTAGTCTCCAGAAAACGTGGGCCAGCGGGACGAATCCGTGAAGCCTTCCACCAGCTGCGCTGACGTGGGTCCGGCCCCCGGTTCCTGGGCGTCGAGCCCAGCCGTTCCGGCCAGGGCCGCCAGCGCCGTCATCGTCACGAGTTTCGTCACGCGCATGCTTGATCCACCTTCATCTTCCACGAGCCTCCTGGCCCGGACTCCACGCGGGTCTCGAACCGACCGATGGCGGTCAGAGGGCGTCGCCGCCTTCACGGAGCGACGCGAGAAACCGCAGCAGATTGTCCAGGTCCCCGTCAGTCAGCCGATCTGGCCCGAACGGCGGCATCAGAGACTGGGCCTCGTTCTGCACCTCACGCAGGTCGGTCTTGAGATATCCCTGCAGCCGTTCGGCGGTGTCGACGATCTGGATCGAGAAGGCGTCCTCGGCCTTCTTGAGGCCTCGGATGCGCTGACCCTCAGCCGTCACCACCGTCACCGTCCGATAACCAACCCGCATGGCGGCGCTCGGGTCCCGAATGGACGACATCAGACCAGCGCGAGACCGGCTGAGCGTGATGCGCGACAGGTCCGGACCCAACCGACCGCCACTGCGTCCCGCACGATGGCACCCGGCACAGTTCGCACCGAACATCTGGCGACCCTCGTCCGCGTTCCCGGTCGCGAACTCGACCGGTGACACGGTACTGATGCCCTTGAGGTAGCTGACAATGGCCCAGAGTTCGTCGTCTGGCGCCGAGCTCGACGGCATGATGCTGCCGGGGACGCCTCGCTGAATCGTCTGGAACACACCACCGTCGCTACGGCCGGCGGCCCACAGATCGGTCAGGTCGGGACCACTGATACCCTTCGCGTCAGCCCCGTGGCATTCAGCGCACCGGGTTTCAAACAGCGCCCGGCCGGCCCGCGCCGCCCCCGGGTTCCCTTCGTGCGGATTCGCCAAACTGTCCTGGGCGGACGCCACGCTCGTCGAGAGCAGCAGGGCCAGCGCGGCCAGCAGTGTCTCCCCTCGCTTACCCCAGCAATGTGCCATTCCAGTCAACGTCTCAAGACGCCCCAGTTGCGTGGCCCCCGAATACCGGCGGCACGGCGTCCGGGTACCATGGCGCAGCGAGCACCCCGATGACAAGGGCCCGCCTTCGCCGAGGCTACGGCAGACAGTCGGGCACGTCTGAGAGACAGACAAGATGGGACCACTAGCGGGAGTCAAGATTATCGAATTGGCCGGGATCGGACCCTGCCCGATGGCGGCCATGCTGCTGGCGGAGTTAGGGGCCGACGTGCTGAAGGTCGATCGGCTGAGGCCGTCCGGCCTCGGCATCACCCTGCCGGACGAGCACGCACTGCTGAACCGAAGCCGGCGATCGCTTGCGGTTGACCTCAAACACGCGGATGGCGTGGCCCTGATGCTGCGCTTGTGCGAGCAGGCGGACGCGCTGATTGAAGGGTTCCGACCCGGCGTCACCGAGCGGCTGGGTCTCGGCCCGGACGACTGTTTCACACGGAACCCGCGACTGGTCTACGGACGGGTGACCGGGTGGGGCCAAACCGGCCCGCTGGCCCAGGCAGCAGGACACGACCTGAACTATATCGCGCTGACCGGGGCTCTGCATGCCACCGGACGCGCGGGACAGCCACCCACCCCGCCGCTTAATCTGGTGGGCGATTTCGGCGGGGGCGCCCTGTATCTGGCCCTTGGTGTGGTGTCGGCGCTGTTCGAAGCCCGGGAGTCTGGCCAGGGACAGGTCGTCGACGCTGCCATGGTCGACGGCGCGGCATCACTGATGACCGCCGCCTATGCGCTTCTCAACGCCGGGGTGTCTCAGGACGTGCGCGGCACGAATCTGCTCGACAGCGGCGCTCACTGTTACGACGTCTACGAGACGAGCGACGCCAAACACATCGCACTGGCCCCCATCGAACCTGGGTTCTACGCCGTGCTGCTCGACCGACTGCACATGCGCAACGACGAGCTGCCGCACTCAATCGACCGGAAAGACTGGCCTGAGCTGAAGACAAAGCTGGCCGCGTTGATCAGGACTCGCACGCGCGATGACTGGACGGACATCCTCGAAGGCACGGACGCCTGTTTCGCACCGGTTCTGAGTTTGACGGAGGCTCCACACCACCCCCACAACCGAGAGCGGGCGACCTTTGTCGAGGGCAGTGGAGGTTGGCAACCAAGCGCAGCGCCCCGGTTCAGCCGGACCCCGAGTGCCATCCGTCGCGCCCCGGCCGCAGCCGGCGAGCACACTCGCCAAGCGCTGGCAGACTGGGGTCTCGACGCTCCCGAGATCGATGCGCTGATCGCCAACGGCGTCGTCGCGCAGCGTCCCCCGACCGGTCCCCCTTGACCTCGCGCGGACGGACCGTCATGCTCTGCCCGAAGCGGACACGTTAGCGGCAGATCGACGATGAAGATGCCCCGAGTTGCGTCGGTGTTACTTGCAGGGGCCCTGGTGTGCGGCGCCGCCGCGCACACAAGTGCCCAGACCTACGACGGCCCGCGAACCGCCGACGGCCGCCCTGACCTCGGCGGCATCTGGCAAGTGCTGGGTAGCGCAGCGTGGGACCTGGAGGCGCACAACGCCCAGGACGGCATCCCCGCTGGCCTCAGCGTGGTCGACGGCGGCACCATTCCCTATCGTCCGGCGGCGGCCACCGCGCGCGACGCGAACCGCGTCAACCGTCTCACAAACGACCCGGTGCGGAAGTGCTTCCTACCCGGGGTGCCGCGCGTCACCTACATGCCCTGGCCGTTCCGGATCGTGCAGACGCCGGACCACGTCGTACTGAGCTACGAGTTCGCGCACACGGTGCGCATCGTCTACACCGACGGCAGCCCGCACCCGCTCCCAAACGATTTCTGGCTGGGCGACTCCCGAGGGCACTGGGAGGGAGACACGCTGGTGGTCGACACCACCCACTTCAACGGACAGACCTGGCTGGATGCCGCAGGCAACCATCACAGTAACGAGCTGCACGTGGTGGAGCGCTACACGCCGATGACGGAATATCACCTCGACTACGAGGTGACGCTCGAGGACCCACGGACCTATACCCGGCCCTGGACGATGCGGATGCCGATCTACAAGCGGATGGAGCCTGGGCTGCGGTTGCTCGACTACGACTGCGTCGACCATCTGCTGGACGCGCTGTCGGAAGCCGAAGGAGGCGCACGGTGACGAAGATGCACGCCGGTCGAATCGCGGTGGTAGCGTTGGTCCTGGCGGCGCCGGCGACGAGCCTCGCTCAGGACGGCGGCTTCGAGCCGCCCCGCACCAAGTGGGGCGACCCGGACCTCAGGGGACACTATTTGCCGGGGCCGTATCAGGCGCTGGAGACGCCCACCAGCGAATGGGCGCCCCCCGAGGGGGCCAACCAGGGACAGGGCGCGGCGTTCTCCCGATTCTTCGAACCGGATCCGGACGCGCCGGCCCGGCCGACTCCGGCTCGTCCGGACGGCCCGATGATCATCGACCCGCCCAGCGGGCAGGTGCCGTTTCAGCCATGGGCGACCGAGCAGCGCAACGAGATCATGGCGCGGCAGGATCAGCTGGAGCACCTCGACCCTCGGGTGAAGTGCCTGCCGGCGGCCTTCCCGCGGGCGCACCTGCCGGTCGGCTACAACACCTACCAGATCGAGCAGGGGCCAGGGTTCGTTCTGATGCTCTACGAGTGGAACCATCACTCTCGCTACATCCCGCTCGACGACAGCCCGCACATTGACCCGGCCATCAGGCTGGGCATGGGCGACTCGCGCGGACGCTGGGAAGGCAACACGCTGGTGGTCGACACCACGAACTTCACCGACAATACCTGGCCGGTCGGCCACGGCGCCCCGCCCGAGGGCGCGCCCGGCAGCTCCTTGAGCACCGGGCACGGGGTGTTCCACAGCGACCAGCTTCACGTGATCGAGCGGTTCACCTTCATCGACGCCAATACGATTCAGTACACGGCGACGATCGAAGATGCAGACGTCTTCTCGCAGCCGTGGACGCTCCGATACAACGCGCTCCAGCGGGCGGCGGACGACCACATGTTGTTCGAGTACGCCTGCCATGAAGGCAACGGGCGCAACCTGTCGCTGATGACCGGCATCGACGTCGAGGCAGCGCGCGTGCACCCGATTCCGTAACCAGGAGCCGTGGAAGCCCCCTCAAGGGCGTCAAGACCGAGGTTGATCCGATGCGGAAGATATTGTTGCTGACGGCGACCGTTACCCTGCTCACCTTGCTGGCCGGCGGGCCGGTAAGGGCCCACCACGCCTTCTCCGCCGAGTTCGATGCCAACCGCCCGATGACCCTCACCGGAACGGTGAACCGCACGGAATGGATCAATCCGCACTCGTGGATTCACATCGATGTCGAGGATGCGAACGGCAACGTCGTGACCTGGGCTATCGAGTGCGGCGCCCCGAACGCGCTGATGCGGCGGGGCTTGAATAAGAACTCGATACCGGCCGGGCTCGAGCTGGTCATAGACGGCTTCCGCGCCAAGAATGGCTCGAACACCGCCAACGCGCGGGACATCACGCTGCCGGACGGCTCGCAGTTCTTCGTCGGATCCTCAGGAACCGGCGCTCCCTACGACGGC
>JAPYUM010000077.1 GCA_029940535.1 Vicinamibacterales bacterium
GAACTGATCCGTATCGACCGCTCCACCGTAGTTGGTCATCTTCTTGACCAGGATCTTGACGCGCGGCGACTGATACGGGGCCCAGGCTTGCTCGAAGGCTCCGATCTCCCCACGCTTGATGCCCATGTTGATGATCAAGATCGTGACCTTCATTTTGGACTCGCGTTCGCGGTGTTGCTCGAGGAAGCCCTTCGCGTTGGTCACGACGCGATCGAAGTCGAAACCTCGCACAACCTTGTAGACGTCGCTGCTGTGCGCGTCTACCGAGAGCGTCACGTGATGCAGGCGGCTCTTGAGGAGCTTCTTGGCATTCTCCCGGTTCAGCGTCGTGACGTTTGTCGACAGCGAAACCCTCCCGATATCCTTCTTTCGAGACGCGTACCGGATCAGTTCGTAGGCCTGCGGATGGAGGAGTGATTCACCAAAATGGTGCAAGACCACCCGGTCGACGCCCTTCCCCTGCAGTTCGTCCACGATCCGACGGAACATCGTGTCCGGCATGTGCTGCACCGGACGCGTCATGCTCGTCGTCCGGGCGCACATCGGACAATCGAGATTGCACTCGTTGGTCAGTTCGACGTGGACGATCGCTGGGAACGGGCTCGTGAAGCGCGCGTGGATCGTGTCGTGGGTAGAACGAGCGGGTGCGGCCATATTGGACGGTTCTCCACCTCCGCCATCCGCGAAGTGTCTGTGCCACCGGATAAGAGCTTCGAGTGTGGGGACAAGTCACAAAGCTCACCAAATAGTAACGCTAGCCGACCGACTCCGTCATGGAATTCGGTCGATTTCAGGACGGGGCATCCCGCGATCGCCTGTCTGATCACCCGCCGCGCAGGTCGAAGAGCGGCTCCGCTATCGTCATGTTCGCTTCATACCGCGCGGCGGCTTCGACCAGCGCCGCCACCGTCGTCGGCTGCTCGGTCGAGATGTCGTAGCGCTCACCGGGATCGACTCTCAGGTCGAAGAGCAGCGGCGGGTCATGCTCGGTGCGTGCCGGTGGCAGACCGTAGCGTCCTTCGGTCACGAAGTGCACCTTGTACGGCCCCTGCCGGAACGCGAACAGCTCGCCCATCCGGTAGTAGGCCATGCTGTCGCGCGGGGTCATGCCGGTACCAAACAGGACAGGACTGATGTCGACGCCGTCGATCGGGCGGTCCGCGGGCACCACGCCCCCGGCGAGCGTAATCGATGTCGTGAACAGGTCCATCGCCGACCCGATGTCCTGGATCACCCCCGGCTCAATGGTCCCGGGCCACCAGAAGATCGCCGGCACTCGCATTCCGCCCTCGAACGTCGTGCCCTTGCCGTGCCGCAGTGGGCCAGCCGACCCGCCATGGGTCTCGAAACTGGTCCAGGGGCCATTGTCGCTCGTGAAGACCACGAGGGTGTTGGCCGCCAACTCCAGACGTTCCAGCGTCTCCAACACCCGTCCAACCGCCGAATCGACTTCTTCGATGACGTCCCCGTAGGTGCCGGCGGTGCTGTGCCCTTCGAATGGCTCGGACCGGAACAGTGGCATGTGCGGCATCGTGTGCGGCAGATACAGAAAGAACGGCTGGTCCTGGTGCGACTCGATGAAGGTCACCGCTTCCTGCGCGTACCGGTCTGTGAGCGTGCTCTGGTCGGCCGGACGCTCGACCTCCTCCTCGTTCCGCATGATCGGCACGTGCCAGTAGTCCATTTCCGGCGCGAAGTACGCAGTTCGGTTCGCCATGCCCTCCGGAAGGTGCCAGTCCATGTCGTTGGAGTACGGGATGCCGAACCAGGAGTCGAAGCCGTGTCGGGTCGGCAGATACTCGGGCAGGTGGCCGAGATGCCACTTGCCGACAATGCCGGTGGCGTAGCCTTGGTCCCGCAACGCTTCGGCCAGAGTGACCTCGGTCGCTGGGAGCCCGGTGAGGGAATCGGGAAAAAAGACGGCGGTGCGTCGCCCGAACATGCCGCTTCTGAGATGCACGCGTCCCGTGAGCAGCGCGGCGCGGCTGGGGGAACATACCGGGGCCTGGGCGTAGAAACTGGTCCACCGCTGGCCCTCGCGAGCCATCCGGTCGAGGTGTGGGGTGCGGATGTTGGGATGTCCGTATGACGCCAGGTCGCCGTACCCGAGGTCATCGGCCGTGATGATGACGATGTTGGGTGGTCCCTCGGCGGCTGAGCCGGATGCCTCGGAGACGGTAGTCGCAACGGTCGCCGACGGCGACGGTGAGCAGTTCGTGGCGAGCAGCGCCAAGCCGGCCATCAGGGCCAGCGCCGCCGTTCGTGGGGGCCGTCTCATGGCTACTGGTCGTCCTCGTCTTGATCGGCGTCCGCCGACTCCGCGTAGTAGTGGTCAAAGAAGTCCAGTTCTGCCTTACGGAAGTCGAACCGGTGCACGCCAGTGTCGCCGAAGTCCAGGAGCTCGTGACGCAGAGACGTGTAGGCGAGCCACGGCGGGGTGTCGGCGGTGTTGGGATTCCCGGTCGTGGCGAACGCGACCCAGTACGAGGCCATCAGACCGGACACCCAGCCGTCGAGCAAGGTGTACTCGTGTTGGGCGCCCGGCGCATAGAGGTTGTCAAAGACATATCTGATCTCGGCGCCGTGGTAGACGCCGGTCGTACTCGCCGGCGGGACCCGGCTGAAGTGATACAGAAAGGCTGGCTGGTTCACGTTTCCCATGAGGCGGGCCCATTCACGCATCTCCCAGCCGAAGTTCTGGTCACTATAGGCCTTGAGGAACGCCTCGCGAGCGGTCGAGGGTGTATCACCGCCGTACAGCTCCAGGAACGCGTTGGCCTTGTCGCCAAACGTGTCGCGTGCCCAGGTCTGGTACGCGGCGACGTCCGTCGGCGCGCGTCCGACGGCCAGCGAGCCCTCATCAGCGTTCCATCCGACCATGACCGGCACTCGGTGCTGGCGCCCCCCCTCGAAGATGGCTCGAGCCGTGTCAGTGAGCACCCATCCGTCCACGACGGGTCTCGCGCGGGTCCGGCCCTCTGGGGTGCGCGCCGTCGTCATGACGTCGACCGCCAAGGCGGCCCGCATGGCGGCCAGCGTGACCTCGGCGGGATCGTCGACGCGCAAGAGCGTGGCGCCGAACCGTTCGCCCTCCGCCTCCACGGTGACGAGATCGGGCGTTGCCCCATACGAGCCGAGCACGCCGCCGCTCTCGCCGATAGCACGGTGAAACAACCCCTCGGCCAGCGGCGTGGCGAGCAACGTCTGGACGCTCCAGGATCCGGCAGACTCACCGAAGATCGTGACCCGGTCAGCGTCGCCGCCGAACGCCTCGATGTTGCGTCGCACCCACTCCAGCGCTGCGATCTGGTCCAGCACGCCGTAGTTACCCGATGCGGACTGAGGCGACTCCGCCGTAAGCAATGGATGAGCGAGGTAGCCGAACGGACCGAGGCGGTAATTGATGGTGACCAGGACGACGCCGCGGCGGGCCATCGCGCTACCGTCATAACTCGATCCGGAACCGGCCCCACCCGTGAGTGCGCCCCCGTGGATCCAGACCATGACCGGCAGCCGCTCTCCCGGCGCCGCCGCGGTCCACACGTTGAGATAGAGACAGTCTTCGCTGAGCGGCGGGATACCACCGCCGAGACTCGGTCTGCTGTCTTGCATACACCGTGGCCCGAATTGCTCCGCCGCCCGCTCGCCGGTCCAGGCCGCCACCGGAGCCGGGGGCTGCCAGCGTCGTTCGCCGACGGGGGGCGAGGCGAACGGCATCCCCTTGAACGTCCAGAGGCCGGCCTCGTCGTCCAGCCGCACCCCGCGGACCGTGCCGGTGTCGAGCGTGACGACACCGTCCTCGCTCGCCGCCTGCGGCGTGGCGACACCAACGCCAACGACGAGAGACAGTCCGACGACCAACCGGCCGTATCGACGATGAGGCATCCGGCATTATAGGGCCCTGTTCCACGAATCCCGACCCCACTCCACGCAGCGGGTGAGCCGCGTATCTTCGTGAACGCGGTGCCGCATACTATGATGTCCGCGTGCACGGAGAGCGGGCATTTGCCGCAGCGGGGCTGTCAGGTGCGCTGCTCGCGCTCAGTTTCCCGACGTTCGGGCACCCCGCGTCCGCGTGGGTGGCGTGCATCCCGCTCCTGATCGCACTCCACGACATCAAATCAGTCCGACGGGCCTTCTGGCTTGGTTTGACCACCGGCGCGGTGTACTTCGGTGGCACCCTGCCGTGGCTGACCGCCGTCATGGTGTCGTTCGCCGGGTTTCCCCAGCTGCTGGGCGTGCTGATCAACGGCCTGCTGGTGGCGTATCTCGCGCTCTTTCCCGCCGCCTTTGCCGTCATGGTCGTGGTGCTGTGCCGGCGACTCGGGTCGCTCGGCTTGCTGGGGGCGGCGCCGCTCTGGCTCACGACCGAGCTGGGTCGGTTGTGGATCCTCGGTGGGTTCCCGTGGGAGCTGATCGGCTACAGCCAGACCGACGTCTTGCCGGTGGCGCAGCTGGCCAGCCTGTTCGGCGTGCACGGCATCACGCTGCTCGTGCTGTTCGTCAACAGTGTGCTCGCTCTCGCGTTGGTCGGGCCGGCCCGATACCGTCTGCGCGCGTTGGCCTCGGCCGGGGGCGTGGTTGTCGTGGTCGTCGCGTTCGGAATGGCACGGCTGGCCGACAACCGACTCGTCCAGGCGGGAGACCCGCTGCGGGTCGGGCTCATACAGGGCAACATCCCGCAGGACCAGAAATGGGACGGGGACCGGGAAGCACAGATTTTGGCCCGGTATTCGGAGCTCAGCCGTCAGAGCACGGCCGCCGGCGCGCAACTCGTCGTGTGGCCCGAGTCAGCCACGCCGTTCAGTTTCGAGAGCCATCCCGCGAGTGAGGAGATTCGCCGGCTCGCGCGTGACGCCAGTGTCGACCTGGTGTTCGGGAGCACGCAATTGAGGCTGGAGCCGGAGTTTCAGCTCTTCAATGCCGCCTTTGCGCTCAACCAGTCAGGCGAAACGTCGGCCGTGTATCACAAGATGCACCTGGTGCCCTTCGGTGAGTACGTCCCATTCCGGTCGCTGCTGTCTTTCGTTGGGCCTCTCGTGGAGGCAGTCGGGCCGTTCTCGCCGGGACTTCGAGCCAACACGATCCCTGTTGGGTCACATCAGGTCAGTGTGGCGATCTGCTACGAGGTCATCTATCCGGCGCTCATCCGCGACTTCGTTCGGAACGGCAGCGAGCTCCTGGTCGCCATAACGAACGACGCATGGTACGAGCGTTCCGCCGCTCCACATCAGCACTTCCAGCAGGCGGCCATGCGCGCCATCGAGCAGGGCCGCTATCTGGTGCGCGCGGCCAATACCGGGATCAGCGGTGTCGTGGATCCCTACGGCCGCGTCGTGAGACGGAGCGAGCTGTTTGTGACCACTGTGGTCACGGAAGACGTCCGGTTGCTGACCCAGCTGACGTTCTATGGACAGGTCGGTGACTTGCCCGCGTATCTGTGTCTCGTCCTGACGGCGGTCGCTATGGTCGTCGCCCGGCGTCCCAGAGCTACGCGAGGGTCCCCCTGATGGGGGCGTCCCCATCGCAGCAGGTGGGAGCGGCATGGTAGTCGCCAACCTGGTCCTCGTTGCCCTGTTCGGATTTCTGGTGGCGTCGTTCTCGACCGCTGTCGTGGTCAGCCGACTGGTCTACAGGACCGACGTACGCACCCTTGGGAGCGGGAACGCCGGCGCCACGAATATCCTCCGCGCGTTTGGCTGGAAGCCGGCCGTCGTGGTGTTGGCGGTCGATGTGACCAAGGGCTATCTGCCGACCCTGCTCGCGCCACGCCTTCAGTTTGCCGACATGCCAGGGCTCGAGGGGTTTCTACCCCTGGTCGCTGGCGCCGCGGCGGTGCTTGGACACTGTTATCCCATCTTCGCTGGATTTCGCGGTGGCAAAGGGGTGGCGACCGCGTCCGGGGTGTTCCTGGCGTTGTATCCGACCCTGGTGCCCGTCTGTATCGCGGTCTTCGTAGCCACCGTCGCGGCCACCAGATACGTGTCCCTCGCGTCCGTCGGCGCGTGCGTCTCGATGCCGGTCGTGCTCGCGGCGCTCCGCTACGGCGTTGGATACGATGTTTCGGGCGGGACCTTGTTCGTGACCATCGCGCTTGCCGGCTTCATCGTGTTCACGCACCGCGCCAATCTCACGAGAGTCAGGGATGGGACCGAACCCAGGTTCGGCTCATGAACACGCCGACCCACGTCATGCTCAACGCGTTGGTGCTGGGCCGCGGGCGCTGGCTCTCGCATTGGCTGGCTATCTCCGGCGGGGCAGTGGCGCCGGACCTCTCGATGGTGTTCCTGTTCGCCTACGAGCGGGTCGTTCGAGGCACGCCCGAGCGGGTCATCTGGAGCACCCGCTACTTCGACCCGGATTGGCAGCTGGTCGTCGACCTCTTCAATTCGTTCCCGCTGATTGGTTTGGGCGCCCTGGTCGCCTGGCGGCTACGCGCTACGGCGTGGCTCGCGTTCTTCGCAAGCATGGCCCTGCACTGCGTAACGGATCTGCTGGTGCACCGAGAGGACGCACACGCCCACTTCTTCCCCTTGTCCTCGTGGCGGTTCATCAGCCCCGTGTCGTACTGGGACCCGCGGCACTATGGGTGGCTCGTCGGTCCGCTGGAGCTTCTGCTCATCGTAGGAGGCGCGCTAGTGCTCTTCCGCAGCGAGACCCGAGTCTGGCGGAGGATCGGTCGAGGCGTGCTGGTCGCAACCGTCGTGTTCATCGCCTTTGCCGTCACCAACTGGGCGTTCTAGGTGAGGCATTCGGTTCGACCCCACCTCTTCCGTTGTGGCGCATGGCTTTTGCCATGCGATCGAAGGCCTGAAGGCCTGCGCCACAGACACTCGGTTGACCGTTTCCTGTTTCTGCTCGCGTCTACACGCCCCCGCGTGTGGACGGCTGGCCGGACGAACGCCTCGCCCGGAAACCAACCTGGGTCTGATCCACGGCACGGATCCGGCGCCGCCTCCGTATATCTCTGTGAACCGGACAGGTGTGGTCCATTTCGTTGGAGGGTAGGCATGGGACTAATCAACTGGATCTTCGACATCTATCAGCACACCAAGATCGACGAAGCGCCGAAGGAAGCGATGGAGGCGCGGCTGGAAGCAGCTCGCATCAATCGTGACGGTTCCATCGACGCGCAACGGCTCGAACGCGTGATGGGCGAACTGGCGCTGGCCACCAAGACCCTGCAACGTCTGATGCTCGAGAAGGGAGTCTGCACGCACGACGAGTTACGAACCATGCTCTTGCATGTCGATGGTGAGGACGGCGCGCACGATGGCCGGTCGCCGATCTGAGTGATTCTCATCCGGGTCACTGGTCCGGGGGCGCGAACCGATTCATCTCGGCGTCTAGGTCGACGATGGCGATGAGGTGGTCGCCTCGCATCGCCGCCTCGTGGCTACTGATTCCTCAACCGAGTCGGGCCGCGTCCAGTAGAATTGGGCGGCATTCAACCAGAGGTACGACATGACCAAGCTGACGAGACGGGAATGGCACAAGCTGATGGCGGCGAGCCTGCTGGTCGGGGCGTCGGGGAGGACCGGACAGGCGCAAGCGGGTGGCGCCGAGTCACGGATCGCCGGGGTGCTGATCGGGGCCCAGAGCTACAGCTTCCGTGATCGTGACCTGCAGGGGCTCATCGACGGTATGGTCGACGTCGGCATCACGAGCTGCGAGCTCTGGGAGGGCCATGTCGAGCCACGCGAGCTTCGCGGGCGTGACGCCCGAGAGGAGATGAGGCGGTGGCGGACGACCGTCAGCCTCGACCACTTCACCTCCATCCGCGAGCGTTTCACGCGCGCCGGCTTGACACTGAATTCGTACAACCTCAGCTTCAAGGATCACTTTTCTGACGAAGAGATCGACCGGGGCTTCGAGATGGCGAAGGCGCTCGGCGTGCCGGCCATCACCGCGTCGGCCAATGTGAACGTCATTCCCCGGGTGGTTCCTCGGGCGGCTCATCACGGCATTCCGGTTGCCATCCACAACCACTCGCGGGTCGACCCGAACGAGTACTCGCATCCCGACCAGTTCGCGGCGGCGGTGGCGCAGGGCGACGGGCGTTCCATCGCGGTGAACCTGGACATCGGACACTACACCGCGGCGAATCACGATCCGGTCGCGTATCTGCGGGAGCACCACGAACAGATCGTGACCGTGCACTTGAAGGACCGGAAGCGAGATGAGGGTCCGAACACCCCCTGGGGCGAGGGCGACACGGCCATTGGGCCGGTGCTCACGATGCTCCGCGACCAGCGCTGGGATATTCCCGCCAACATCGAATACGAGTATCAAGGTGGCGACACCGTGGAGGAGATGCGCCGCTGCTTCGAATTTTGTAAGCGAGCGCTCGCATAGCCCGCAGCATCAGTTGGCAGACCCGACATCGGTGAGGCAAGGCTTCACCTTGCCTCGCAGGCCTGAAGGCCCGCGCCACAGCGACATTCCAGCCGCACAGATGCCCCTCGCCACTCGCCTCAAACTGTCGGCCATGATGTTCCTGCAGTTCTTTGTGTGGGGCGCCTGGTCCGTCCCGCTGGGGACCTACCTGGGGGAGACGCTGAGTTTTCCGGGGCAGCAGATCGGTCTGGTGTTCGGCACGACCGCCGTCGCGGCAATGATTTCGCCGTTCTTCGTTGGCATGGTGGCGGATCGGTTCTTCGCCACCGAGAAGCTGCTGGCGGCACTGCACGTCGTCGGCGGCCTGATCCTGTTCGTCGTGGCGACCCAGACCACCTTCGCGTCGTTCTACGCGGTGCTGTTGCTGTACGCGCTCTGCTACATGCCCACCTTGGCTCTGACCAACTCGTTGTCGTTCCACCAGATGAAGGATCCGGCGCGCGAGTTTCCGTGGATCCGCGTGCTGGGCACCATCGGTTGGATCGTCGCGGGCAACCTGGTGGGGTTCCTGCGGCTCGAGGACACGGCGCGCCCGCTGCAAATTGCCGCCGCCGCGTCAGTGGCGCTTGGGCTTTTCTGTCTGGTGCTTCCGCATACGCCTCCCGCGAAGGCGGCGACCCGAGTCACCGCCCGCGACGTGCTCGGTCTCGACGCGCTGTTGCTGCTGCGCGAACGGTCGTTCGCCGTGTTCGTGGCTGGCTCGCTCCTGGTCTGTATCCCGCTGCAGTTCTACTACACCTTCGCCAACCCGTTTCTCAACGAGATCGGGGTGGTGAACGCCGCCGGCAAGATGACGCTGGGTCAGTTCTCGGAGCTGGGCTTCATGCTGGCGATGCCGTTGCTCTTTCGACGGCTCGGGGTGAAAGGGATGTTGCTGGTCGGCATGGCCGCCTGGATCAGCCGGTATTTGCTGTTCGCCTGGGGTGACAACGGTGCGATGGTCTGGATGCTCTATGGCGGCATTCTGCTGCACGGCATCTGCTACGACTTCTTCTTCGTGACCGGCCAGATCTACGTCGACGAAAAGGCGCCCCCCGACCTCCGCGCCGCCGCGCAGGGGCTCATCGCCTTCGTGACCCTCGGCGTCGGGATGTTCATCGGGTCGTTGCTGTCCGGGTTCGTCGTCGACCTGTATGTGACGGGCGACGGACACGTCTGGCGCCAGATCTGGATCGTGCCGGCCGTCTGGGCCACCGCCGTGCTGGTGCTGTTCGCGCTGTTCTTTCGAGACCGCCGCACTCCCGCCGCGGCGTGAACCTGGACAGCCGCCAGCGAGTTGGGCTACAGTTTTCCTATCGAATTCGATAGGAGCAGCATGGCCACCGAGAAACTCGACCTCCTCATCCTCAAGACGCTCGCCCTGGAACCGCGTCACGGGTACGGCATTGGTCAGCGGATCGAGCAGGTGTCACGCGGGGTCTTTCGCGTCACGCTGGGGGCCCTCTACCCGGCCCTCGAACGACTCGAACGAGCCGGCGCGATCAGTTCAAAGTGGGCCCTCTCCGAGAACAATCGACGCGCGCGGTACTACGCGCTCACCGCGGCAGGGCGCCGCCGATTGACGACTGAGCGGCAAGCGTGGGAGCGGTCGACCGAGGCGATGACCCGTGTGCTGCAGGCGGACGCGGAATGAGGATCGGAACGTGAGTGGATTCTGGCGTCGTTGTCGTGAGCTGTTGCAAAGACGGGGGGTCGACCGCGAGTCGGTTCGAGCTTGAACAGCATCTGGCACTGGCCGCTGTTCGGACTGCTTGCGAGCTTTCTCTACGGTGTCCAGCGACCGACCCCACCACGGCGGCCTCGGTGGTCGTCGTCCTGTTCGCGGTTGGCAGCCTGGCCATGTGTCTTCCGTCGTGGCGGGCGACGAGAGTGGCCCCGGTGGCGGTCCTGCGACGCGGGTGATCGGGGCCCTAGCAGGTGGGCGCTTTTGGAATGGAGGCTGAGATGAGTGTGCGCGGTCGCAGGCATTTCGTAACAGCCGGTGTCGGTTCTTTGGTGGCCATGGCCATGAGGCCCGGCCGCGCGGCGGTCGTCGCCCAGGAAGGTCCGCCCGCTTTGCCGGGCGACCAGGTGTCGGAATTCGTCCGTGTGGCACATGCCGACCTCGGCCGGATGACGACGATGCTCGACGATGAACCGGCGCTGCTCAATGCGACCTGGGATTGGGGCGCGGGCGACTTCGAGACCGTCCTGGGTGCGGCATCCCACATGGGCCATCGGGACATCGCCGCCCTGCTCCTGGGCCGAGGGGCTCGGCTCGACCACTTCTGTGCCGCGATGATGGGGATGCTCGATGTCGTGCGACCGGTGGTCGATGCCTACGCTGACGCCATCGACTGGCTGGGTCCCCACCGCATCCCGCTCCTGCGGCATGCCGTGGCGGGAGAGGCACACGACGTCGCTGATTTTCTCAGGTCGAAGGGCGCGGTGTAGATAGGATGCTAGGTACGATGCGCGGCACTGACATCCTCGGCGCGCTCAACGTGGCCGTCACGGCGTCGATCATCGTGTCCCTGGTCCTGCGCTGGTCCGGATTTCGGCCAGGAGCCGTCATCGCCTACGCCAGTTTCGTGGGTGGCCTGGTCGCGGTGACGTCTGGAGCCATCGTCTTCGTGGCTCGCAGCAAAGCCCAGAAGCGCTAGGTTTCCTGCCGATCCGTCCGCAAAGAGCGGACCTCGCGGCATTGACTCAGCGGGGTCACATGCCGCCTGCATGCTCCCTCCTCGCGTCTGGCCAGACGAGTGGCTTGCCAGGAAACCGCGCGTGTTTTTCAGCGACCCGTTAGGACCGGCGCGCCGCACGCGAAGTTGCTCGCGTCGTCGATACTGCCTGAGCCCGCGTATCGGGCTACCTGGGGATAGGCGCACAGCGGGCGGGTGCGGGTGACGATGCCCTCCTCGATGCGCGATGCCGGAATGGCGTCCGGAGGCACGCCGCCTTCAACCCAGTTGACCAGCGGCGTCATTACGTCGAACGTGTCGGTTCCCAGCCCGCCGCCGCAGTGGAACATGCCCGGCACGGTGAAGAACCGGTAGAAGTCGGCGGTGGCCTCCTCGCCCATGGTCGCGCGGACGTCCTCGTAGTAGTTCACCCCCATCATCGGATTCAAGGCGGTGTCGGCCCACCCGAAATGGGTGATCATCTTGCCCCCTCTGCCCTGGAAAGCGGACAGGTCCGGGTCCATCGCATCAAGCATCGCCCGACTCGTCACCCGGGCCGGGTCTGTGGCGAAGTCGAACATTCGCCAGTCGAACTCCGGCTCGTCCGGCGTGAACGCCAGATACTTGAAGAAGGTCTCGGAGAACCGAGAGCCGATCGTTTGTCCTCGGTCCGAGACGATCCAATTGGTCCACCCGCCCGCCTCTGCCCCCAACGGTTGGCCGGGGAAGAGTTGCTGTCCGTCGGCGACCGGGCCGCCGTAGATGGCTTGCAAGGTCTCGATCTCACCGGCCGTGAAGCAGTCGTCGCCGGACGAGCGGTCACAGACCGGGAGATGACGAGCCGGGTCGAAGTCGCATCGTCGCGGGTCGTCAATGAGCCCGTCCTCGAGACCATCGGCCCCGTCGCACCGCGCATAGACGGCTTGGCCCACCTGGGCCACTTTGGCCTCGCTCAGCGGCGCTTCGGCGAGGGCCTGGTTGTTCCAGATGTAGGCCATCTGCGTGTCCGTGAAGTTCTGCACGGGCGCGCCGGCCACGATGCCGTCGAAGTCTCCGGGAAACCGCTGCGCCGACATCAGGCCCTGGCGCCCGCCGGTCGAGCATCCGTCCCAGTAGGAATACCGCTGTGGGGTGTCGTAGTAGGCCGCGATGACCGACTTCGCCGTGACCGTCGTCAGGTGGACGGCCCGGAACGCGTAGTCGATCTCTTTCCCCAGGTTGTTGTGAGCGAACGTGCCCAGCGGTTCGACCCGGCCGTCGTGCCCCGTGTCAGTCGAGGCGGCGGCAAATCCGTTCGCGACCGCTCGCATTGCGGTACGCAGCGTCCCCTCGGCGTCAGGCGCGTTGCCCGCGTATCCGCCGTTGCCTTGCATATAGAACCGCCCGTTCCAGCCGGTGGGCAAGTGGACCCCGAAACCGATCTCCGGTCGAATCACGCCGAACACGCGGCAATGTTCCGGCACGTCCGAGGTGGCCGCGATCAGCGTGGCCGATACGACGGCGTAGTCGTGCCCGGTCAAGTCCAGGAGTGACCGGCACGATGCCGTCGGTCGCGTCACCGTCAGGTGGGTGACCCGGTAGTCGATGGCCGAGGTCGACGCGCTGAGGAAGCTCGACCCGTTCTGCGCCGCCGCCGGCCCGCCGACCCCATCGAGAACGAAGCTCAGCAGCGCGACCGCGCCCACGACTCCGCCACGTGACGCATAGTGCATGCGGCCGATTATATGGCTGGCTGTCCTTGGCGCTACACTGAGTCGCCGACCGGGTGGGACGACTCTCGCCGGAACCCGCTGTTGGCCTCCAGGAGCACAGCATGACTACGCGATACCACGTCTTTGCAGGCACAGTTGCCGCGGCCGCCATGACGGTCGTCGTCGCCGCCGTGGGGCAGAACCAGAACACGCCGTTCGCGGGAGTCGAGCTCACAGCGATGCCGGCGGCCGGTCAGGTCCACATGGTGACGCGCCCGGGCGGCGGCGGGAATGTGGGCGTCTTCGCCGGCCCGGACGGAGTGCTTCTCGTCGATTCGCTCTTCGCGCCGCTGGCCGAACGGTTGGTCGCCGCCGTTCGCACTGTGTCTGACGCTGACATACGCTTTCTGATCAATACCCACGTGCACCCTGATCACATCGGTGGGAATGAGCGTCTCGCCGACCAGGGCGTGCTGATCTTCGCCCACGACAATGTGCGGGTGCGTGCGCTCGAGCGCCTTCGGTTCCCGCGCCGCGGCGGGAGTTTCGCGCCGCAGCCGCCTGACAACGCCCGACCGGTGATCACCTACAACGATGCCGTGAGCTTCCACCTCAACGGAGAGGAGGTGCGCGCGTTCCTGGCGCCACCGGCTCACACGGACGGTGACACGTTCGTGCATTTCGCGGATTCGGACGTGCTGCATCTGGGGGATGTCTTTCGCACGACGAGCTATCCGGTCATCGACATCTTCAACGGCGGCAGCCTGGCCGGCACGGTCGAGGCGCTGGACATGGCGATCGCGATGGCTGGGCCAGACACCCGGGTAATTCCCGGACACGGTCTTGAGGTGGTCGGACGCGGCGCCATCATCGAGTTCCGCGACATGATCGTCGACGTGCGCGATCAAGTACAGACGCTGATCACCCAAGGTCGCGGCCTCGATGAGGTGATGGCGGCCCGACCAACCGCCGTCTACGACGCCAAGTGGGGACAGGAAGCCTCGTGGAACGCCAACGACTTCGTCCCGATCGTGTACCACGAGCTCGGCGGTGGAAGCCTGTACGCGCCGTGAACACGCGCCCGACCGGACCCCGGTGCGAGCCCTCCGCGACGCGCAGTTGGAAACCTCGACGCTCGACGCCAGAGTGGCGCTGGTAGATCTGAGCCTGCGCGCTGGTGCCGTTGCCCCGGGTGTGCTGATCGAAGGCCGGACGACGACATCGGCCGCCGGCAGCGTGCGGGTCTCGGACCTAGGTGACTCGTCTCGGGTGACTCTGGGTGCCCGTCGCTGGCGGTCCGGCGCGTACCTCGTGCCGGCGACGAGGCAGGCCTGGGACATGAACGTCGCGAACACGCTGCCGATGGCGCTTCGTCTGTCGACGGCGTTTGCTGAGGGGGCTTCGATCAATCGACGTGACCCGTGTGGACGAAGAGGGCGCCTTCAACGATCTCACGTTGCGTCTGGGCGAGCCCCGCACCGATACGCGTGTGAATCTGGAGGGCGCCTTCAACCGTCTGGAACTGGTCGTCCCAGAGGACACACCGGTGCGGGTTTCCACCGACGGGTTCATCAATCTGGTGGACCGGCGCCCCGACCGCGATCGGCTGAGCGGGCCGGCCTATCGGGTACGTTCGAACGGCGCCTTCAATCGCGTGATCATCCGTTCCGAGTGACACGTCGCCCCTGATCTGTCACCGCGCCACGGGACCGGCGTCCCGAGCGATGCGCGCGCCTTCCCGCTATACTTCGTCGAATCCCTCGGTTGTCATGTCCGCCCACGGCCGGTGTCGTGGCGCGGCCTGTTCCAATGCGCTGAAAAGCCCCGACGCGACCATGACCAATACAAAGCGTTCCCCCGTCGAGCGAGCCGCCGCGACCATCGCCCTGGTCGTCGTCGCCACACTCACCGCGGCCACCCACGTGACCGCCCAGGGCGGCGCCGGAATCGTCGAGTGGCCCTACGTCGGCGCCGACCAGGCCAATACCCGCTCGTCGCCTGCCGCCGGCGTGACCCCGGACAACGTTGACCAGTTGCAGGTCGCCTGGACCTGGCGTCCCGAGGAGCGAGCGAGAGAGGAATTCGGGACGGTGCCCGGCAGCTTCGCGAGCACGCCGATCATGATCGACGGCACGGTGTATGTCAGCACCAACTACAACCGCGTCGCGGCGCTCGACGCGGGCAGCGGCGCCGTCCGGTGGGTCTTCGATCCCCGCGCCTACGAAGACGGGATGCCGACGCTGGGCGGCGGATTCCGCCACCGCGGGGTCACCACCTGGCGTGACGGCGATGACCTGCGAATCTTCCTGGCGAGCCGCTTCCGCTTGTTCTCGCTCGACGCCGAGACCGGCGAGGTGGTCGATTCGTTCGGCGACGCCGGGGTCGTGGACCTGAGCCGAGATTTGGTGTGGCCGATCGACCGCAGCCACTTCGAGTTCAACGCGGCGCCGGTCGTCTTCAAGGATCTGGTTATCGTAGGGAGTGCGGTCGGCGACCGGGTGATCTATCGACGGACCCCGCCCGGCGATGTTCGCGCCTATGACGCCCGCACCGGCGCGCTCGTGTGGAGCTTTCACACCATTCCGCAAGAGGGGGAGTTCGGGAGTCAGACCTGGGAGAACGAGGCGTGGCGCCATGTCGGGGCGACGAACGTCTGGGCCGGGATGACCGTCGACGAGACGAATGAGCTGGTTTTTCTCCCCGTCGGCAACCCGACCAACAGCTACTACGGCGGGCAGCGTCTGGGTGACAACCTGTTCGCCGAAAGTCTGGTGGCCCTCGATGCGAACACCGGAGAACGGACGTGGCACTTTCAAATCGTGCATCACGGGGTCTGGGACTACGACCTGCCGACCCAACCGATGCTGATGCCGATTACGGTCGACGGGCGCTCGATCGACGCGGTGGCACAGCTCACCAAGCAGGGGCTGACCTTCGTCTTCGACCGCGTGACCGGTGAGCCGGTCTGGCCGATCGAAGAAGTTGCGGTGCCGCAGAGCGACGTGCCGGGCGAGGTCACGTCGCCCACTCAGCCGATTCCAACCCGGCCCCCGGCCGTGCTTCCAACCACCGGCATGGCACTCGACGACGCGTTCGACCTGACGCCAGATCTCCAGGCCGCCGCCCGCGACGCGATGGGTCAGTTTCGCATCGGTCCGCTCTACACACCCCCGAGTCTGGAAGGGTCACTGGTTCGCCCCGGCGGCGGCGGCGCGGTGAACTGGGGCGGAGGCGCCTACGACGCCGAGACCGGGTACCTCTACGTGAAGACCTCCAACGTGGCGGCGGTGATGACGCTCGCGAAGTTCGACCCCGCCACCACCAACAATCCGTTCGCGGATACGGACGAGCCTGACTATGTGGGCTACGACACGGCGCGCGGCGGCCGACCGACGTTCGAGGGAAGTCTGCCACTCAACAAACCGCCCTATGGGTTCCTCGTGGCCATCGACCTCAACTCCGGAGAGCTCGCTTGGCGTGTGCCCTTTGGCCGGGGCAGCGAGCGGCTCCGCACACACGCCGGGCTCGAGGGGGTCGAGTTACCGGACCGACTCGGGACACCCGGGGCACCAGGGGCTATCGTGACGAATGGTGGGCTGGTGTTCGCGGGAGGGGGAGAGGACGCCTTGTATGCGTTCGACAAGCGAAGCGGGCGAGAGGTCTGGTCCGGGGCACTCACGGAACGTTCGACGGCCACGCCGATGACCTATCAGACCAGCACCGGCCGTCAGTTTGTGCTGATTGCGACCGGTTCAGGCCGGAATCAAGAACTCGTCGCGTTCGCGATGCCGGAATAGACGCCGTCGTTGGCGGGCTCAACAGGTCGTTGAAAAACAGGCGACTACTGCAGCGCCAGGTCGGGCCAGTCGCGGGGTCGCGCCCGGTCGTAGAACGGGGTGGTGGCCTCGGCCCCGAGCGACCGCAACAGGTCGCCGGTGTCGGTCGGCACGATCTGGTAGGTGCCGCCGCCGTAGAACTGGATGGCCAGCTCCGAGAGCCACAGCGGCGTCTCCCCGAATCTGTTCCGGGCTTCCAGCGCCGCGCCCTGATCGACAAGAAACTGCACGAGCGCACTCAATCGGTGGTACGCCGCGTAGTGCAGCGCGTTGTTGCCGACATCATCGGTTGCCTCGAGGTCGGCCCCCATCTGCACCGCCAGCCGGGCGGCGTCCAGCAGCACCGCTTCGTCCAATGTGTTCTCGCCCATGACGCGACCCAGTCCGGCGGCTGCCATCAACGGCGTCGATCGGGTCTCGGTGGTGAGCGAGGTGTCGGCGCCGGCTTCGGCCAGAACCTGCATCAACTCGGCGTCGCCGCCAGCCGCTGCCAACAGGAAGGGTGTGGCACCGACGAGTTCCGGCAACCCCGGGCTCCGGGTGGCGCCCGCTCGGGTCGGGGTGCGCTCGATCCGAGCATTCGGGTCGGCTCCGCTGGCCAACAGCGCGCGCACCAGTTCGACCTTGCCGGTGGTCAGTCCTGGCAAGGCGTTCCACTCGTCGTTGCCTTCCCGACCGGCCCGAAAGTCCGAGGTCGTCAGAGTGGTTTCCCACCAGCCGGCCGCCCAGTGCAGCGGGGTGTGACCGCGCTGGTCGGCGTTGGCGTCGGCGCCATGGTCGAGCAGCAGTATCGCGACGGCGACGTGACCTCGGATGGTCGCCAGGCCCAGTGCCGTCAGCCGGTCGCTGGCGGCGGCGTTCGGGTTCGCACCCGCATCAAGCAGCATCCGGGCCGACTCGAGATCACCGACCCGCGCCGCGAAGAGGAGCGGTGTATACCCGGTTACGTCTCGCGCCGCCGCGCGCCCGGTGAGGTGACTCACGGTAGCGGCATGCACATCCGCGCCGCGGTCCAGCAGCATCTCGACGACGGCGGGATGTCGTTCGGACACCGCCCACATCAAGGCCGTCTGCCCGCGCCCGGGCTCCGCGCCGTTCGGGTCGGCGCCGGCGTCGAGCAGCGCGGTCACGACGTCGAGGCTGCCGACCCAGGCCGCCCGCATCAGCGGGCGTTCGCGCTCGGCTGCGCCACCGTCGGGGTCGGCGCCGGCCTGGAGCAGCATCTGGGCAATCGCCGTCTCGCCGTTCGCGGCGGCGATGAGCAGCGGTGCCACCCCCAGGTCGTTGACCGCATCGACGGTGGCGCCCGCTTCGAGCAGTGCGCCGACCGTCTCGCCGTCATTCAGATGCGCCGCCCAGTGCAGCGCGGTTGCGCCATCCCCCTGGGGTGCGTTGACATCGACGCCCTGGTCGAGCAGCGTGCGGATCTGTTGCCGGTCACCGCCGGTCACCGCGTCGATCAACGGCACGTCAGCGGCGAAGAGCCAGACGGGCCACAACGCCAACGTTGCGCACGTGACAATAGTCAGAGCCGCCGGCAACGTCGCGTGGATGCGGGTCATGATGATGCGCCTGTCGATGCTTGCGCCTCGGGGCTACGCCTGAGACAGCCGATCGATGTCCAGATGTCCGGTGCTGTCGCCGACCGATTCCACCGTTACCCCCAGCTTGCCGAGCAGTGTCATGTGGAGGTTCGTCAACCGGGTGCCCTCCGGATACCGGAGATGACGACCGCCCTTGAGGTGACCGCCCGCGCCGCCGGCCAGGACCAGCGGCAAGTTCCGCGGGTCGTGTTCGTTGCTGTTGCCCATGCCGCTGCCGAACAGCACGAGGGCGCTGTCGAGCAAAGTCCCGTCGCCCTCTTGAATCGACTGTAGCCGATCCAGGAAATAGGCGACCATGGTGGTGTGATAGGTGTTGATTTTCGCCTGGTCGGCAATCTTCTCCGGGTTGTTGCCGTGGTGCGAGACGGCGTGGAATCCTTCCGATACGCCAATTTCCGGATATCCGCGACCGCTCAACTCGCGAGCCAGCATGAACGTCGTGACCCGTGTCAGATCAGCCTGGAAGGCGAGGACCTGCAAGTCGAACATCAGCTTGGCGTGTCCCTCGAACGTGTCGGGAACGCCGGCCGGTTGCAGCACCTCCGGCACCTCACGCGCACTCTGTTCTTCGGCCAGCTGGATACGCCGCTCGACACTCCGGATCGACTCGAGATACTCGTCCAGCGTGGCCCGGTCCTCGCCGTCGATCGTGCGGGTGACACCCGCCACTTTCTCCCGGACCGAGTCGAGGATGCTGGCGCGCTGCCGCCAGCGGGCCAGTCTGACGGCCGGGTCCGTGGTGCCACCCTCGCCGAACAACCGTTCGAACACGAGCCTGGGGTTGTTCTGCATCGG